>JABXJV010000276.1 GCA_013375355.1 Candidatus Helarchaeota archaeon
AAAAAAGGATCATTTATAATCAAAGGTAAAAAAAATATTTTGAAATCTATCCCTGCAACAATTAAAATTGGGTTTAAAATCGAAGATGACTATACATATCCCGTAATTTCTCCAAATATAGAACAAAAAGATATACTCTTTCCGGTAGAAATTTATCCAGGAGATTTAAAAAGTTCCAGACTAGCAAAAGAAATTATGTCATATTGGTTATCAAATGTTAAAGATTCAAAACTCCGAAATAAGATAAAACAAATTAATATTGATGAAATACAGCGTTTAATCCCAACTGGGAAAGGCAAAATAAAAAAATAATTAAAATTCTTTTTTACCAAATCCTTAATTTCTTCCATTGAATATTCTTTTTTGCACTAATAAAAAATCTTAATAAAATTCAGTTTCATTATTGAATTGAGGGTAATATTATGCGTATCAGTGAAATTATGGAAAAAAATATTAGAAAAATATCAATTGACAAAGATCGATTGTTAATTGATGCAATTGAAATGATGAAAAAACAAAATTTATCTACCTTATTATGTACAAACGATGATAAACTCGCAGGCATTCTTACTGAGAGAGAGCTTGCCGATAGATTGGGATCAAGCAAGAGTAAATCTATAAAAGCTTCAAGTCTTCACGTTTCAACATCTATGTATTATAAACCAAAAATTGTTTCTCCGAAGACGGAATTAAGTGAAGCGGCGGAGATAATGCTTAAAGAAGAGGTTTCGGGACTACCTGTAATGGAAGATGATAAACCTGTGGGATTAATTACATATAATGAAATGACCCAAATTTGCCAAAAATTGGATAAAATTTCTTTAAACAAAATTATGACAAAAAAGCCAATTACAATTTCGATCAGTGATAGGTTAATCCATGCACGTAATATTTTATTTGATAAAAATGTTTCTGTGCTTCCCGTACTTGATGGAGAAAATCTTATAGGATTGATATCTGAAGGAATGATTGCAAGAGCTTTTGCAAATTTTAGAAATAAAGTGCCAGGTCGACATCAAGAAGAACGATTAAGATATATTTTGGTTGCAGATGCTATGAAGACAGATCCACCCACTTTAAAAGAAAACGATTCTATTGGTGATGCAGCTAAATTATTGCTCGAAGAAGGAATGAGAGCAATTCCAATAATAAATGATAATGATAAATTAATTGGAATTGTATCAAAAACTGACATGGTTAAATTAGTAAAAAATAATTTAAAAATTGATTAAAATCCCATCTTCATTTATTACCCCAATTTTTTTAACAAAAGGAATATAAGTCATTGAAAGATTTAATCCTTAGTAATGCTAAAATTTTCACGGAAGGAGATATAAAAGAGGGGGGGATTGCTATTGATGAAGGAAAAATTTTTAAAATAGCAAAAGAACCCAATCTACCTCCCGCTTCCAAAGAAATAGATTGTAATGGCAATTTAATTTTACCTGGAATTATTGATGTTCACGTTCATTTGAGAGATTTAGATTTATCGTATAAAGAAGATTTCTTGACTGGAACACGTGCAGCATTGGCAGGAGGAATAACCACAGTTTTAGACATGCCAAATACTAAACCACGAACTGATACTCCAGAAAAATTTAAATTAAAATTAAAAAAGGCAGCCAATAAAATTGTTTGTAATGCGGGTTTTTATTCTGCTATTCCAGAGAACTTCCAAGATATCTTAAAAATAACGAAATTAGGGGCAATGGGTTTTAAAATTTATCCAGATCATCCATATTCAAATTTTGATTTTGCTAACGACGAACAACTTGATTCCTTATTTAAAATTCTAAAAAAGACTAAACTTCCCATCGTAGTTCATGCTGAAAAAAAAGACACTAAAGAATTGATTAAAAAATATAAAGAAGAAAAATACACAGATATTGAAGCATTCTTGAAGGCTCACGACTTCTATAGTGAAACTTCAACAGTTGATAGATGTATTAATTTAATAAAGCAGAATGGAATAAAGTTACACTTTGCTCATATTAGTACTTCTGAGTCTGTTAGGAGAATTATAGAAGCTAAAAGTAGTGGAATAAATTTTTCATTAGAAATCACTCCACATCATTTAATTTTAGACTCAGATTCACTCCAAACCCAAAAGACATTTTCTAAAATGGTCCCCCCTTTACGAAAAAAAGGTGATCGAGATGCGCTTTGGGATGGAATTAATTCAGGATTTGTAGATATCATAGCAACAGATCATGCCCCGCATTCGTTGACCGAAAAAAAGTCTAATTTTCTAGAAGCCCCGAGTGGAATTCCTGGGTTAGAAACTTTATTACCCTTAATGTTAACCCACATAAACAAGGAGAGAATTACTTTAGCAAAATTCGTCGAATTAAGTTCAAGAAACCCTGCTAAAATATTTAATCTTCAAGGAAAGGGAAAACTTTCTAATAAATCAGATGCAGACCTTGTTGTAGTGGATCTAAAAGAGAAATTTAAAATAAATTCCGAAAATTTCTTTTCTAAGGCTCATCATTCTCCGTTTGATGGATTTGAAGTCCAGGGTATTCCTATTATGACAATTTTAAATGGAGAATTAGTTATGGATCATGGAGAAATTTTAGCGAAAGCAGGAACGGGATCAATTATTAAACCACAGAATTAACTGAATTTGGGTGTTTTATATTCTTACATTTATTTGCGACTCTATGTTTGGAAGAACTGCCAAATGGCTACGACTATTAGGTTATGATACATTATACTACACTAGTATAAGTGACGACCAATTCTTAGAAATAGCAAAAAATAAAAATCGAATTCTATTAACAAAAGACGAGGAGTTAGTAGAAAGAGCAAAAAATAAAAAAATTCCAGTTTTATTTCTGAAAGGAAATTATGTAAAAAATCTAGCTTATTTATCTAAAAAATATGAAATTGATCTAATTATTGACCCTAAAACATCTCGATGTCCCACTTGTAATTATGAGATTGTGTCAGTAACTAAATCAGAAATTGAAGATATGGTTCCTCAATCAACTTTTGACCTTTTTAACGAATTTTGGATTTGCACTAATGATTCTTGTAAAAAAGTTTACTATAAAGGTCATCACTGGATAAACTTCGAAAAAACGTTAGAGAAAATTAAAAAAATTAAGAAATCTCTAGGTTAAAATAAAAAAAAAGAATTTATTGGTATATTATTCAAATTTTTGAGATCTTACTACTGGTTCTTTCTCAATCCTGAATGTTTTCACGATTTCTACAACCACGCTTAATTCTACGGAAGTACTTTGATCAGGATCCAAAGAAATTTCCCAAATATATTCGGGTAAGTCCTTTTTAGTAGGTTCTGGAACTGATGATTCATAGCGAACTTCCTTAACTTCAATATACTTTAATTTTAAATTTTGAACGCGCTTATTTGAAATATTTTTCAAAGTTATTTTTCTTTGAATGAGATCTTTTCTTCTACGGGTTTCTATTTCTTTAATCCTTGGATCAGGATGTTCTGGTGGTTCTCTTTTTATTTCTTCTTTTCCTCGCTCAACTTTAACTAATAAATCATTTATTTCAATGCTAGTGTCGTCATGTTTTTCGGAAGATAATTTTCCTGCAACTGATCCTGGTGTTTTTGAATAAAGAGTTGGTAGGCCTTGTTCCATGACAATTAGGTCAGTTTGGGGAATATCTTTATTTAAATTATTAAATATATATTGGATTTTTGTTATGTGAGTTAATTTATCGTATTGAGCCGAGGAAACATTATATTTTACTTCTGTTTCTCGGTTTATCTCGAAAGGAACGCTTTCAAATTTGAACCATTCCAATCGAATTTTTTTTCGGGGATATAATGTTGCTTTCATTTTAATAACCTCACTTAAATCTCCTTTTTAATCGTTGAATATTTCTCAAAATATTTTCATTAGCAGGTATTTGCATTTGAGCAAACGCTTGTTGCTCAGCTTCACCACCGACAGGCATGACAGGTGTAGGGGCAAGGTCAAATTCCGCAAATTCAAGCTCTACATTTTCAAAAATGAAATCTGAATTGTTATCAACATTAATGTAACCCACTATCTTGGCAACATTGTTTTTTTCATCCAAGTCTACTTGAACTCCGGGTTTCCAACGAATTCGCAAATCTATAATGAAGTATTTTAGCGTAAGATTGATTTCGGCATCGACTTCTGACGCCACTACTATGTCTATCTCTCCAAACATGTCTTCATATTGTCTATAATATGCAGATTCACAGATGGCTAGAATTTTTTTTCTTGATTCTGCTCTCAAATCGGTTGCATTAGTGATTATATTATTGGAAGCCGTTCTTTCTCGTGAAATACCCATGTTGACAATCGTTTTATCTGGCAGTTTAATGCTTAATTGACTAAGTTTGACTTTATCTTGAAATTCACTTACGATTTCTACAATGACTTGTTCTGGGTCGAAACTTGCAGGTACATCCATTATTTCAAAATTATTTTTTCCTGGTGAAACCTTAGCCTTTTGCTTTCTAATTACGAGTCCGCCACCACCAGAAAAGATGATGGTATCAGTTATTGGTGGATTTATTCTCATTAAAAGATCCTCCATTTTGTCAATTTAAAGTTCCCTCATTTTTATCATTTTTTCTTCACATCAAAACTCGTTTTAATCGTTGAACTTGCTTATATAATTTTTTCTTTCTTGGCTTTACTCTTGGTTCTTCACCGTATTCATCTTCACCTTCAAACTCGAATTCATCTTCATCTTCACCTTCCATAGGAGTTTCTGCAAGATCAAATTCTGCAAATTTTAGTTCAACGTTTTCTAAAAGAAGATCTGAATTGTTATCAACATTAATGTAGCCAATAATAGTTGCAACGTTACTTTTTTCATCTAAGTCTACCTGTACTCCTGGTTTCCAACGAATTCGGGTGTCATTGAAGAAATATTTAATGGGTAAAGTTATCTCTTCTTCTTTAACGTCAGATTGGATTATAATATCCAATTCTCCAAGCATGTCTTCATATTGTCTATAATACGCTGATTCACAAATGGCTAGAATTTCTTTTCGGGATTCTGCTCTTAAATCGGTTGCACTTGATATTATGTTGTTTGAAGCATTTCTTTCACGTTGAATTACCATGTTCACAATAGTCCTATCTGGTAATTTTAGGCTTAATTGGGTGATTTTTACACTACCTAGGTTTTCTCCTTCTAATTCAACGGTGACTTGTTCGGGATCGTAGGAAGCTGGAACATCAATAATTTCAAATTCATTCTTTCCAGGAGCTACTCTAATTTTTTGCTTTCGAATCACGAGTCCGCCACCACCTGAGAAGATGATGGCTTCTAAAGTTGGGGGATTTATCTTCAGTTTAACTATCTCCTTTAAATCGTTGTTTATTTCTGAAAAAAGTTTGAAATCACTTCATTTTTTTTAATTTTTATGACATTTTTAGATTTTTATTAGGAACTTTTTATTATTTTCAGAATAAATTATAGTTTAAAAATCGTGTTATTTTAAATTTGATAAAACCATAGTGTTTTTTTCTGGTGTTATATCATGCTTTCTTTAGATGAGGGAAAATTTTTAGTTAAGTTGGCCAGAAAAAATATTGAATCCTATATAAAAGTAGGAAAAAAAATTGAGATTCCAAAAGATATTTCTGAAAAACTGAAAGAAAAAGCGGGTGTTTTTGTAACCTTAAGAAAATTGAAGGAACCAGGTCCTGAAAAGGAATTACGAGGTTGTATAGGTTATCCACTACCTCACCTCCCGCTTATCGATGCTGTTATTGAATCAAGCATTAGTTCTGCAACGAAAGATTCAAGATTTTCACGCGTAAAAGCAGTAGAATTAGATAACATAATAGTTGAAGTAAGTGCTTTAACTCCTCCAGAAGAAATTAAAGTAAATAATCCAGAGGAATATTTGGAAAAAATCAAAATAGGAAGAGACGGTTTGATTGTTGAGTATAGCGGAAATAGCGGTTTATTATTACCACAAGTTCCAGTTGACTGGAAGTGGGATGTTAAGACTTATTTAGAGCATCTAATGCAAAAAGCATGGCTTCCATCAAATATCTGGAAAGAAAAAGATGTTAAAATATCTAGCTTTCAAGCAGAAATTTTTGAAGAAGAAACACCTCGAGGGGAAGTTGTCCGTAGAGAAATTGGAGAATGTTAAAAATTAGATATTAAGGCTAGGATAGTAAATTAATATGGAATTACCAAAAACAATTTTAAAAAGAATAATCAAGGAATTTTTAGAAGTCGATGTAGGATTTGGAGATATAACTACAAATACACTCATACCAGATAATATTCAAGCTACAGCTGAAATTAAAGCTCGAGAAAATGGAGTTGTAGCTGGGATACAAGAGGCAATAATGGTTTTTGAATTAATGAATATAAAAAAACTTGATAATATCAAGGATGGTAGTACAGTAAAAAAGGATCAAACAATTTTAAAAATTAAGGGACGTGCTAAAGACATCTTAACTGCGGAAAGAACTGCTCTTAATATACTTATGAGAATGAGTGGAATTGCTACTGAAACAAATTCGGTAATAAAAATTGTCCGTGAAATAAATAAAGTAACGAGAATTGCATGTACAAGGAAAGTAACACCTGGTTTTCAATATTTTGAAAAAAGAGCGGTTAGCTTAGGGGGCGGTGATACACATAGATTCAATTTAGATGATGAAATTATGGTGAAAGATAACCATCTAAGTATTTTTGGGGATATTAGAAAAGCAGTTGAAAAAATTAGAAAAGAAATAAGTTTTTCAAAAAAAATTGAGGTAGAAGTTGAAACAATTGACCAAGTATTAGAAGCAGCGAACGCTGGAGCTGATATTATAATGTTTGATAACTTTACCCCAGAAAAAGCTGCGGAAGCTTTAAAACTTTTAGAAGAAAAGGGATTACGTGATAAAGTTACAATTGAATTTTCTGGAGGGATTAATAAAAATAATGTCAAGAATTACGCAAAACTTAATCCCGATGTCATCTCCATGGGATATTTAATTCATTCATCCAAGTCTTTAAACATCAATTTGGAATTTATAGAAACCAAATAACATTAAATTTTTATTTTTTTGGCACTCTTAACCAATTTTTCCGCAATATCTTGTATTGAATTAATTTCTAATTGGTTAAGATCCTGAAATTTTATCTTTTCATTTTCATTGAAGTTTAAAAGAAGATCTTTTCTATTGATAAAAGAAATATTTTCAAATTTATCCATTAATTCATTTAAATTGTCTAAATTTTTTCCTAGTAAAGGTCGAAAAATTGGGGATTTCACTAAATTTTCAATAATATTTAAAAATTTTAGGCTGAAGATATCAGAAAACGTATGAAAAGTTACTATTCCTCGCGCATTTTCTAAAATAGCAATTTTTTCAGCTACTAGAAACATTAATTGGAGGTTAATTTGAAATTTATCCACATTTTCTAAAGATTTATGTGATTCAATTAATTTTTTGCAATCTGGAATTTCATAAATATGAAATTTGTCCGAATTTACATATTTTTTCAAATTTTGGGCTATTTTTATTACATGATTTGAAAGATTTTGATTTGTAAACTTCCAAAAATTGAAAAATATTGGTATTACTCTACAACCCTTACGAAGCATGAGCCATGTAGATAAAAAACTATTAAAATCACCAAAAAAGAGAGAAACAAGATTATCTTGTGAATTATATGGAAATCCACCTAACCCGTCAATAGTATCTTTGAAAATATAGGCCCATTTACCCCTTATCTCTATAAATATAGTTACATCAGGGTTAGTTAAATCCACTTTTATATTTCTTTTATTAAATTTTTTGTTTATAAGAGCTCCAACTTCATTTGCTACGTCTTGTGATGTATACTCATGCTGTCCAGAACGTCTGACACGTATTGCAAAGGTGTTGTCTTTCTTAATTAAAACATCAGCAAATTTCAATCCTTCATCAAAAATAGCTGAAAGTTCGGAATTAACTTTTTTAACTGGACTTATCGATACTATCCCAAATACCTCTGATAAGATTTTTGCGGTCTCTTCGATGCTATCTGTATGGATGAAAAATCTTCCTTGCAGTGGGAGGCGTTCAATCTTATATGCTATTTTTTCTTTATCTAGAACATATTTTATATTAACCTCTAATTGTTTTTCAAACCTTCTTCGAACTTTGTCACTCTTTAATGATATTTCTCCATATCGGAGCAGCAAGGTTGTGAAATTTAATTGGCTCATCTAAAGATTACAACACATTTTCTAAATTTTAATAATTATAAAAACTGAATCTTATATGAAAATAATCAAGAGGTTAATTCCTTATATTTATCAATTAAATAAAATATTAGTTAACAATTTTTTTAATGATAATTAAAAATGGACGAAGGTGTAAAAAATGAAAGAATTCCGTCCAATGGCTATGATAAATGTAACCAATAGATGTAACTTAAGATGCAAACATTGTTTCGTTTTTCGGGAGGGAAACCCGAATATCCCCACTAAAAAGAGCGAAATGCCTGCAGATGTCATGATAAAAGAAATTAAGAAATACAGAAACCGATATGGTATCGTCTCGCAAGTATGGATGGGGGGAGAACCTCTATTAAGAAAAGATGTATTAAAACCTGGAGTTAAATTATTCCCCAGAAATGTTATTACTACAAATGGAACTCTTCCATTAATAAATTTAGGTAAAAAAACAAAATGGTGTGTTTCATTAGATGGTCCAGAAGAAGTTAATGATGAAGTTCGGGGAAAAGGGACTTTTCAAAGAGTTATATCTAATCTAAATAATTTACCAGATGATTTTGAAGGGGACCTTCAAAGCCAATGTGTAATTACAAAGAAAAATGAAGATTGTTTTGAAGAAATAATCGATGTTTTACGGGAAGAAACTCCAGTAAGAGGCCTTGTTTTCTCTTTTTATGTTCCGAGAAAGAACGATACATCCGGTCTCGGCTGGAAAACCTTAAAAGAACGAGATTCGGTGATAAAAAAAGTAATTGCTTTAAAAAAGAAATATCCAAACTATATTCTTAATAAGGAGTTGGCATTTGAACTTATGTTATCTCAAAATGCACCAGAAATAATTAAAAATTGCCCAATAAAGAGATTTTTTATCCCAATGTATCTTGGAGACAACGGTTTTGAGCAACCCTTCTGTTGTTATGGCAATGATGTGCATTGCTTACTTTGTGGAGCTTGGGGAGTTTTTGAAATAGCTGCTCGAATGAAGTCGAGTTCCCAGTTTCCTTTTAATTATATATAAATTTCCTAAATCATTCAGTTTCCTATTAATTATTATTTAGATAATCATAATAGTATTTTGATAATTATATATTGGAATTTTAAAAACACTTTTATCCATGATCCTATCTTATATACATAATTGGAGGTGAAAGGAAGAATGATATTTCTTTTAACGGCTCACTACCCAACCAACAAGGCAGTAGAAATTGGGAAAAAGAGTCTTGAAGCAATTAAGATTAAACATCCATCATATATTAAGAAATGGTATATGTTATCAACTTTAAATGGCGTAAAAGGTTACCATCTAATAGTAGTGGAGAAAGGCAAGGTGGATGAAGCAAGTGTTTACATAAGTAAAATTTTAGCCCCATTTTCAGAAATTGAGGGATTTAGATGGAAAATAGAACCTTTACTGGAAATGACAGATACTGGTGAATTATCGTAACTTTTTTTCATTGTTCTTAAAAAAAAATAAATATATTTTTAACGGTACTAAAGAAATTATACTCCTTTTCGCCTAAACAGTCCTTAGAAATTCAATCCCCTTACGAAAATTGAAGCCATCTCTTCTTCAATAAGTAATTCCTTAGAATTACCTTTGAGTGCCTCATTTTCTACGCGGTTTACTAATTTTAAAGCCACTGGTGGGTCTTCCCTATTTTTAATAGCATCTTTATAAATTTGATACCATTTTTTAGCCAGATCAAATTCACCAGCAAGTCTATAATGTTCTGCTGCAATATAGGCAAAAGCTAGATTTTTAGGACTTGATTCAAAGGCATGAGCGCATTTTCGAGCGCATTTGATATCTATTTCAGAAGTTGGGACTTTCAAAGTTGGGGTTAAGGTAGATTTTTGTCCACTCATACGGATTGCATCAACCCCTTCTTTAAATATTTTTGCTATTATTTCAGGAGGTTGGCCTTCTTTTTCATATCGTGCAGCAATGTCAAACCGTTCAGATGCTCCATTCGTTACCGTACTTCTTTTGAGATCCTTTAATTCTTCCCTAAATCGTTTATAATATTCCTGATAATCCTCTACGGTTTCCGGAGGTGGATCATAGATGAAACCATTTACAAAATCGGCAAATGAACAAAACGGACATCGAATAACCCTATTTGGCATTGGATTCATACCCCAATAAAGGGGTCTTAGATCTGTGGTTATTCTTTTATATCCACAAGAAAAAGTTATTGTGGCTTTGAACCTTTTATTACATTTGGGACAAGTTGTTGGCAAAGTATTAACAGTCGTCATATTAATATTCAGTTAATACAAGTTTTTAAGTTCTAGTACTTATAAACTATAAGTACAATCCTTATTTTTATTTTAACACAAGCAGAAACTTAATAAATAGATTTTTTGATACAAATTTTAAAATTTAATTTATTGGAGGAAAAAAAATGAAAGTTTTAGTTGCGTATTTCACCCAATCTGGTAATACGGAAAAAATTGCCAAGGCCCTATTTGATGGAATTGAAAGTGATGATAAAGAAATTAGTCTAGTGAAAGAAGTAGATTTTACAAAGATAAACGATTATGATCTCGTATTTTTAGGATCACCCATTATTGCAAATGGATTTGCAGGACTCTATAAAAAGATTATAAAAGGGCTTCCTGAATTAACAACAAGAATTGTTTTATTTTGCACACACGCTGCTCCAAAAAATTATCCCCAGTTCTGGGAAGTAGGATTTAAGAAATTTGGTAAAAAACTGGAAAAGAAAGGTGGTAACATATTAGGCTATTTTGACTCACAGGGAGAACAAGCACCACAAGTTAAAGAATTAATAAAAAAGGCGGATCCAGAATATGCCGCAATAGCAAGGAAAGCATCTGATGGGCATCCAAATGAAGAGGATATAGCAGCTGCAAAGAAATTCGCTAGTGAAATTATCAAGAAAGTAACAGTATAAATTATATTTCTTTCTTTTTTACTATTATATGTGATAAAATCAATTATATTTAATCTAATTATTTTTATTAGAGATTATTTAGAAGGTGTATAATAATAAAAAGATTCTATCCGCTGGCTATGATTAATATCACAAATAGATGCACCTTAAGATGTAAACATTGCTTCGTTTTTCGCGAAGGAAATCCGAATCAACCCACTAAAAAGAATGAAATGCCAGCAGATGTAATGATAAAAGAAATTAAGAAGTATAGACGTAAATATGGAATTTTATCGATGGTTTGGATGGGAGGAGAACCGCTATTAAGAAAAGATGTTTTAAAATTAGGTGTTAAATTATTCCCTCGAAATGTAATTACTACAAATGCGACGCTTCCATTAATTAATTTAGGGGAAAAAATAAAGTGGGTAATATCTTTAGATGGTCCTGAATATGTCAATGATGAGATACGTGGAAAAGGGTGTTTTAAAAAGGTTTTAACTAATTTAAATAATCTACCGGCTGATTTCAAAGGAGATCTTCAATGCCAATGTGTAATTACAAAGAAGAATGCAGATTATTTTGAAGAACTAATTGATATTTTGCGGAGTGAAACACCAATAAGAGGTTTTATATTTTCCTTTTATTGTCCAAGAAAAAATGATACTTCTGAATTTGTCTGGAAAACTTTAAAAGAACGGGATCCTGTGGTGAAAAAAGCCCACGCTTTAAAAAAGAAATATCCAAAATTCATTTTGAATAAAGAATTGGAATTTGAACTTTTATTGTCTCAAAATGCACTAGAAGTCACCAATAATTGCCCTTTAAAGAATTATTTATTGCCACTTTATTTAGGAGATGAAGGATTTGAAATTCCTTTCTGTTGTCACGGGAATGATGTTGATTGTGATTTATGCGGATCGTTTGGAGTTTTTAGTATTGCCGCATCAATGAAAATGAATCCTGATTTAGCATCAATTTATATCGAATCGATTTGATTCATTAATTAAGAAATATCGCCACAAGCACAAAAAAATTCATTTATTAATTCAAATAAATATAATGCGGAGTATTTTAAAATTAAAATACATATATTTAAATACATTTTTATAATATGAGTTACATTATCGGAAAAATTTACGAATTTATTAAAAAATAAAAACGGGGGTATGGTCTATAAGCGTTAAACCTATAGAATCAATAGTGATTGAAAAAAAGATTGGAGAAATAAAAAAAATTCCCAAGAATTTTGAATTTTTTATCAATAACTTGGCAGCATATTTTATAATTATGATGAAAAGGGAAGAGAAGGTAGTAAAAAAAGATGGATCGAAGGAATTAAATAATAATCAATATATTGAAATTGAACCACGAGAACCAAATTCACTCAGTTTCATTAGAAAACCAGATCATATCTCACGCACAACCTTTAAAATTAGTTTTATAAAAAAAGGAAAAAAATTTGAAATTTTTTATTATGGAAAAGTAGAAAACATAAATGATGTGTTGAGAAAGAAATTTAAGGATTGGGCCCCAAAATGGATTAAGTCTCATGTTCCAGCTGGAATCAAGACGGTTATCAAAAAGGCATTAGATTATATGAAAAAAGGATTTGTTCTAAACGTTAAACCTATAGAATCAATAGAGATTGAAAAAAAGATTGGAGAAATAAAAAAAATTCCCAAGAATTTTGAACTTTTTATCGATAATTTAGCAGCGGTGTTTATAAATACGTTTAAAAAGGTAAATAAGATAAGAAAAAACGATGGAACAATGGAATTAATTTATGTTCAATGTATTGAAATTGAACCAAGAGAACCAAATTCACTCAGTTTCATTCTCAAGCCAGATCATATCACACGTTCAACTTTTAAAATTAGTATTATAAAAAAAGGAAAAAAATTTGAAATTTTTTACTATGGAAAAGTAGAAAACATAAATGATGTATGGAAAAAGAAATTTAAGGATTGGGTCCCAAAATGGATTAAGACTTATTTTCCAATGGCAATCAATCTCTATTTAAAAATGGCCTTAGATTATACGGAAGAAGGAATTGTTCTAAAACCAGAAGTAATAAAAACAACATATGATTGTCCTAAATGTAATGGACCTATTAGCAAGGAAAAAGTTGAATTATTATTAAGGAGAGAATTAATTACGTGTGAGTATTGTAATACTACTTTCCAATTAGGATTTGCTTTCTAGTATTTGTTGAAACACAAAACCAACAAATTTAACTAATATCTCCACAAGCACAGAAGATCTCATTTATTAATTCATATAATTCAAGCATTCCCTCATTTGTAACTGATGATGTTTTAATTATACGGGCAATTGGCTCTAAGATATTATCTAAAATCGGTAAAACCACATTTATCATAGCCCCCTTTTTTTCTTCGATTACTTTTTTTTTCAAAAAATCGAAATCATGAACTATCTTTATTATCTCCTGATTAATGATTTTATCCGATTTGTGCAATATAGAAACCACATCAATTGGTAACTGTAAACTACATGAGGTTCCTATTAAAGTTGCGATAACAAAATCTGTGGCTGAAGATAAAAATTCAGCATCGATTAAATAAATTCCTACAACACGAATCTTAGTTTGAAGTTTTTGAATGAAATTCGCTCCAGATTGTCTAAAAATAAAGGTTTCTAATTGTCCAGGAAGATCAATTAAAATAAAATCTTCTGAACCGATAATCTTTTCGATAATTTCATCAGAGATTTCATTAATTTTATTATTCGCACGTATCATTGCTCCATTTGGACCTAATTTTTCCTTTTTCATAATATCTGAAATCGTAAAATATTGTCTAATATCAAAATTTGGATTAAAAGGGATATATTCAGCCCCAGGGTCAAGATTAATTAATTTAAAAGATTTTTCATTCTCCTTCAACCATTTTCCAAATGAAGCGCATAAATTTGACTTTCCACATCCTGCTTGTCCCATAAATATTACAGCTAGAGATGTCATAACTTAATCTCCTTAGATTTTGAACTTATACTAACTCCTTATATGATGAAAATAAGTAAAGAATTTTTATAATTTTAATATCATATAGAATTAATATTGAAAAAAAGGCGATATAAATTGAATATTGAAGAAATTGCAACAAAGATTCGAGAGAGTATCGGCAAACGTAAAGTTCAAACCGCTAAATTTCACTTAATGACTTATTCTCGGGATTGGTCTCCAAGGGAGGCTACTGATACACAATTACCAGATATTGTGGTTCGTCCCACATCTACAGAGGATGTAGCAAAAACCCTTAAGATTGCAAATGAATATAAGATTCCAGTTGTGGCAATTGGTGGACTTACGGGAATGGGTGGAGGTGCGGTTCCGATAAATAAAGGAATAGTGATCGATACGAAGGGATTAAATAGTGTTCTTGAAGTAGATACAAAAAATTTTACTGTTACAACTCAAACAGGGGTAACAATCTTAAATTTAAATAATGAGTTAGAGAAATATGACTTATGGTGTCCTCATGATCCCGAGTCAAAGCCCTCATCAACTGTAGGTGCAGCAATTTCTTGTGATAATGATGGAACATTTGGAATTAAATACGGTAAGATGGTTGATTTTCTACTAAATGCTGTTATAGTTACCGGCACAGGAGAAATTGTTAGGGTAGGACATAGAAAGGCATTTTGTACTTCAAGTGGTTACAAACTACACTGGTTACTAATAGGTTCGGAAGGGACTTTAGGTATAGTCACTGAAGCTACTTTAGCTATATTACCAAAGCCCGAAACTCGTGCTGTTGATGCTTTCATATTTCCCTCCATAGAAGATGCTGCCAAGGCTTTAATGGGGCTTTTAAATTCAGGATTGTCAGTTGAAAGTGCACATATTAACTGTAAAAATCGCCTTGGTTTTTATACTCATGCTTATAAGACAAAACACGGAAAAGACCCAGATATTCCCGAATGGGCGGGAGCTTTGTTATTCGTTTCATTTAATGGTGACAGTGAAGTTGTTAATTTCTCAAATGAATATTCAAAAAAAATTATGAAATTACATGGTGGCGAAATAGTAAAAGAACGTGAAATTGTAGATGGGTGGTGGAGGAGTAAACATACCTTAGAATTCGAACCATTTCTTCAAAAATGGCCTGACTCGCAAAGAATAAAGAAGTTTGGATCTGCAGATCTCGGCATACCCATTGGAAAATTAGAAGAAGCCTATGAGAAATACCTTGAATTTACAAAGAAGCATCAAATTGAAATATTAGGTGCATGCGTTTATAATGAACGCCCAAATAAGGTCAGTCCAAGCATTTCATTTGCTGTATTTGTAGATGATAGCAATCCTGATGAAGTTAAACGTTTCTATGACTACGTTAAAGACATGTCCAAAATGGCGATTGATAAAGAGGGCACAATGTCAACTTATATTGGTGATGGAGACCGTCTTGGAGGATTTAACCGCTATGAACATGGGATTAGTCTGGATTATATGTGGAACCTTAAAAAAGTATTTGATCCCAACAATATCTTAAATCCTGGTAAGAAATTTAAAAGTAAATGGATCAAAGAGGATTAAACTTCTATATAAAGCGTCTATTCTTGAATTCTAAATTAATTTTTTTTCTTGGAATAATGCGAAATTTTTATTTTCTAAATAAATGAAATTAAATATATTAAAAAGAGATTGAAATTAAATTTAGTTTAGATTTGTAAGCTTAATTTAGAATTGTAAATAAATAAATGGATTATAATCAGAGGGTTTGTTTTGTCAGTCAGCCCACAAGCAATTTTGGCTAAAATACTCCGAAGTTCCACTAGCGTTAAGGAAGTAGTTATTTGTGACAAGGTGGGGTTAATTATTTCTAAAGTCTTGAGAATGAACCCCATCGAAGGATTAGGAGCTATGGAATCATCTATTTTTAAAGCAGCACAAGAAATCTGCGAATTTTTAAATCTTGGTAAAGAATTAATTCATATTTCTGTCTTCGAGAAAAATGCTGTTATCGCAATGGAAATTGGCTTAGGATATTTGGTTATAGTTCTCGATCATCAAACTAGATTCATTCTTGATTCAGAATTAATTAGCAGTTGTCTAAATGACTTAATAAATATGTGGATTAATGAGTTGGGACTTCAAGGTTATGATTTTTCTGTTGTAGAAGGAGTCATTAAAGCTTTATATCAAGTTTATACAGGTGATTTTAAACCATTAACAGTTTATAAAGAAGCACTTGATGATTTTGATATAATTTCTGCAACTATAGAACAGGTTAAGAATCCTTTAATACTAGCTCAATGCTTCACCAACGAATTAGGATTACCAATTGCATTTAAAAAACAACCAGTAATTAAAGTCGAATCGGACGAATTTGGTGGCGGATTACTTTCATTAGATGCAATAGTTAAGGAAAAAGCAGAAAAGACCGAATTAAAACTCCCAATATTATCTGTAGTTTTTACTAACCAAGGTAAAGGATTTATGACTGTCCATGGAGGAACTATGGATAAAGAACCTCTAATATATCAAGTTCTTTTTGAAACAAATAAAGGATTTATTGAAATTCTTTCAGAAGCGGCTTCAGTCGTAAATACTATCGCTCATGAATATGGTGATCAACAAACAAATGTTTTCTTAGATACTTTGGAAAATATTAAAAGACAAATCTATCCGGAAGAAAAAGTAGAAGTAATGCCAGATACTGCTGCTGCAGGACAAGTCAAAACATTAATGGAAGAGATGACAAAAAATATTTCTGAAACCATTAATTATTATGTAGCACAATTTGGTGAACTGTTGGAACTCTTTACATCTCGCGGTGAAGAATTAATTCAATCAATGGAAACTTATGATAAAGAATTAAGAGGGTGGATCGAATCAAATATGGCGGTAATAAAACAATTTGGATTTGATAATCAAACTAATCAAGAAATAAAAAAATGGGAAGATACAATCTCAAAATTAAAAACAAAATTAGCAGCGCTTAAATAGGGTTAATATTTTATTCTAAATAATAGGGCTTTCTTATTTCAATTGCCTTATTGAATATTTTTTCTAATTCTTTGTCACTTTTACCTTCCCTAATTGGTCCTAATATATTGATCAAGTTAGAATTAGTTCTTAAACAAGGTTTTAAACGACCATCGGAGGTTATCCGGATTCGGTGGCAGTTTGCGCAGAACTCTGGATTGTGATATGGTTTCACAAATTCAATATTTGCCCCATTTTCTAAAAAGTAGATCATTCTCCTTTGTAAGTTTCTAACTTTTGTTTTAACTGCTCTTTTTTTAATTTTATCTTCAATATTTGATAAATCAACATGAAATTTTACGAATCCCTCACGTTTCCTAAATGGAACAAGTTCAATTAATTGCAAAGTTGCTCCCAAATCACTAGATAATTCAATCATTTTTTCAATTTCTGTTTCATTTACACCTTTTAACATTACCATATTCAATTTCAAAGGTGCTAAGCCTTGCGCAATTGCATATTTAATTCCTTCAATTATATCATTAGGAATTAAGTTATTGTTTGATTTTGTAATATTTTTGTATAAGCTTGGGTCCAGACAATCTAAACTTACGTTAACTCTTTTAAGGCCCGATTCAGATAATTTTTTTACAGAATCTTTAAGTAAAATGCCGTTTGTAACAAGTGAAATATCTTCTATATCATTTAGTCTTGATATTTTGTCTATAATCTCATAAATATCCTCTCGAATTAAGGGTTCTCCCCCTGTTAATTTAACCTTTTTAATTCCAAATTTAGTGCCAATTTTAACAATTTTATAAATCTCGTCAGGTGTCATTTCATCGTTTTCATCAAAATTATTTTGCCATTGCCCCTCATGATGGCAATATATACATTTTAAATTGCACTTTTTTGTAACTGAAATGCGTATATCGTCGACATACCGTCCGTATTTATCTGTAATCATTAATTTTTCCTACTATAAATTGAAAGAATCCAAAAAACATAAAGAATATTATTAAAAAAGAGTTTCATAGTCGACTCAAAAATAAATAGAATTTAAAAAAAGTTAGCTACTCTACAACTTTGTAAAATAATATTAAATTTTTTCCTAATTCTTCTATTCTCACTAATTTTAAATTCACTGCGTCATTCAAGTCGGGAAAACCTTTTCCATCTACTAATGAAACCGCTTCTTCTCCGCCTACAATAACTGGAGCCATACAAATTCGGACTTCATCAATCAGGTTTTTCTCAAACATGCCGAAATTTAGAGTCCCACCACCTTCTAACATTACACTTTGGAATCCCTTTTTTCTTAATTTATGCATTAAATCATCAAGGTCGACTTGAGGACCTGGACCACAAATTAAAATTTCAACATTCAATTTTTTTAATGCTTCAATTTTTTCTTTTGGGGCCTGTTCAGTGGTGGCAATGATAGCAGGATATTTTTCTCTTTCAAAATTTATTACTTTTGCGTCCAATGGAATTCTGCATTTACTATCCACAATAATTCTGGTTGGATTTCCACTAAAATATTTAACCCTTAACTTAGGATCATCTTTTAAAATTGTTCCAATCCCTATTAATATCCCGTCTACATCAGCTCTCAATTTATGAACGCGTTTCCAATCTTGTTCATCAGAATATTCTGCACCACCAGAACAAGTCGAGATTTTACCATCTAGACTCATGGCGGCATTTAAAATAACATAAGGTCTTCCATTAGGAATTATAACGTCTTTCATAAGCCAATCTTCCTTTTAGGTAAGTTGCAATTATATTTTCAGATTTTGCTCGTAAAATTAAGCTATCGTATATATTCTCCATTGGAACTAAATTTGGAGAATTAAGATCGAGTACAAAAAAATCAGCATATTTGCGCTCTGCTAAAGAACCTGTTAAATGATCTAATCTAAGTGCTTTTGCTGGGTTTATTGTAACCATCGATAATATATCTTTAGATTTTAACATATTGATTCCATTAGTCCCTCGGAATAATTTAAATAGAAATTCCATTTCACGAAATAAATCAGGACTGTTAGCCATAACATTATCTGTTCCTAAGCAAAGAACTATTTTATTTTTTAAAAAGGCTGAAATTGGAGGAAAGCCAGCACCAAAATACCCATTTGCTCTAGGACAGATTACGATAGGAACGTCATATTGTGAAATTAGCTCGATATCTTTATTATCGGCATGAATAGCATGAATTAATATGTTTGCTTTTAAAATTTTAATTGCCCTTTCTATATCAGAGATTTTAAATCTCTCAAAAGCGATTTTTCTTTCTTCTTCTGTCTCTGACACGTGTGTAGAAATAATTTTAGATCCTTCTAAGCAAAATATTGCAAACATTTCTAATTCAGTGTCATTATATAAATTTGAAGAACTTAGGCCAATTCCATGGGCTATTTTTAATATTTCGTGGGGTGTATTAAAATCAGGAGTAGTCCTCCCTAAAATGAATGCCCTTATTAAAGAATCTTTTAATGCTTCTTTTAAAATTAGAATACCATCAGGTCCACCTTCCCTAAAATCGGCAAATGTAGTCGTGCCAGATGATAGCATCTCTTTAAACCCATTCCTCATTCCCTCAATAATTGTTTCTACCCTAGTTTCTTTAAGTAGGCGGTGTTTCAAGCCATTAGGCGGTTCCACTACCTCGGGTAGAGTTAAATTTACCCCCTTATCTTTTGCAAATGAGTCACCAATATGCACATGTGCGTTAATAAAACCAGGGACTACTAATGCATCCTTAAATTCAACAATATCTGAATTTTTAGGGCGTTGAGTAGTAATTTCCTTAATTAACCCCTCTTCTGAAACTTGAAAATAGATCTTTTCTTTTATATCCAGATTTTCACCTATTAGTGCGAAATCAGAAAAAAAAGTGGTTGGCATTCTATTTTTCCAATTATATTTTAATTTTATTATTGTGAATGTTCACGAATTCTTTTAATCATTTTAACACATGCTTCGACACTACGGCGGGCAAAGTCTTCAATTCGCTCAACTGCTTCAAGTCGCGTCATTCCCGGTCCAGAAACACCGAGCGAAACAGGTTTTTGATATTGAAGAGATAAATCAACCATTTTTCTTGCTGCATGTTGTGCAACAACTTGGTCGTGATCTGTATCTCCTTTAATAACTGCTCCTAGTGTCACGACTCCATGGATATCATCACGTTTTAGAAGCGCTTGGATAGCTATTGGCATGTCAAATGAGCCAGGAACCTTTATAACGTCGCCGACTTCGCAGCCTAGGAATACAGCATGTTCTTTTCCTTTTTCAAGCATCATAGATGTAATATCATAGTGAAATTCTGCTACAACAAATCCCAGTCTAATTTTTTCCATTTTTTTCACCAAATTTTATTTTTCATTTCTATTTTTTACTTACTTTTACTTACTCTTACTTTCTTTCACTTAATTTTACTTATTTTCTCTACTTTTTCAAAGGACCTACGTCAGGATGTCCCTGGCGTAATCCCTTTCCTGCATGTTTTATAAACCATTCTCTATCAAAAAGAAGTTTAATTACATTCTGAGCATGTTCTCTTGCTCTATTTTCACAAATCTTATATAATTCATCAGGAGTTTCAGCCTCATCCTCATGAACAAAGCACTCAATTATATGCTTTCCAGTCATTAATTGTACTTTGATTAATCCAGTTGAGGCTTCATGAGCACAGGTTTTATCAATTATTTCAGGACCGGGCATCCCGAGAGCCATTACTATTTCACATTCATGTTCATCGAATAACTTTTTACTAGCTACGGGTAGATCTTTTATGCCAGGAACTGTATAACGAATAATTTTTATCTGGGACATGCTTTGCTCCATTTCATCAATTGCCATTGCGCCCATATCAACTCTGGCAAACGTCGTGTCCGCTATTCCGACCTTTACCTTTGCCATTATTGAGCTCTCATTATATATTCGAAAGCTTCAGTTATTTCTTTTCCATTTATCATTGCTATATTGTTTTCTTTTGCATATTGTTTTGCTTTTTCCAAAGAAAGTGCCTTTCCTGTGGTTCCATCAAGCATTTCGCATAATACTGTACAAGGTGTGATATCTAATCCAAGCATCTTATTGCCAATTACCGCTAAAGAAACAGTTAATTCGGTGTGCCCTTTTCTTTCAGCTAATAATCCCTTAGCTGCAATTAATAAATGGGTATGGCCGGGAGCTCTAAAATTTGAGCCAAAAACTTTCTTATATTTGTTGATATTAGAGCCATTATTTATTATTTCACATCCAAGCTTTCCAAATTCAGAAATCGTGAGGGCACGGTCATTATCGGTAATTCCCGTGTAGGTATTGATATGATTGATTGTTATTGAAAAAGATGGTTTATCTCCATACGGCATCGCAGCATCAGGACTACAATGGTTAAAAACCGAGTAAATATTACTGATTTTATTATAAATATCTAACATAAAGGGTAATTCAATGGCTTTACTAATTTCATTTGCCATTGCAATACAAATTAATCCACCTGCATCATGCCTTAGATGATAGACATGGTTTGAAGTTACTTTTTCTGCTAAAACTACTAAATCAACTTCTGCTTCCCTGTTATCTTGGTCATAAACCATAATAAATTTGCCTTCCGAGAGAGCTTTTATCGCCCTTTTCAGCTTTTCGAACATTTTTTCACAAACTTTTATTTAATTAATTTAATATGAGTGGTTACTCAAATTTGGGTAAATTGTTTTGTATAAACTATTAAAAGAACGTATAAAAATTTTTTCCTTACTCACTTTTGAGTAATTCGGATTTAAGATTTGTTTTCAAATCAGGATAAAATGTATCCAACTGAGCATTCTTTTGCAGACCTAATTTCTGGGGGAAATTTTTCTAACACTCCAATATATAAGAGCATCATAAGATGAAAATACGATAAAATCCTATTCTCCATTCACAACTCTGATCGGTCCACCTTCATCATCATAATATCTTATTCAGCTAATGGGCCAATTCGTCATTTATTGTGAACACAATTCGTCTAATTTTGTTCTTATTAGTTAAAAAATATAACTCCATAATTTTTTTTAAATTATTTAAATTACTTTTTCTCCAGTTCTCGTCTTTGAGGTTCTAAGCGTTTCAAGTTATCCTTTGCTGTTTGATAGTCCGGATTAATTTCAAGTGCCATTTCATAACATTCAATCGCTTTCTGATAATTTTTTAATCCATTATAAGCGTTTCCCATATTATTCCAAGCATAACTCATGTCACTGAAAGCAATATGATTTTGGGAAAAGATTTTAAACGCTTTTTCGTAACATTCAAGGGCTTTTTGATAATTCTTTAGGTCATAATAAGCGAGCCCCATCCCATACCAAGCAACACTTAATTTGGGGTCGATTTTAACCACTTTTTTGTAACAATCAATCGCTTTCTGATAATTTTTTAGGTTAAAATAAGCAGATCCCAAGCTATACCAAGCCATTCTATCTTTTGGGTCGATTTTAACCACTTTTTCATAACATTCAATCGCTTTCTGATAATTTTTTAAACTAATATTAGCGTTTCCATCGCTATACCATTCTCCAGAACTTTTACTTTCAATTTCTTTCGGCATATTTATTAGTCTCCTAAAATTTCAATTTCCTACTAAATTTATCCATCATTATTATACTACTTTTTTACACCAAAAATAAATTATATAGCGATCATTTCTCTTAAGGTCATCTATAATTCCTCTCTCAATGAATTTAATATTGCAGCAATAAAAGTAACAATCAGGGCTCCAGTTAATGGTATCAGACTATTAAAAAACCCTGAACTTGGTGTTATTCTATGTAGAACTGCATTATTAAAAAAAGCTACATCAAGATCAAACCAGAAATATGACCACAATACCAATCTTTGTATTGTATTTTGTAAAAAAACTGCTCTGGCTATTACAAAAACAACTCCAATTGCCACACCAGCAAATGCTAGCCATGAGAAGGCAACTGCAGAACCCTTACTTACCATTCAATCAACCTCCAAATAGATTTAATAAATCATTAAATTATCTTTTGACCGAACTACTATTTCTAATTTATCGAATTAAATATTAAAGCTTGTTTAAGTTTATACCACAATAAATACAAAATTTAGCATCATTTGGAATTGGTTTTTCACATTTTGGACATTTTATAAAAAATTTTAAAATCTAGGCATTTTATTTGCAGATTAGGCAAAAGAAAAAAAAGAGAAGGTTAAAAATCTCCAACAGCGGATTTGGGTTTTCTGCTATCCCGAGTTAATGTAGTAAAGCCACTAATAATTTTCCATTGACCTTTATTGTTTTTAGCAAGTTTTATGGAAATTGGATTATCATGACCTCCGGATTTAAGAACAACCTTTGCTTTATCATCATCTTTATCTACTTTTAGTATGTTTGGTTTATAATTATCTACATCAATGTCTTTATAATCTTTTTCCCACGAGGCACCCATGCAAGCTAGGACACCATATGCTCTTTGGTGCTCTTTTGTTCCTTTAATTCGATTTAAAGTAGTTAGACCTGGTTTGAGTCCGCTTGGAGCAGAAGCGTCTTCTCGCATCATGTCCTTAGAAAGAACATATCCAAAGTACCCCATTGCCTTATCATCAACTTTTTGATACACATAAAGACAATCCAATACGTATTTTATAGCACTTTCAGGCGATTCTGTAGCCTTAGCTGCGTTTTTTTCTAAATCTTTTATATCCATTGAAACAACTCCGTCTTTTTTTTGAAATTTTTATCCATTTTTTATGAATAAGTCCAGTTTGATATTTTAATGTAATTATTGGGGAATATTTATTTTCAATATTTAATTAAGAAATCTAATTGAAAAAGACTATCTATGGTGAAGACTATGAAGTATCGAAAATTTGGTTTAACAGGTTTGGAACTATCTGCATTAGGTTTTGGGGCTATGCGATTGCCTTTAGATAAACAATTTAAGATAAATGAAGAAGAGGCAATTAAGATGATTCGTTATGCAATTGACCATGGATTAAATTACATAGATACTGCATATACATATCATAATAGTCAAAGCGAAGTATTAGTTGGAAAAGCGTTAAAAGACGGATATCGTGAGAAGGTTTATCTCACTACAAAATCCCCTATATGGTTAGTAAAGAATAAAGAAGATTTTAACATTTTCTTCAATGAACAGGTTGAAAGATTACAAACAAATCCAAATTTCTATTTTTTTCATGGTTTACGCAAGGAACGATTAGAAAAAATAAAAAAGTTGAATTTAATAGAAAATATGGAAGCATTGAAAGCAAATGGTATCATTAAATATATAGGATTTTCATTTCACGATAGTTTTGAAGTATTTAAAGAGATCATTGATTACTATCAATGGGATTGCTGTCAAATCCAGCATAATTATCTTGATGTTGATTTTCAAGCAGGTACTAAAGGTTTAAAATATGCTGCTAGTAAAAAAATACCTGTAATAATTATGGAGCCTATTCGGGGTGGAAAACTGGCTATTCCTGAGCGTAAATTGGATAGAAGACCAGAAATTAAGAGTGTATTAGAAAAATCAAGAGTAAAAAGGAGTATGGCTGATTGGGCTTTACAATTCCTTTGGAATCAACCCGAAGTTTCAGTTGTATTAAGTGGTATGAGCACGATGCAGCAAGTTATAGAAAACATAGAATCTGCAAATAATTCAGGGTTAAATATTCTTAGAAAAGAAGAATTACAAACAATTTCAGAATTACGAGAAGCATTTAAAAAATACGATATAGTGTTTTGTACTAACTGTGGATATTGTATGCCATGTCCTAATGGAGTTTCTATCCCGATGGTACTTAATTTACTGAATCAAACTGCTTATTGGGGAGATAGTAACAATCCGCGAATTACGTTTTTTTATAATAGAATGGTAAAAACACCTGAGGATTTAGAAAAAAAGAAAGCAAAAGGAGAAGAGGTTGAAGGAGCAGCGTCTCTTTGCATTCAATGTGGGGAATGTTTGGATAAATGTCCCCAACAAATAAATATTCAAGATATTATGGAAAAAGCAAATCTAATTTTTAAAGAAGGCAAGAAAGTTTCAGAAATCTTTAACTGACCTTTGAATTTTATGTCTAATGGAAACTTTATGCCTAAAAACTCGGTATGAATCAAATGTCAAAAGCAAAAAAACAAAAATCTGCTGTAGAATGGCTGGATGAAGGTTATCATTTAGCCGAATCTGGCGAGCTAGAAAAAGGAATTGAATATTTCAAAAAAGCTCTTGAAATTAACCCGAATTATGGCATGGCTTTAAATAATCTAGGATGGTATACTGCCCAACTAACTGGAGATTATAAATTTGCACTTAAACATTGTAAAAAAGCAATCGAGATAGATCCCAATAATTATGCAGCTCAACATAGTGTTGGATGGGCATATAGAGGATTAAAAGATTACAAAAATGCCATAAAACATTTCAAAATATCAATTAATAAACCAGATCCGCTCCACTATACTGATTTAGGGCTTACATACATCTCCCTAGAAAAACACAAAGAAGCTCTTGATTGTTTTGATAAAGCTCTACAAGGAGATAAAAAATTTTACAAAGCTTGGAACGGGATGGGAATTGTTTATCTAAATTTAATGAATTATGAAAAAGCCATTGAATGTTTTGAACAAGCCATTAAATTTGAACCACAATATAAACAAGCATGGATTAATTTAGGGGAAATATATATAGAATTGGGACATAATAAAGACGCAATTAAATGTTTTAAACATATTGTCGAAAAAATCGATGCAAAAGATAGCGATGTTTGGTTTGAATTGGGGTCTTGTTACAGTAGATTAAGTCGTTATAAAAACGCAATAAAGAGTTTTAAAAAAGTAGTCGAGTTTGACCCAAATAATAGCACTGCTTTGTATTCACTAGGTATGATGTACGGGAAACTTGAAGATCCTGCGAAGGGGACTGAATTTGTAAAGAAATCTTTAGAAATTGATCCAGAAAATGAAGATGCAAAAAGTGTGCTTAAATTATTAAACTTAATTCAAGAAAATTTGAAAAATAAAATCTAGTGAATATTTATTTAAATAAACTTCATGGACATATTAGGGGTCAATTATAAAAATGCCAATAAGAAAATCAACTATTTTAAATGAATTAAAGCAAATATCCAGAAAAGATTTAGAAGATATTGCTAAAAAGAGAATTAAAATCAAAGTTAGGGATGATTTTAAAGCTAGTTCTTGGAAAAAAGTTAAAGATTTGGAATTAATTGATAAATTAGCAGAAATTTGCTTTCAAAATAATATCTATGTCAAAGATCTTTTACATTTGAAAGTTTTGTACAAGAATAAAGATGATTTTCTAATTCAGAGAAAGTTAGGTGATATACACTACTTTGAAGAGATCTTGAAATCTGCCGTGATGAAATATGGTCCTTCCAAATCACCGGATTATGAAGAGCTGGCCCGAATAGCAGAAATAGTATATGAATACATCGATACTGTAAGATTTGACAATGCATTAGACTACCCAGTCTATCCCAATTCAAGTCATTTACCTAGGATAATAAGTATTGCGGGGTCTCTATCAACCATCGGTCAGAAAAATCTAAAGACGGAAGAATCTTATAGAAATTTCTTGCAATCAATTACTGAAGAATTCAAAGAGGCAGATATGGCTCATTATGGAGATGTTATGAGCCGTTAATCGAATTATTTAAATATTTCCCCAAATTAATATCTGGTTATTTATCGAAAAAATTATAATTTTTACTCAAATATTTATAGTTATAAATTGAAAAAAATCATGAAAAAGCCTTCTTAACTGTTTCTACTTGCAGTTTTTACTAAGTTGATTAATTAATTTGTTAAAGTGAAAGTGATTTTAATGGAAAATAAATCTGAAAGTAATGATACCTTCTCGAAAGTTTATTTTTGGCTTGTGCCTTTCATCGTTCCTGTTATTGTGACCTTCGTATCTTATTTATTTTATCCGTTTGTTTCTATTGACTTAAGATGGGTGCCAGTTTTATTAATTTATTGGGGAACCATCTGGGCTTTAACACTAATTTATAAATTTAAACGTGGAGGAGTTTTTGAAGAAGAACGTTTCAGACTCACGTTAAAACTAAAAGGGGACTATCTCTGGTTACAGTATCTACTAGTTTATGGACCACTTATCTATTCTATCCCATTATTCATCATAAATTATGCAGCTCACCTCTCGTTTGAGATGTATATACTTATTATAATAGCATCAGTAATCAATGGACCTTCGGAGGAAATTTATTGGAGAGCCTGTATGGAAGATGTTGGAATAAATGCGGGTGTGTCACAAAAAGGTCGTCTCGCCTTTGCACCTATTGCATTCGCATTTTGGCATACAGCATTTGTAATACATTTATTCCCATGGAATGAATATTGGTTTTTTGCATGGGGAGGCATTATACTAATGACTTGGAGCAGTGGTTTCATTTGGATGTGGGTTATGCATCGCTCTGGAAGATTAATTCCGCAATGTTTCTATCATTCATGTGCTAATTTTCTAAGTATTTTTCCCATGATGCTTGTAGTAATTCTCCCTTTATTATTAAGACCTGCCCCTCTTTTCTAATAAATTATTATTCTTTCTCTTAAATTATTAAAACAGTAATCTAATAAAATTTTTTACCAAGACCTCTATAAGTTTTATATTTATCTATTATTTCGCCATTACTAAAAATATGAACTTCGTTAAAATGTTCTAGAGGTTCTCCGGCTTTACCGAATCTACAAAAAATTGGATCTCCTAGATTTAAATCCATTTTTTTCCGGTTAAAAGTCAATGGTGTTTGAACTTCTCCAAATTCTTCATCTTTCGATGTGGTTAAATTTTTAGGCATAACTGGTTTTGGTAGAGCTCTAACACTTCCAGAACTGACATATCCTCCTGAAAATGCTGTTACTACATTTTTCCTTGGTTTTCTCACGATTTGAATTACAAAGTATAGGGAAGGTATGAATTCACTTAATGATCTAATGGAATCGAAAATATGTGGTTTAAAAAGTAATGACCCAATTCCAATTTCGGTAATAGATTCTTCTGCAGCTGTTTCTTGAAAACAACCTGAACCACCGCCATCAACAACTTCTAATTGAAAACCTGCTTTTTTTAAAGCATCAACAATATTCTGTCGCCAAATATTTACATGTTTTCTGGACCGTTTTTTAACCATCCTAAATAACATCTTATCATCACCTAAACTTGCGTTTTGCGCTTCGTACCCCATTATTCCTCTAAATTCCAGATTTTTAGCCTCTTCCACCTTTTTCGCAACTTTAATGACCTCAACTGCATCTCTTAAAGGGCTTCTCAAAACACCTACGGTCCTACCTAAAAAATTATCTGAAACATCAACTTCAATTAGAATTTTAAAATGAACCTCGTTTTTTTCTGCTAGTTCATCTAATAATGTAATATGTTTTACATCATCCACCATAACAGTAATATCTTTTCCAGGAATTGAAGCTGCATTACATAATTCTTCGATATCTACTTTAGAATAGGTCGGATAACCCAATAAAATATCCTTAATCTCATAATTTTCAGCATAAAATAAAACTTCCGCTGAGTTATAAGTAAAAATGCCATTTACAAAATCTTGCTCTTCAACTTGCTTAATTAATTCTGGAACTCTTAATGATTTGGTACATACCCTCATTTTTTTCTTCATTTTTCTTAAATATTTTCCAACTCTTTCTAAATTTTGTTTGAATGCATTTAAATCACAAATTACAAGTGGAATTTTTCTATTTTTAACGAGTTCTTTTAAATCTTCATAGTTTGAATTGAGAAACATCAGAATTTTCGCCCTCTTATATAAATTTCACTTCTAAATAATTTTCGATTATCACTTTTTTATAGCAAGATTATTTTATAACAACAATTAATAATTAATTATCTTTGAATTAGCGATTTAATTTAACATAAAGGTAATTAAACATGTCCGAAGTAGATTTATATGAAAATGTAAGACAAAAACTGACTATAGGGGCATTTAATACCCCAAAACACGAAAAAATTATTGAATTAATGAAAGTTTTTTGGAACGAACAAGATATCAACATTCTCTCCCATTTTCCGAAATCTGGAAAATTAATTTCTATAAAAGATTTAGTTGAGAAAACGAGTATTCCGAAATCAGAAATAAAACCAATTTTAAAGAACCTAGTAAAAAGGCATACTATTGCTAAAATTGGAACTAAATATGGATTAGTACCCCTATTACCAGGTGTATTTGAAGGATATTTTATTGCACGAACTGATACCAAAGAAAATCTGGAAAAAGCAGCAGTACTTTACCGATTTTACATTAAAAATTTACCGTCATTAACAACACAATCAGAGGGAACCAGAGAAATACTAGAAGGAGCCGGATTCACCTCACCACTTCTTCCATATGAAGCCCAAGAGCGATTGATCAAGATTGATGAAACGGTGGATGTTGAAAAAAAAGTCATTTCTATTGAGTTAGTCAAAGATATGATAGATAAAAATGACGCGTTTGGTGTGCTAACCTGTCCATGCCGATTAATAGGAGAAATGAGTGGAGAGCCGTGTGAAGTAGCTCCAGCTGAAATGGGTTGTTTTGCCGTTGGAATAGTTGCCCAAATGGGGATCCAAGCTGGTTTTGCAAGGTCTTTAACTAAGGAAGAGGCAATCGATTTTATCAAGAAAACTGAGGAAGCAGGACTCGTTCACACAATTATGGGTGCTTCAAAAGACCAAGTTTTTTCGATTTGTAACTGTTGTAAGTGTCATTGCGGCGCTCTTTACCCAACTAGCAAAACTCAATTCGAACTTAAATTCGTTAGGCAAAGTAATTTTGCACCTAAACGTGACCCAGAACTATGCATTTTTTGTGAGAAATGCGTCGAGTTTTGTCCGATGGAAACAATTTCTCATCCAGCAGGGGAAGATGAAATAGTATTTAACCTCAATTTATGCATTGGATGTGGTGTCTGTGCTGCAAACTGCCCAGAAAACGCAATCTCGATGGATAAAATTCGTGATACTCCTACTAGGACACTTGAAGCAATACCAAAAGTAGAAGGAGAAATATCTTTCGCGGAACTTTTTCAAGCTATCTTAGCTGGAGGATAAACTCAAAAATTCTTTTTTTTTAATATAGAATATTATAAGAGAAATAAAATGAAACTGGGTAGTAATGATAATATTTCTTTAGGATTGAGCCTTATAATTACTTGTTTAGTAATTAATCCCATAATATTAATATTCGGATTAATATTGGAAGTTCCATTTTCCTCGCTATCAATTATTATATCATTAATCTCTATAGCGTTTTATATCCCATCTTCTATTCTGTATCTTATCGGTGTAAATGTTAATAAATCAAGAATAGTAATTATTGGATTCTGTTTGGGTCTATCATCTTGGATTTTAAGTCTCTTTGTAATAGGTTTAATATTCGAAAGTATTGATAAAGCATTTTTAGTTACTATAATAAGAATATCATGGTGTCCATTGGAAGGTCAAATTAGTTTTACAGTTTTAGGAGGTTTTGAGGGTGGATTAGTAGGTTTTATACCTCCAATTTGGGTAAGGGTTATAATTTTTATAAATATAGCATCAGCAATCTTGTGTATCATATTAGGATTCATCATATTTCTAAGAAGAAAAGATTTGTAAATTATCAATTAAGTAATTATTTATGGGTGAAATTACATTAAAAATATTGAATAATTAAAGTTTATTCATAATTTTGTACTATTAAACAGTAAGATGAACTATTTTGTCAGAGGAATTAAAACCTGAATTTATAACTGAAAGGACTGAGATTAAGGGAACACAATGTTCTTTTCAGATCGCTTTTATAAAACAAAAATGGGCCATTCGAATCATAGATCATAAGGAAAATAAAGTTATAAAAGTCGCCGAACTCAAAAAAATTAGTTCAACGTATATTACTCATGTTATTCAAGACATTATCGGTCGGAAATTCGGGGAAGACGTACAAATCGATGAAATGGACTTAGGAGGAAAAATGGCCGAATTATTGAAACAAATTAACGATTTCCAAAAATGATTAAATTAAAAAGTATCCATTAAGTGTAAGTAGTAAAAGCATTAATGCCCTGAAACAGAATCTACATTTTTAAAAATTTTCTTAAGTCTTAACAAATCCTTTTGTGGAAGTGGTGGTTTAGAAAAAGATTTAATATTTGATTTTAAATGCTCTGGGTTCCCCGTTCCGGAAAGAATTACATGGGTTCCAGGCTCATAACGGCAAAATCGATATGCAGCGTCTATTAAATTTTCCGCCCCATCCTCATGAATAAGAAAATCTAATAGTTTTTTTTCATTAATATCAGAAGCATTTAACATGTTTTTTTCTATTAATTTTCCAATAACCTGCTTGAGATAATCTGGTCTACTAAGTGCGAGGCGGACAGCGAACATGATCAATACACCAATTTTTTTCTCTATTGTTTTTGGAAAGACCCGATCACGGGCTGATTGATTGAGCATGTTAAAACCAACCATCATTACATCCCAGAAATCGTCTTGTAATGCTCTTTGTAGCATTTTATGCCCAGTATCAGAAATAAACCGTTCAGTTATTCCAATATAACGTATTTTTCCTTGTTTTTGAAGCTCCTGAAGGGTGGGAACAATTTTTTTAACAAGATAATTATAATCTTTCAGCCTTACAGCATGAAGATGATAAATATCGACGTAATCAGTACCGAGCTTCTTCAAACTTTTTTCAAGACTCTTTTGAACTTTTTCTGGAGTGATTCTATCCATCGTTTGTTTTTTGGTTGAAAGGATCAATGATTCACGGTCCATACCTTCTATAGCTCTACCTATAATTTTCTCAGTACCGTACATTTCTGATGTGTCAATGATATTGATACCAGAGTCTAGAGCTTGTCGAATCAGAGCAATAGATTCTTCTTTGGTCCTTCCAGTACCTTTTCCTATACGGCTTGGACCACCACATCCCAAACCCATAACACTTACTTTTAATCCTGTGCGTCCAAGTACAGTATAGTCCAAATTTACACCCATAAACCATATCGATTAAATAGTAGATAAAAGATATCATCCTTATATAAAAAATAGATAGGTGATTTATTGCCAGATTTAACAATTAACAGCACCTACACTCTTAATAATGGAGTAAAAATTCCTGTTTTAGGGCTTGGAACTTACCAAGCTACGAAAATCAAAATGATAGAAGATGCTATCCGCCGTGCTTTAGATGTAGGTTACAGACTCATTGATACCGCTAGAATGTATGGAAATGAAAGTGAAGTAGGAAACGCAGTAAAAAAAAGTGGTATACCACGTGAAGAAATTTTTATAACAACAAAAGTCTGGTTTACAGATTTTGGGCATGATGCAGCCATTAAGTCTTTTAATAAAAGCCTAAAAGAATTAGATATGGAGTATGTAGATTTATTATTAATACACTGGCCTGTAGGTGGTCAGCTATTAGAAACTTGGAAAGCATTTGAAAAACTATTTATAGAAGAGAAATGTAGAGCAATTGGAGTGAGTAACTTTAAGATTAGCCATTTAAAGGAATTTTTGGAGAAATCCTCAATAATCCCAACTCTTAATCAAGTCGAATTTCATCCATTTCTCTATCAAGAAGAATTACTAAATTATTGTCGTGAAAATAGAATACAATTAGAAGCATATAGTCCATTAACCCAAGGTAGAAAATTAAATGATGAAGATTTAACAAAGATAGCTAATAAATACTCAAAATCCGTTGCTCAAATTCTCATAAGATGGTGTATTCAACACCAAGTAGTACCAATTCCTAAATCTTCAAACCCTGAAAGAATAAAACAAAATGCAAGTATATTTGATTTTTCGATATCTCCAGAAGATATGAAAGCTCTTGATGCACTTAATCAAAATTTAAGGATCGCATGGTATCCACCAGGATACTAATTCGGGAAATTTCTAATTAAATCAGTCCATTAAATTAAAGTAACGCTCAATACTTTTTATTAATAAAAATAATATAAAAGCACCTAAAATAATTAACGCAATAATTGCTGGAGTTATTTTATTTATATTTAAGATGATTATTATAATCATTAAACCAGTATAAATAATTAGGATTAATATTAGGATTTGATTTGATTTTTTAAATTAACACAACCCCAAGATTTACTATCAATATTTTATTTGTGATAATTATTTAATCCTAACTTAAATGGGTTAAAAAACTAATTAAAATTGAGATAAGAATTTAAGTAGAGATATTATAAGACAAAATTAAGAGTTGAAAATGTTAAGTATAGAAAAGAAGGAACTTTTATTTAAAATATTAAAAGGAAAGGATATAAATAAAGAGGAAGCTCTCACTATTTATTCTCTTTCTAATTCAGAATTATTATATTTTATGTATTTATCTACAAATTTTGTCTTTAATCAGTTTAAAGGGATTGTAAGTTTCTCAAAAAATATTTTTATCCCTCTTACAAATTTATGTAGAAATAATTGTAGCTATTGTGGATTTCGGAGATCTCTTAATGATGATTCATCTTATATTTTGGAGAAGGAGAAGGTTATAGAGATTGTAAAGAAAGGATTTAAATATAATTGTAAAGAGGCTCTTTTTACGTTTGGCGAGAAACCCGAAATTAAATATGATAAAATTAGAAAATTACTGAAAAAATGGGGATATTCTAGCATAATTGAATATCTCCGAGACTTATGTAAAGAAGTTATAAAAATTGGTCTCCTTCCACACAGTAACCCAGGAATTTTAGAAAAAGAAGAATTAGAAATTTTGAAAGATGTAAACGCGAGTCTTGGCCTTATGTTAGAAAATAGTAGCGATAAACTATGTGGTAAGGGAGGTCCTCATGAATTTAGTCCGGGTAAAGTACCAGAGCTGAGGATAAGAACTATAGAGCTTGCTGGAAAGTTGAAAATTCCTTTTACAACTGGAATTTTAGTAGGAATCGGAGAAACTGAAGAAGAAAGAATTGAATCGCTATTGACTATAAAAAAGATTCATGAAAAATATGGTCATATCCAAGAAATAATAATTCAAAACTTTATTCCTCAAAAAAATACCCCAATGGAATCTCATCCTCCTCCAGATTTTTCAACGATGCTAAAAACAATAATAATCGCTAGATTTATTTTTAAAGATAAAATAAATCTCCAGGCTCCACCGAATTTAAATCCGAAAAATCTATCTGATTTACTACTATCAGGAATTAACGATTGGGGTGGAATTTCTCCAGTTACTCACGATTATATAAATCCTGACATGAGTTGGCCAAAAATATCTGAACTCCAACGTATTACAGAAAATTATTATTTTAAATTAAAACAAAGATTACCAATTTATCCAGCTTTTATAAATGATAAATTTCTGCCAAAATTTCTTAAAGATAAGATTTTATCTGTTGTTGATGAAGAAGGCTATTTAAAAGAATGAAAAATGATTCACTTTGACACAGATTCAATTAAAAAGAATTGAGCAATTGCTATCAGGTTTAGACCCAAAGATAGCAGAAATTCTGGAGAAGAGTCTTTCAAACAAAGAACTTTCACGGGAAGATGCCATACAATTAATGAAAGTTTCAAATTTAGAATTAAGTGCATTAACTTTAACAGCAGATTATATTAGAAAAACAAAAGTGGGCGATATTGTAACATATGTAATAAATAGAAACATTAATTTTACGAATGTTTGTATTAAAAATTGTAAATTTTGTGCCTTTTCTAAGAATGAGGGGCATCCAGAAGCTTATAATTTATCTATAAATGAAATTATCAGAAGAGCTAAGGAAGCTTGGAAAATAGGAGCAACAGAACTTTGTATTCAAGGTGGAATAAATCCTTCTATGGATGCATATTACTACGAAAAAATAATTCAAAGTATTAAAGACGATCTTCCAGAAATTCATATCCATGGATTTTCACCACAAGAAATTTACGATGGCGGTACGAAAATCGGATTATCGATAAAAGAAACTTTATGCCTCTTAAGAGATGCGGGATTGGATAGCATCCCAGGAACAGCGAGCGAAATTCTTGATAATGAAATTAGAAAAATAATTTGTCCAAATAAAATTGATGTTGATACTTGGATTGAGGTTATAACGACTGCACATAAATTAAAAATTCCAACAACTTGTACAATTCTATATGGTCATATAGAAACTATAGAGCAGCGAGTTAAACATTTGGAAATACTTAGACAGATTCAAAATGAAACCTCTGGTTTTACAGAATTTGTCCCTCTTACTTTTATACCTTGGAATACAACACTATTTCAAAATATGAAAGCATTAAAATATACTAATTTTACTGAATCTACTGGAATAGAAGATATAAAAATGTACGCTGTTTCACGTCTATTTTTACACAATTTTGACAATATTCAAGTTTCTTGGGTAAAATTAGGGGAGAAATTTGCCCAATATGCTTTAAATATTGGTGCGAATGATTTTGGAGGAACACTTATGGAAGAAAATATCTCCAAAAGTGCAGGAGCAACACATGGGGAATATATAAGTCCTGAAAGAATTAAAAAAATAATATTAGATATTGGTAGAATTCCTGTCCAAAGATCTACCATATATGAATTAATTCAATAACCTCCAAGAATGTTTAAATCTAGTTCTTACTACTTCCCTATTTAGCATCTCAACCTTTTTTCTCTTTCTATACATATTGTTGCACAAAATAATATAGAACGGCTTAATACAAATTTAAAAATATTGAACACTATTATTTAACTCGCAATTTCGAAAAAATTGAGCTCATTTAAAATACATTTATTTTATTGAAATAATCTTAAAAAGTAAGAATTTCAAATAGTAAAGTAAAACCTTAATATTTACGCGTTTAATTAAAATACATCTATTGTAAATTAATAATAATACAATTTTTGAGGATACGAAAATGCCAAAGGAAAAAATTGACAAAGAAGATTTTGTAAAAAAAGTATATGAAATAGTAAATGAAATGAAGATTCCACTAATAGACGAGCGAGTATATGAAAAAGCAGAGATCAGAAAAGGATCGGTAAGTGTCGTTTTTAAATACGAAGGAGATGAGAGTGTTATAAAGGGCTTTTTAGGTCTAGCAGAATATTATCATACAGTTGTCATCAGAAAAGGGTACGTATTCTTCATTCCGATTTCAAATATCACATTCGAGCTTCAATGCTAACTAATTTTTTTTACTTTATTGAATTTTAGTAAAATAATCTCCATTTTGTATTTTCTTTATTTCTATAATACGATATAAAATAAATTTCTTTAAGCTAATAAACGTAATATTTACAAAATGGGTATGTCAGTTTTAATGAGTTAATAAAGAATACGATGGTGTTTATTTTGTTTTCAAAAGAATAAAAAAATTAGTTAAAAATTTCGGGGTTACCCGCCCTTCATTATACTCTTCAATCTTTTTAATTCTTTAAGCATTTCATCCCGTAGACCAATTATTGATCCACCAGGTTTGGCTGCGGCAGTTGCTGGGCTTGGTGCAGGTTTTGCCATAGGAGGGGTGGGAGGTTTCATTATTGGTGGTGGTGTTGCGGTCGCTGGAGGTGTTTTCATAGTAGGAACCGTAGGGGGTTTTGATACAGTCGGAGGTCTCATCACAGGAGGAGCTGCGGTTTTAATTGAAGGTACTGCAGTAGAAGGTAATTTCATCGGCTTGGGTGGACTTGCCATGGTTTTTGGGGGACCTACCATTCTCTTTGGAGGACCAGCGGTAGGGATTGGTTTTGAAACTCTAACGGCAGGTGTCGGCTTAGAGGTGGAAAGAGGAGTTCCAGCACTTGCAGCGGCACTACTTAATGGTTTTCCTGTTAATAGACCTATCAATCTCTCTCTAGATGTACTTGTAGTGCCAGCTTTGATACGTTCAGCTATTTGACTTGAAGTCATTGGAGTAGTATGTTTTGGTTGAACTCCCAAAATACTTAAATCCTTCTCAACTTTTGTTAATGAACTCATAAGAGTATTTAAAGAACCACTTACATCATCCATAGTCGATTTAAAATTCTCTAATGCGTCATAGAGGAATCCTACGACTCGACTTAAAATCTGTTCTTTATCTTCCAATATAAATCATATCCAAATTAGTTGATGACTATAAGAATATACTATTTTTCTTAATTGATTATAAATTTTTTTTAAACTCTTATGTTTCAATTTCAAGATCATAATTATTAAATTTAATTCTTGAAATTTGAGCAACAAATCTAATAAATAATTGCGAAATACCAATATAAATTCTTTATGTAATTAAATTTTAAAATGAGTATTTTTATCATAATTAAAGTTGATAATGATTAGATTTTAAACGAGAAATTTAATTTTAGAAGGAATATTTTACTTTTTTTGTTATTATTAACTAAATATGACTAACTGATTATTACATCATCAATGTTAAAATGTCGTTTAGCAAGAAGTTTTGCTCTAGCAACATTTCTTCCATTTTTTCCTATTGCAATTCCTCTATCTTTTGTATCAACAGTAACTAGGGCTATTTTTCGACCGTCTCTTCTTTCAGTTATGGTAATCGTTTTTATTTTGGCAGGACTAAGGGTATTTGTAATAAAAGCTTCTGGTTTTTCGGCATATTCAACAACGTCTATAGCTTTTTTATTTAAGAATTCACGAACCCTTCGAATATTAATTCCACTTTTTCCTATTGCAAGTCCAATATTGCCAGGTTTCACTACAAAAATTATTCTTTCTTCGGTATCATCTAATACACAATCTCTTGCAACTGCGCCAGTTATACTCTCAAATAATGAGATGAATCGAATTTCTGTATCTCCTAGTTTTATACCTGGTGACATTATATTTCCTCGTTCCGTATTATTAATAATATTTTTCTTTTTATTTATTTCGATAATGTAAGTTTGAATTAAGAAAGCTTTAAAATTTCAGAATCTCCAGCTTCTTCAATTGCAATAGTTGAGATCATAAATGGTTTACCACAAACAAATCCTAGGTCTAGGCTAGACCCTTTATATGTATGGATTGTAATATTTACTAATTTTGAATAATATTTTAAGTCTTCTGAAATTTTTAAAGGACAATTTGCAGCCTTTATAACCAATCGGGCTTTATTTCTAATTATTGAATCGATAGATCTTTTTGATCCTATTATAACTTTTCCAGTTTTTATTGCAATTTTAATCGCGGTATCTTCATCTATCACTTTTCTACATCCAATTCACAATTAATCAAAAAATGGTTTTAAATATTATGATTAATCTTCAATTTACTTTTTTCTACCTATTAATAAATCAATACTTCCAGTTCCTAATGGAATTATTTGCCCTACTATTACATTTTCAGTGATTCCTTTCAAAGGTTCTTCTGCACCTTTGATAGATGCTTCTATTAAATGCTTAACTGTAACCTCAAATGATGCCCTTGCTAAAACTGATGATTTTTTTCCACTAATCCCATGCCGTCCAATCTGACGAATTGAACCATTACGTGTCATTAAATCAGCAACCAACATAATATGTCTAATATCTACATCTAATCCTTGTTCTTCTAGAAGTTCCATACCTTCTCTTATAATTGCTTCACGACACGCCTCAATACCTAATGTTTGGGCTATTTCTCTTACGTGATTGCTTCGTGTTCTAACACGATCTACACCAGATACTTGAAGCGCATTTTGAAGGTTAGTTCCATCTGTATAAATAATTAATTCTCCTAATTCTTGATCTTTACGAATAATGACTCTTTTTACGCCTTTTAGACCTTTGATTGGATAATCACGGACCTTTTCGATGAGTTTTTGGATTTTATCCAACTGATCAACTTTTGGTTTTAAGAAAATAATATTGCCCTTTGCAGTAATATCTCCCTTCTTTAATTTAATTAGTTTATCTATTATATCTTCAATTCTTAGATTTTTTCCTTTAATATATTCTTCATTAACTTTAATGATAATCTGCATAGTTGCTAAATCAATTTCAATGGCAGTTGCAATATTTTCAATTCTTGTTAATTCAACATTTTGAGCAATTTGTTTGGCATTTTCTTTATCAAATCTACTTTTTTCATCTAAATAAACAACCATCATCGGAGTTGAGGGATTTCTACGAGCATCAACAATTTCGATGAGGCGAGGCAGACCTAAAGTTACATTAAATTCCGCAGCACCTGCATAATGAAATGTCTTTAAAGTCATCTGTGTACCAGGTTCTCCAATTGATTGAGCCGCTACTATCCCAACCGCTTCTCCTGGTTCAATCTTTGCTTTTTCATAAGATTTGATTGTTTCGTCAAGAATAAAATCAATAATACCCTTTTCTGAATCTTCCTTAATATCTTCCTTCTGTATTTTTATCTGACAATCTTTACATAATCCTTCTTTTAATTCATTTTCATCGAATAATTTTCCGCATTCTGAACAAGAAATTTTTTCATCAATTAATTCTAATTTACTCTGACACTCTTTACAATACCCACCAATTAATTCTGAACCTTTAAATTCATTACCACAATCTTTACACTTTATTTTTTCTTGTATTTTCTTTTTTTTGGATGTTTTTTTTACCTTTTTTGTGGTTTTTTTTACCTTTTTTGTGGTTTTTTTTACCTTTTTTGTGGTTTTTTTTACCTTTTTTGTAGTTTTTTTTACTTTTTTAGTGGTTTTCTTTATTTTTTTAGCCTTTTTTGATTTTGCCATATGAATTTCTCACAAAAATTAATTTTGAGATTCTTTAGCTTTTAATTCAAATAACTTTTGTTCCAATTCTTTCAGAATTGATTTAGAAATTAGTCCTTGCTCATATGCTCTTTGCAACTTTATTTTAATAACATCTTCAGAAGGTATTTCGTAATCTTCAAGTTGACTTAATACTTTTTCAACGATAGCATTGATATTTACTGCCTTCCCATGGTCACTTTTGGCTGGGTCGATATCATCATCTCCGTAGCGAAACTGAATCACTTCTCCTATTGCATTTCGAACAGTGCCATCATATTCAACTTTTATATCTTGCAATGCGTTTATTAATCTCCTCTGCATATATCCACTCGTGCTGGTCCTTACAGCTGTATCTACAAGTCCTTCTCTCCCTCCCATTGCATGAAAGAAGAATTCTATTGGATTGAGACCTCTACGATAGGACGAACTAACAAACCCTCTTGATTTTGCTCCTAAATCATCTTTATTAAAATGAGGTAATGTCCTTTTACGATAACCTCGTACTATACGTTCACCCCTAACTGACTGTTGCCCTACACAAGCTGCCATTTGAGCTAAATTTAAAGGATTTCCTCTAGCCCCTGTTTTTGTCATAATTACAGCCGGTTTATTAATTCCAAGATATTGACCTGCAATTTCACCAGCTTTATCTCTAGCCTCTGATAAAACACTCATAATTCGCATTTCGAGTGTTTCTTTTAATGATCTTCCAGGTAATCTTTGGAGTTCTCCATTTCTATAAATTTCAACAAAATTATTAACATCTTGATTCGCGTTAGCTAAAATTTCACTTATTCTATTACGTGCTTCCTCTTGAATATCAATATCATCAATACCAACAGAAAATCCTCTATTTGTTATTAATTCGATTAGCATAGAAGCTTCTGAGTCTAAAAATATACGAGCTCTTTTATTATTATAATCTTTAACAATCCTATGAAGTAAACTGTCAGGTTGTCCTGCGCCGAATGCTTTTTTATCAATAACACCTGTTAAAAGTTGTCCATTTCTAACTAAAACGTACGCATCATTAGGACATTCCCCTTTTTCACAATCCCCACATTTACGACATATTTTTGATTTTAACGATAAATTTAAACCGTCTGGCATAATTACACTAAAGATTTGCTTTCCAGTCCATCTTGGAACTGGTTTAATAATTACTGGATCGGGTAATTCATATCTAATTTTTTTACCTTCTTTCTCTTGGTATCCCGCAGCCATTAATAATTGACATGCCTGTTCCTTATCTAAAAAAACATTTTTCCGGGTTAATAAAAATGCAGCGGAAATATAATCTTGAATTCCACCAATTATAGGACCTCCATATCTTGGAGATAGGATTTGTTCCTGAACTAACATCAGATTTCTTGCTTCAGCACGAGCTTCTTCATTTCTTGGAACATGAAGATTCATTTCATCTCCGTCAAAATCTGCGTTATATGGAGGACATACACATAAACTCAGTCTGAAAGTTTTATATGGCATAACGATTACTTCGTGTGCCATTATAGATAATCTATGTAAAGAGGGTTGTCGATTAAATAATACAATATCCCCATCTCTTAAGTGCCGCTCTATAATAAATCCAGGTTCGAGTGTATCTGCAACGGCTTCTTTGTTTTTTACGAATCGTAAGTCAATTCTCCTACCATCTCCCCGAATTACATAATTTGCTCCAGGATGTCTTTCTGGTCCCCTAATAACTAATTTTTTCATCTCACCTATATTCCATTCTGTCACACGTTCTGGAATTGTAAGAATTTCAGCCACTCCTACCCTTGGAACCCCAACTTCATTAATGCTTAAATTAGGATCTGGACTTATCACAGTCCTAGCAGAAAAATCCACTCTTTTACCAGATAAATTACTACGAAAACGTCCTTCTTTCCCTTTTAATCTTTGTGATAATGTACGTAATGCCCTTCCAGAACGATGACGTGCAGGAGGTATACCAGATACTTCATTATTAAAATATGTAGTTACATGGTATTGTAAAAGTTCCCAAAGATCTTCAACAATTAATTGTGGTGCACCTGCTTCAATATTTTCCTTCAAACGTTGATTAATTCTAATAATGTCAACTAATTTGTGAGTCATATCATCTTCTGACCGGACACCCGATTCTAGTGTGATTGAAGGTCTGACACATACTGGAGGAACTGGTAAAACTGTTAATATCATCCATTCAGGTCTTGCATATTTTGGATTTAAGCCAAGACTCATACAATCTTCGGTTGAAATACGTTCGAATCTATCCCTAATATCACTAGGATTTAATCTTGAGAAACCTGCTTCTGTTTTTTCATAAAAAGTTGTTGGTTTTTCTAAAACAATTTTTAATTGCTTTTCTCCACAATAAGGACAGCTCGTAGCTTTATATGCTCTTTTTAAAATTGCGTCTGTATAAATTAATTGATCTTTAAATTCCGTTGAATTATCATATTCGTCTTCTTCAGTTTTAATTTCCCTTAATTCTTCTTCAGAGACTAAAATTCTGCTACATTTTCTACAAATTGCTCTTAAAATCTTCTGTATATAAGTTGCGAAGCCCACATGAATTATAGGACGCGATAATTCAATATGGCCAAAATGTCCTGGACACTCTCCCACTCTATTACCGCAAGTTTTACATCTTTGACCAGGCTCGACTGTTCCTAAACGGCCATCCATTAAACCAGAGTCTATAGGTAGGCCATCTTCGTCGTAAGTATCCGCTGTCATTATTCTTGTAACACTCATCTTCCTAATGTTATCAGGAACTAAAATTCCAAAAACAATCTTATCAATTTGTTTCAAATTATGTTGGGACATTTTAGCATATCCTCTTAAATAGGAAAAAATATTTAACTCTCAATAATTCGAATAAGACTTTATCAAAAAATATTAGCACAAATTGATTGAATTTGAGCATCATCTCTTTATTTTTGAGTAAATTGAATTATTAAAAAGAATTTACCTTAAAAATCGTATTTCCTTTAAAAACATTTTCAATTTTTCTTTTATAGTAGAACTAAAAATAACTTATAAATATTATCAAATTAAAACAAAATTTCTTTTTGACATAATCGTAAAATTTTTTAATCACTTTTTTAAATTCGCGCCTCATTAAAATATATTTATTCGGTAAGATTATTATATCTTTAAGAATAATCCATAAAATAAAATAATTTAAAGCAATTTTAAGAAAAATCTATTATTTTATTCAGTTAATATTTAATCAATTTTTGATATACTTAGCTTTAATCTTTTCCATAAGAAAAAATGTGAATATAATTGTAAATTTTATGTTTAAATTATAATTTAGGTGCTCTGACCGGGATTCGAACCCGGGTCGAAGGGTTTCTCTTTACTGTAGAAATACTGTAATCGAGAGCCCTTTATGCTTGGCCGTGCTACACCATCAGAGCAAATAGAGGGTTTTTACATACCGGGAGGCATTCCACCCATTCCAGGCGGCATTCCGCCCATTCCAGATAATGGTCCCGTTGGCATTCCCGCTTTAGCTTCTGGGGAAATTAATTTAGCAGCCACTACATCATCAATTCTTAAGATCATTGATGCTGCTTCTACGGCAGATTTTATTTCTTGCATTTTAACTGAAAATGGCTCAATAACTCCATTTTCTTTCATATCTTCAATTTTACCATTAAATACGTTAATTCCATAATATTTATTATTTTCTTGGCTATGTATTGCTCTAAGTTTTAAAATTTTATCAATAAGGTCAAAACCAGCATTTTGTGCCAATATTTTTGGGATCATCTCTATACTATCTGCAAGTATTTCAATCGTTAATTGTTCTTTATCACCAATTGATGAAGCATACGCTCTAAGTAATTTGGCAATCTCTACTTCTATTGCTCCTCCTCCAATCACTACTTTATTTTCATAAATTATATCCCTTATAACACATAGGGCATCATTAAGAGCTCTTTCGGCTTCATCAATAAGATTATCAACCCCACCTCTTAAGAGAATAGAAACCGCCTTTGGATCTTTGCAACCACTAATAAAAATCATCTTCTTATTTCCAACTAATTTTTCTTCAACTAAATTAGCTTGACCAATATCATCTTTAGATAGATCTTCTATGTTTGAGACCATTCTTGCACCTGTTGCTTTTGCTAATTTTTCTAATTCTTTCTTTTTAATTCGTCTGATACCAATTATATTATTTGAGAGCAAATAATGTTGAGAAATATCATTAATACCTTTTTTTGAAAAAACTACATTAGCATTTGCTTCCTTAATTTTTTGTACATAATGTTCCAATATCTCTTCTTCTTCCATATGATATTTTTTCATTTCCAACGGGTCAGTAAATCTTAATTCAGCATCAAATTTTGTTTTTTCGAGTTCAAGAGGTAAATCTAATATGCAAATTCTTGCGTCTTCAACCTTTTTAGGCATTAAAGGATGAACGATATTATCCTCAATAATAATTCCATCAATTAATTCTGAATCCGATAAGCTTTTTCCTTGCCTTTTTTTAATTTGAATTCTTTCAATATCTACAAAAATTTTATTAGAACGTAATTCCTTTACTTGATAAGCCGCTTTGACACAAATATCAGCAAATAATTCTTTAACATTAGAAATTGATTTGCTATTTAAAGCCGTTATAGCGGCTTGTTTTAAAATTTGAGTATCTTTATCAATATTGACTTTTATTGAAAGAGATTCGAGAAATTCTTTTACTTTTTTTAAGCCTTTTTTAAAACCTCTTATTATAACTGTAGGATGTAATTTTAGATCTAATAAAAATTCAGCACGACGAAGAAGTTCTCCAGCAATAATAACAGCTGTTGTGGTCCCATCTCCAACCTCATCATCTTGTGCTCTTGCAATTTCCACCATCATTTTTGCTGCAGGGTGTTGAACATCAATTTCCTCTAATATCGTAGCACCATCATTTGTTATTATAATTCCACCAAGCCTATCAACTAACATTTTATCCATACCTTTAGGGCCTAAAGTACTTTTGATGGAATTAGCTAATGTTCTGGCAGCGGCAATATTGACCCTTAGTGCATCTTGTTCTGAGATTCTCTTGCTTCCTTCTTTTAGGATTAGGATAGGCTTTCCAGTTAATTTAGACATAATAGATTCCTTTATGATTTTCTTATTCTTCTTCTGTTTCAACTTCACTTTCATGTTCTTCAAGAAATCTATCATACACATTTCGAATTCTTTCTGCTAAAGGACCAGAACCTTCTACTCCAAACTCAGTAACTTTGATTTTATTAAGAACCATTATTACACGAGCTTCAGGGCTATATTGAACTTCACCTTTTGGAAATAATTTTGCCAAATCTTCCGCTAATGCCTTTAGATCAAAAGCCCTACCTGTTTCGATAAGTTCTAGAATTGAATTACCATATATTATTATTTTAGGATATTCACGTCCTTCGTCATCTTCAGCAGAACCCAGGCAGACACTCATACTTTTTCGGTCCCAACCCAACAAATTGCCCTCATATATTTTATCTGAAGTGATAACTTTAACTTTAGCGTTTAATAATCCTGCCATTTCTTTAAAAAATCGGCTTTCAGCCGTCTGACTCATTTTTATTACTCCATTTTTTTATTTCTTAAAAACCTATTTTCATTATATAATTTTTCAATTTCTTCATATAGTTGAACTTCATCATTTACAATAGCTACCTTAATTTCAGTAGATATTTTATTTATTGTATGGTTATCCAATAAAGATTTATTTAAATCTTGCATGATTAATTCTTTTGGTCTATATAATACAATTTCTTCATAATTTTTTTTATGACGAATAATAAACCTTTCAATTATTTGTTGACTATGGAAAATGAAATCCTTATTTGTCATTTGAGAATAGACAAATTGAGATAGAGGATATATTTCTTGTAATTCTTCGGGTATAATTCCAAATATTGGTGAAATAAGGCATATTTGAAAAATTGACCTATTTTTTTTTGTAATTTTGTTGATATTTATTTGAATATTTTGAAATTTTCTATCGAAATATAGTCTATTCCTTAAATCTGGCAATAGAATTAAATATTTTACATTTTTTGGGACTTTATAATATTTTTCTAAATTTTTGTGGTAACGAAACACTTCTGGACGATTTAAGGAACTTGAATCTGTTATAAAAATTGCTGAATGTTTAGAAATTGGTTCGAATAGTTCTAAATTATTCAAATATTTGCTCATTACATAATTATATGCCTCAATTAGTCTAGGATGAGATTGAATCCTTATTTGGACTAAATTCCATAAATTCCCTTCCCTAATTGCCAATCTAATTCTTTTCATTTCTTCTAAACATACATATAGATTATGTTGAGCCAATAATTTTTCCCTTTCAGGGTTTTCTTTACTTTTTAGATCCTCAGGGGTAAATTTCAAGCAAATGGGACATGAACAAGGAAATTCTGTTATTAAATTCTCGAGTCTCAAGGTGCCATTTACAGTTAGGTATCTATTATTTTTTGCAAATAAAGCATAGGAAGATGAATCAAATAAGTCAGCTCCTAAAGCTACTGCTAAAGAAAAAAAAATCGGATGACCTATTGAAAAAGCGTGTAACGGTCTTGATGGAGTCATATATTTTTTTGTTACTGCAATAGTTTCAGCTACTTTTTTAAAATTATAACTAACGAGTGCAGGAGCTAGTGTTCCTAAAGGATGAAAATCAAAATCAAGTTTAGATAATTCTTTTGCACAATACTCAAGTAAATCTAAGAATTGACCTCCTTGAATTGGCGCAGCCCAAAGAATCTTTGAGTCTTTTTTTCTAATTTTTATACACTCTTCTGCGCTTTCTATAGTTTTTTTTACTCCTTCCTTTGCGATTGAATATGAGTTCGTTTCTGTAAAGATATCTAGTATTGTTGCAATGTCTGGCTTAAGTAAATCTTGAAAATTAATAATCTCCTTATTTGTTATTTCAAGTTCTTTCTGATACATCCATGCTTGATAGGCCCCTGAATCTGTCATTATTAAATTATTAAAATTTATTAAATTATGAATTCCTTTTTCCGCATTATCCTTCAGTTTAGGAGTTCGGTTTATTATGTAGGCATTAGTAATTAAAATTTTCACATTCATTTTTCTAAAATCGTCAATTGGAACTGTTGGATGGTTGTGATTGTAGACTGGCATAAATTCAGGTGTGTAAATATAGCCATGAGTAGTTCTTAATTTTCCTATCCTACCAGCACCATCTCTTGCAATAATTTCAAACATTTATTTAAAATTCTCCCAAATTTTCTTATTTACCAACATTTAAAAATTCCAATAAGGACTAAAAACTTCTTTTATCTTATCGATCATTTTATTATTGTACTCTACTATTCCTTCTTCAATTTTAGGAGTATCATCTATAAATTCTATACCTAATTCTCCAAGAACGGATATTTCAGTTAAAATCCCCCGAGATAGTGATTTTAAATCATAACCACCTTCAAGTAAAATCACAATTTTCCCATCACAGACTTTTTTTACCCCTTCTTTTACCTTTTTAATTATTTCTCCATATCCTGGTATCGTTATATTTAGTTGTGTTATGGGGTCAGAAAAATGAGTGTCGAATCCTGCTGAAACTAGAACAATATCAGGTTTAAATTGATTGATGATTGGAATGAATAATTCATCAATACCCTTTAGAAATTGAGCATCACCAGCACGTGGAACCATTGGTAAATTCATATTATATCCCTTTCCCTCTTCTTCGCCTATCTCATATATGTAACCTGTCCCAGGATAGAGTGTTCGCGGGTGTTGATGAAAATCAAATAAAAAAACATCTGGATCTCGATATAGAATTTGCGAGGTTCCATTACCTGCGTATATGCTTAAAAAAGAATGTTTCTTTTCTAATGTGCATCATGGTCAAAAATTAAGACTTTATTGACCTCTTCAAACCTCGCAATTAAAGATCTTGCAACAATGGCAATATTATTAAATAAACAAAAGCCTCTAGCAGTACCTGGTCCAGCATGATGTCCAGGAGGACGGATCAAACAAAAAGCATTGTCAATTTCCCCTTTTATAACCATCTCACCTGCTTGTATTGCTCCTCCAACAGCTAATAAAGCGACATTGTAGCTATCTGGAGAAACTAGTGTATCAGCATCAAGCCAGCCCCCACCACTTAAACATTTTTCTTTAACTTTTTCAATATAAAATTCTTTGTGAACTCTTTGAATTTCCTCAATAGGTGCTGGATTTGGAGAAATCTTAACGATATTAGGATGCTCAAAAACACTGTATTCATTTAATAAATCGACTGTGGCAATTAATCTTTTTTTATTTTCGACATGATCTCCAGTATCATGTTTTAAATAGTCTTCATGATATAATATTCCAGTCTTTATCATAAATTTTACCTCTGGACTTTTCATTTTTAATTTATATTTCCCAATTTTTATGATTTTATATGTTTTTTGTAAAAATCTATTTTTGTATTTCAAAGTTTTTTTATTTATAGCGCGTAATCCCGTAATTTTTAAATTTAAAGAAGTTAAAATATAACTCGGAAATGATATCGTCGCCCCAAGCTGAAAAAATCCAACACTGATGATGAGCTCTGCGACGATTTGATCCCTAATTCTGATCTAAGTTGTTTTAACTTAAACAAAATAGGTGAATTAAATAGCTATATTTGATTTTTTAATCTATTTTTAAATCAGATTATTCAAATTTTAGAATTTAGAGATTGAATATTTTTAAAAATACTCTTTTTAATTCAAGATTAATGACCTTATCTTGACGGAGTTTTTTAAAATTGGATATAAAAGATGTAATAAAATCCAGAAGAAGTATTAGAAAATATAAAAAAAATCCAATTGATATTTCAAAAATAGTAGAAATTCTAAAATTTGCTATTTGGGCACCTTCAGCACATAATTCGATACCTTATTATTTTTTAATTATCGAAGATCTTCAAGTAAAATTAGAATTAATAACAAAAATGGCCGAAGAATATGAGAACGATCTAGAAAAAGACCAAATTGAGGAGACATCTAGAAAAGAGATTATTAAAGACTCAATCAATAAATTTACTTCCGCTCCAATTATTTTAATTCCATGCCTATCAATGGAAAGAATGCATAAATATCCTGATAAAAAAAGACAAAATGCAGAATATACTATGGCAATCCAAAGTGTAAGTGCCGCAATCCAAAACATTCTCTTGGTAAGTTATGAATATGGTTTTGGTTGCTGTTGGTATTGTGCTCCATTATTTTGTCAAGATACAGTACGTAAAGTATTGGATATACCTGCAACCCATGATCCACAAGCTATTATAACAGTTGGTTATCCAGATGAAACCCCTTCACCTCCTCCTAGAATTGAAATTAAAAAAATAACTTTTAGAAATAAATGGGGGCAACAAATTTGATTGTAGTTTTAGCTGGAGGAGTCGGCGCCGCAAGATTTCTCCAGGGACTGGTTCAAATAGTGAACCCTAAAGATTTATACGTTATAGTAAATACAGCTGACGACTTTGAACAACATGGTCTTTCAATCTCACCAGATTTAGATATTATTATGTATACTCTTTCTGGGATTGTAGATGAGACACAAGGTTGGGGAATTAAAAACGATACAATAAATTGCTTAGAAATGTTAAAAAGATACAAACAAGATACTTGGTTTAAATTGGGAGATAAAGATTTAGCAACACATATTTACAGAACTCAATTATTAAAATCAGGTTTAACTCTTTCTGAAATCACTAAAATATTATGTTTAAATCTTGGAGTTAAAGTAAATTTAATTCCTATGACTGACCAAAAAGTGGCTACAAAAATCAAAATTCCAACTGGTACCATTCATTTTGAAGAATTTATGATTAAAAGAAAGGCACAGGATAAAGTTTTAGAAATTATTTATGAGGGAGCTGAAGATGCTAAACCTACAGATGGAATATTAGATATAATAAAGGATGCCGAAGGGATATTAATAGGCCCCAGTAATCCTCTTGTAAGTATAAACACAATATTATCTATTAAGCAAATACGAAAAGCTTTAAAACAAGCTAATAAACCTATTGTTGGAATAAGTCCAATAATTGGTAATAAACCAGTAAAAGGACCTCTAGATACACTTATGAAAGGTTTAGGAATGGAAGTTTCTTGTGTTGGTGTAGCAAAATTTTATAAAAATTTAATTAAAACATTTATAATCGATGAAATTGATAGAGATAGAAAAAATCAAATTGAAGAATTGGGGATCAAAGTATTAGTTACTAATACATTAATGAAAAATTTGGAAATAAAGAAAAATTTAGCACAAATTACCTTAGATGCGATGAATAATTAAATGTGGAATGAATGAATTTCATAATTATTCCGGTTAAATCTTTAAAATTAGCAAAATTAAGATTATCTTCCATATTAAACGCCGAACAGAGAAAAATGCTCTGTGTTAATATGTTTAAAGATGTAATACAAGCAGCAAGTTTAGCTAAAAAAACTAAAAAAATTGTGACAATTTCTTCTGATCCTTCAATATTAGATATTGGTTCTCAATTTGGGGATATAATAAGCGAGCAATTGGAGACTAATATAAATGAATCAATAAATTCTGCTATTGATTTTGCAATGAAGAAAAAATCAGATTCAGTTTTAATAATTCCTGGAGATATCCCATTAATTACTCCAATCGATATTGACCAGATATTCAATTATGAAATAAATCCACCCACAATTATAATTTCTCCGTCTATAAGAAGAAATGGAACTAATCTCTTATTTCTTATGCCTTCTAACATAATTAAAATTGAATATGGTGAAGATAGTTTTCAAAAACATATTGAGAAAGCTCGTATTATAGAAAATCTAAATTTAATAATTTATAATTCTAGAAATATTGGGCTTGACATTGATTTGCCCGAAGATATTTTTCTGTTTCTAAAAACACCGAGCCAAACACTCACTTATCAGTATTTAACAAAAATAAAATTAAAAGGTAGTTTAGGTTAATCCAAAGAGTGGAGCAAGACTATAAGCGTCTGGATGGGGTGGCAAGCTAATCAATAATGCTTGTATGAAACATAAAACCATTATAACGAATGATCCCAGTCTCGAACTAAGAATTGTACCTAATAGATGCAGTATATGTTGTGCTAACCCAAACATACTGAAGATTATACCATAGACTAATACGAATATTATACCATAGAGAAGTTTTACGTCAATACCGAACAACCCTGCAAGCCATGTAAATGTAGTTTCAAGATAGGTAATTGCAAGAAAAACAACTACAGCCCCAGCAATAATGGCAATCAAGCTTGCCCAAGGAATATCTTTTATTGGCTTTAGAAATAGACATAAACCGACAGCAACAATTAGACCTTTTGTAAAAATATCATGTTTGCCCCCTATAAATCCGCCAAGCGCTTCAGTGATTGGATTTTGTCCATTTAATAATAAAGTGATCCCACTGCCCAAACAGATGATTCCAATAAAAAACCCGATGACATCAATAGCAACTAAATATATAGGTCTTTCTTCCTCAGCTTCTGGATGCCTAATTATCCAATCAATAAACCAAAATCCAGCAAAGAGACCTCCTAATGCTAACATCCCAGCTGCATTATCAGCGAAGTAATCGAATAATGGAAAACCCCTTGGTTGAGTCAATATCATATATAATACTACTAAGAGTTCAGTGTTAGCCATTGAAATTCACTTTCTTATACTTTTAAAAATCCTATTCTTTTATGTTGATTTATTGTTAATATATTTTTGTTTTGGTGAAAAATCATAATTTGGACACAATAAATCAAAATTAATAAAAGAAATTTCTTTTTTAAATTCAATGTTCTAGAATTTCTATTTTTACTTCCTTTATTGAATCATTGAAATATTGGAAAGCTCTCATATCTTCCTTTTTTATATTAGTTTCATCTAATACACCTAAAATAATCCATGCTACTGGATTATATTCCATATATTTGAGGTCAACTGAAGAAGGAGCAGAGACGGTTGGATGAGAATGAAAAATTCCTGTAATTACTTTATTTTCTTTTTCTGCTTTCATGTAAACTTGATATAAAAATTCTGGATTAATTGAAAAGCTAACATGAGAGTAATCAATATTTTCTGCAAATATTATTTCGTCTACTGTTGCTTTATAATCAACTATCTTCCCTATAAATAATGCACACGACTCGTATGGATAGGTTTTTTTTGTAAATTCTACTAGTTTATCTAAATCGGAGTCTTTAATTGCAATTACATTGATTTCAGAAGTCATTTTTACCGATTAAAAATAATTATTTATACCAAATTTTTATTATTTATTCACTTCCTATTAAAAAAAAGTATCATAAGGATTTTTTATTAATGTCAAAAAGAGTTATAACTAAAAAAGAAAGATTAAGACGGGCAGAAATTCGAAAAAAAATGCTATTTTCTTTTTATTTCTGTTTATTAATATCCATAACTATTCTTCTCCTCTATTTAATCATTTATATACCAATGGCACTTGATTTTCAGAATATACTCAAAAATCCCCTCGGTGAATATTTTTTCGGTAGTGAAGAAATACATCTTTTTATTAGGGGTCTATGGTCTGTGAAATTGGGAATAATTACTTTAGCTGACATTTTTACTGCTTTTCTGTTATCGCTATTTTTCGCATTCATATTCATAGGATTTGCAAATTTGTTAGAATACAAAAGGCATACAGCTGGTTTACTATCGATGATTGTCTTTATAACAGGAACTGGTTTAATAACCTTGATTTACGCATTTGCTTCAGGTTCTGCCGTTATAAGTGTTTTTACAATTATAGGTTGTATCTTAACAATTCTATATTTATACGCTGTACAAAGTTAAAATCTATGATAAAAGGTTTTAAATCAATATTTATTTAAAGAATCGTTAGAATTTTAAACAAATGAAATAACATTTTTGTATAAAAAAATCGTTGCGTGTAAATAAATAAAATAATTTTACACAAAAAATTATTGAAATAAATAATAATTTCTGAATATATCATATTTTATTATAAAATTAAGAAATAGAAAAATAAAGAATTGGTAGGTGTTAGAAAAGATGTTTGCTCCACCAGGTATGGGTTATGATCGTGCAATCACTATTTTTAGTCCAGATGGAAGACTTTTCCAAGTAGAATATGCCATGGAAGCAGTAAGAAAAGGTACTACTGCAATTGGTATTTTATGTTCTGAAGGTGTAGTTTGTACAGTAGAAAAAAGAATTCTCGCACTTCAAGAACCTGAAAGTGTAGAAAAAATCTTTAAAATTGATAATCATGTTGGCTGTGCTATAGCTGGTTTAACAGCTGACGCAAGAGTTCTAGTAGATCATGCTAGAATTCAATGTCAAATAAATAAACTCACATATGATGAGTCAATTGATATTCAAATGCTTACAAAAAAGATTTGCGATCTAAAGCAATTATATACACAACATGCTGGAGTGCGCCCTTTCGGTGTAAGTTTATTAATTGCTGGAATTGATGAAAAAGGTCCGAAACTTTTTTTGACAGATCCCTCAGGCGCTCATTGGGGTTACAAGGCGAATGCCATTGGCTCTGGTGCACAGACAGTGCAAGAAGAATTAGAAAAAGAGTATAAATCAGATATGACGTTAGATGATGCAATACTTTTAGCATTAAAAGCATTAAAACAAGTAATCGAAACTGAACTCGATTCAACCAAAGTAGAAGTGGCTCTAGCACGTACTGAAACTAAGGAATTCGAAAGATTAGCAACAGAGGAATTGGAGAATTATATAAAAAGGATTTAGAAGCAGATCAGATAAATATGGTTTCAATAAGGGGACAGAAAAGACTAGATCTTGGAAAAGCAGCGATAGTTCGTTATGATAGTATGGGACATCATTTTGAGATCGTAGTTGATCCAAAGCTAGCTTGGCAATTTAAAGAAGGAAAGGATATAGAAATACGAGAAATTTTACTTGGATATTACATATTTTCAGACGCTTTACGAGGTCAAAAATTAACAGATTCGGAGTTATTTAAAGAAATCTTTGAAACTGATGATATTTTTGAAATTTCAGAAGAGATTTTAAAAAACGGCGAACTTCAAATTACAGCAGAAATGAGAAAAGAATTTACGGAGAAAATTAGAAAAAAAATAATTTACTTTATTAATCGTAATTGTGTAAACCCTAAAACTGGGCTTCCACATCCACCTGCGCGCATTGAACGTGCAATGGAAGACGCAAAAATATCTATTGATTCCAATGAGGAAATTGTAGAGCAAGCAAAGAAAATCGTAAAGAAATTAGCAGAAATTATTCCTATAAAAATGGAACGAATTACTCTTGCTGTAAAAATTCCTGCTAAATATACAGGAAAGGCTTACGGAATTGTTTCTAAATATGGTACGATTTCTAAAGACGAATGGCAATCTGATGGATCTTGGATAGCTTTAATTGATCTTCCTGTCGGAGTTCACGCTGAATTAAATGAACAACTTAAAAATTTAACAAAGGGTAAGCATGATATTAAGAAATTAAAAGAAACACTTTTTTAACTATATTAAATATAAAGGAGGACTTTTTTTGTCAAATGGTGATAGTTTTGAACGGCATCGTATTGTAGTACCAGGTGAATTAATTGTAGAAGGTTCTAAATATAGAGCGGGATTTGGAACATTTAAGGAACAAGATAAACTTTATGCTTCTATTATTGGGTTTTCAGAAATTAGAGGAAATAATAATGTATATGTAGTTCCCTTCAGTGGACCTTACGTACCTAAAGTTGGTGATATTGTTATAGGAAAGATTATAAATACGTCCATTGTTAGCTGGAAAGTTGATATTGATTCTCCATATACAGCTTCCTTACATGTTTCAAATGTAATAGACCGGGCATTTAATCCTTTAAAAGATAACATCAAAAATTATTTTGATATTGGACAAACTATTGTGGGGGAGATAATTGCATTTAATAGAACAAGAGATCCTGTTTTATCAATAAGAGGTAAAGGTTATGGTAAATTGCGCGGAGGAAAAGTAATAAAAATTGCTTCTGCAAAAATACCTAGATTGATAGGAAGAAAAGGTTCTATGATAAATTTAATTAAAGAAGCAACCAAGAGCCAAATCGTAGTTGGACAAAATGGTTTGGTTTGGATATATACAAAAAACCTAGAAGATGAAAAATTGTTAATCAAAATTGTTAAAAAAATTGAACAAGAGGCACATACTTCTGGCCTCACAGATAGAGTGAAAGTTTTAATTGAAAAGGAAAAAAAAGAAGAAATAAATTGAAATTCGAATATTAAATATTATTTAAAAATAAAATAAATAAAAAGGTGATAATTATGGCACTTTTTAAACAAGTCCCAGCTGATTGGTTAATTAAGGATGGAATAAGAAGAGATAATAGAAAAATTGATGAATTAAGACCAATTTCATTGGAAATGGGATTATTAACAAAAGCAGATGGTTCTGCTTTAATTAATATGGGAAAAAATAAAATTTTGGGCGCAGTTTATGGACCGCGTGAAGTTCACCCTCGTCATTTAGCCCGTCAAGATGCGGCAGTTTTGCGAGTTCTTTATCGCATGGCTACGTTCGCTTAAATTATGCCAAGTGAATAATTTGGAATAAAGTAGATGAGAGAAAATCTCCTGCCCCATCTAGAAGGGAAGTCGAACTTTCGTTAATTTTAAGACAAGCTTTGGAATCATCCATATTTCTTGAATATTATCCAAAAACTATAATAGATATATATATCCAAGTCCTTTGTGCAGATGGTGGTACACGTTGTGCTGCTGTTACTGCAGCATCGTTAGCTCTAGCAGATGCTGGAATATCATTACGCGACCTTGTTTGTGGTGTAGCAGTAGGAAAAATCGCAAATCCTGATCCCCCCACCTTAGTCCTAGATTTATCGGATGTTGAAGATAAAGAAGGTTCAGGAGATTTACCAGTTGCGATGATGCCACGATCTAAAAGATATACACTTTTACAATTTGATGGACGAATAACATTTGATGAAATGCGTAAAGCCTTGGATCTTGCTGAAAAGGGAACCGAAAAAATTAGTCAAATTCAAATTCAGACAATAAAGGAAAAATATAGTCAAATTGATAAAGAAATTGAGACTAAAAGATCAATTGAGGGGGATACATAATGGAATCTTTTAAAATCATATCTGAAATCGAAAAATCTCATATAAATTCTCTAGTAAAAAAGAATCAAAGAATTGACGGGAGAGATTTTTTAGAATATCGAAAAATATCTTTAGAAACAGGTGTAATACTTAAGGCTGAGGGCTCAGCACGAGTTAGAATTGGAAAAACGGAAATTATTGCAGGCATAAAGATTTCGCTTGGCCCTCCATTTCCAGATACCCCTGATAGGGGAGTAATTACTGTAAATGCTGAACTTACAGCTCTTGCATCTCCTGTATTCGAACCAGGACCACCAAATGAAAATTCTGTTGAGGTGGCACGTGTAGTTGACAGAGGAATTCGGCATTCGGTAATAGTAGACTATTCTAAATTATGTCTAATTCCCGGAAAACAAGTCTTTATCATATTTATCGATCTATATGTCATGTCCTATGATGGAAATATGTTTGATGCAGGAACATTAGCAGCAGTAGCAGCTTTACTTTCTACAAAAATGCCAAGGACTAAGATAGTCGATGATGAAGTAGTTGTATTAGGTGAGCAATACGATAAATCAGATTGGTTATCCCTCCCATTTACCAATAAAGCAGTTTCAGTTACAACAGCAAAGATAGGAGATAAATTGCTGATTGATCCAAATGAACAAGAGGATCGGATAATGGATGCGCGCCTTACGGTTACAGTAGATAAATCTGGAAATATTTGTAGCATACAAAAAGGTAGGAAGGGTTTTTTTACTAAAGATGAAATTTTAAAATGTATAGAGATTACATTAAAAAAATCGAAAGAATTACTTCAATACCTACCTTAAATTTATTAAGTCAAAATATCCTTCAAATTCAAAGAGTGATAAGATTGGGAAGAACGAAAAAAGTAGGAATTACGGGAAGATTTGGTCCAAGATACGGTGCTATTGTTCGGAAACGAGTAAAAAAAGTCGAAGAAAGAATGAAAGCACCCCATAAATGCCCTCAATGTAGAACTAAATCCGTAAAGCGCATATCAGTAGGTATTTGGCGTTGTAAAAAATGTAAAATAGTTTTTTCTGGCGGAGCTTGGATTCCCATGACGGATGAAGGAAGGAAGGCTTTTAGAACAATCAAACGTGTTAGATCTCAAGGTTAATGAGCCTTTTGGTGAAAAGTTGGTAAAAAATATTTGTTGTGAAATCATTATCGATTTTTTTAATGAAATAATTGCTCAGATATACTTTAACTCCCTTAATCCTGAAAGTGATGAATCATTTAGTCATAGATCTAGTACTAAATTAATTTTAATGGGTAATAAATTAAAAATTTCAATTGATGCAAGAGATGTAACAGCATTACGTGCAACCGTAAATTCATACCTTAATTGGATTAAAATTATCGAAGGTATTGTCGAAATCACAAAATAAGCATTTTTTTAACATTTAAAATTTATATTTTTTTAAAAAATAGATTAAATTTCATTTAAATGGTGAATATTGCACCAACATATTCTCTTCTCTTCAATTGTACAAGTAATAAACTAATTTAAAATAAATTTAATAAAGAAAAATATTATCTTATTATTAAAACTATAATTTTACAGAATTCCTCTTCAATACCAAAAGAAATGAGGAAATAAAAGTAAAAACCAAATGGAGTAAAAGAAAAATGCAAGAAATACCACCACATTTACAACACCAAATTATGCAACTCCAGCAACTCCAACAACGATTAGAAATGCTGGTTGCTCAGAAAAGTCAAATGGAAATTCGAATGAAAGAGGCGGAAAAAGCATTATCTGAATTAGAGAAATTAAGTGAGGGTGCTATTGTATATAAAAACGTTGGTACAATATTAGTAAAATCCCAAAAAGACAAAGTAAAAGAAGAACTTGTTGATAAAAAAGACACTTTAGAGATGAGACTTAAGACAATTCAGCGCCAAGAAGAACGTACAAGACAACAATTTGAAGAAGCAAGAACTAAAATTCAAAGTGCACTACAGCGACCAGGAACTAAATCAGATCTTGGAACTCTTGGCCCAATGTAATTGATTTCATACTATTTTTTCCTAATACTTAATTCTTTGGATATCAAATGATTATTAAAATTGGTATACCCGCTTTAAATGAAGAAGAAATCATAAAAATATCCGAGATTGCTGACTTTAAAATAAAAGAATTTATATTTTCAAAAGTTAAGAAATCTAAAGTCACTATACTTGAGAGTACAATTGAAATTAATAGAGAAAATAATATTTGTAATATTGAAATAGAATTAGACCTTGAAGTTCCTTCTCTATCCACCTCAGAAGTTGAAAAATTAGCTGAAAATGCTATTAACAAAGCTTTTAAGGCAATTGAAAACGAGTTTAAAAAATAAAAATCTTTACAAATATTCAAACATCTTTTTTTCTATTAACCTAACATTGTAGCTAAAAATAATACAAGAACCATAACACCCATTAAAATCATCATCATCATGCTATTTCTTTTATTTTTCTTTTCTTGCTCGAGTTTCCATTCTTGATATTCTCCGCTACATTTTGAAGAACAAAAATCTTCTTTATCCATCCCGATTGCCACACCACATACAGAACAATGTTTGTGGGGTTCCCATTTTTTTATCCATTTTTGTTTTTTTGAAGTAGAACTATCTTCTGATTTTTTCTTATTTTGAATTTGGACCACCTTTTTTAATCATAAACAATTTTCGTTCCTATTTTTTCACCATTTATTATTTTTATAATATTTTTTGGATCTTCTCCTGAAATAAAGAAGAATGGGATTTTAGATCTTTTAATTATTAAATAAGCTACATAATCGAATAAAGAATATTCCCCCGCTTTTGATTTTTCAAAATTGATATATTTTCCAAAATCCGAAATGTTCAAGACATCCAATTTTTTGGCTGATGGATCTTGTTTAGGATCTGCAGTATAAACACCCGAAACATCCGTTGCATTGATTAATAAATTAGCTTTTAATCGTTCAGCTAATAAACTTGCTACAGCATTGGTCGATTGCCCCGGTTGTAAACCTCCTAAGACAATGATTTTACCACTTTCAAATGCTGATACCGCATCAGAAAGTGAATCAAATGTCTTGGGATATGCCAATTCATCTAATGCAGTAATAAGAAGTCTAGCATGTATTTTTGCTATTTCGATTCCTATTTCATCAGAAAGTGCTTCAGGTGCGCCTAACTCTCTTGCAGTTCTTATATAGGAGTGCGCACTCTTTCCGCCTCCAACTATTAAGGCTATTTCATTATTTTCTTTGATTTTTCTTAAAATATTAACTAATTCCTTCAAGTAATTAATTCGAATTTCGCCATTTGTGTCTTGAATTAGGGAACCGCCAACTTTAATTACAATTCTCATTGGTTTAAGGTCCTCCTAAACAATTTTTTTTTTCAGTCAAATTATAATCTTTTTACCAAATAAAAAGAAATTGTTACGTAAAAAACGATTTAATATTTTCAAAAAATATTGCTTATGCGTAAATCATTAAAGAAAATATTTTGATTAATCAATTAATTAAATAAATATTACATAGTAATTAAATTAAAACATATTTAGATTGATCTAATCATTTATGATTTCTCTTTTATTTAAGTTAAAAAAGATTTGAGTTATGATTTCAATGTCGTTGGATAAAAATAAACTTAGAGATCTCTTTGGTCCTGAAAAATATAAAGTTATGCTATTCGATGAATTAGGGTTTCAAAGAAAACAGTGTAAGATTTGTGGTGATTATTTCTGGACTTTAAATCCTGATTCAGAAATCTGTGGGGATACTAAGTGTGTAGGAGGTTATCAATTCATTGGACAATCCGTTAAAGGATCATGGGATTTTCATGATACCATAAAAAAATGGTCGGAATTTTTTGTAAAATACGATCATAAAAGAATTAAAGAATATCCTGTTGTTGCACGGTGGAGAAACGATCTTTTTTTCACGCTTGCTTCTATTACTTGTTTTCAACCTCATGTATTGAATAGTACAATTCTACCTCCTGCTAATCCTTTGGTCATTCCTCAACCATGCATACGATTCGGAGGAAAAGGATTCAACGACATTGATAATGTAGGAAAAACAGGTCGCCACCTCACTTCTTTTATTATGGGGGGACAACACTCGTTTAATAATGAAAAACTAAAATTAAAGGGATATTGGATGGACCGATGCATTGAACTGGATTTTAAGTTTCTAACAGACGTTTTAAAAATTGATCCAACTGAAATAACGCTTCGCGAAGATATTTGGCTGGGAGGAGGAAATTTTGGACCTTGTTTAGAATCCTTTGCCAAAGGATTAGAAATTGTAAACAGTGTTTTTATGCAGTATGAAGTGCTTCCTGATCAAAGCTATCGTCAAATGGATATGACAGTTGTAGATGTTGGTTGGGGAATGGAACGAATAGGGTGGTTTGCTTTAGGCACCCCAACTATTTATGAGGCGACATTTGGACCGGTTTTTGAAAATGTTAGAAAGAATTCGGATATTAACGTTGATAAGGAGTTAATGTCACGTTATGCTGTAATATCTGGGCTGCTTAATGTTGATGAAGTAGAAAATATTGAGCAAGCTCGAAAAAAAGTAGCTTCAGAATTAGGTTTGACATATAATGAGCTGGAATCTCAGTTAGGTCCTCTTGAGGCTGCTTATGCTATAACAGATCATATGCGCACTCTTATATTTGCAGTAGCAGATGGTGCCTTTCCATCAAATGTTGGTGGTGGTTATAATCTCCGAATCATTTTAAGACGTGCAATGAGTTTGAACAATATTTACAATTTAAGTTTGAATTTAACAGAATTATGTTACGACTTAATTAAATATTTTACCCGAACATATAACCGTTTAGAAAGTGCAAATAATATTATTGAAGATATTCTTAAAGTAGAACTAGATAGATTCCAAGAATCGAGAAGAAAAGGGGTTAATTATGTTAAAAAACTTTTAAAAGAAAAGAAAAAGATTGAAATAGATAAATACATCGAACTATATGAATCTCACGGAATACCACCTGAATTAGTTCAAGAAATTGCCATAGAAGAGAATCTCCAGATTGATGTGCCAGGGGATTTTTATGTAACACTGGGTGAAAAACGAGTTCAATCACAAATAGTTTCAAAAATTGAGACTTTAGAAGATAAACTTAAAGGAAAGTTCGATAATTTACCCGAAACAGTTCAATTATATGAAAAAAATTCTTATAACTCAGAATTTAAGGCTAAAATTCTTCAAATTGTTGATAATATATTTGTGGTTTTGGATAAGACATTATTTTACCCAACTAGTGGTGGTCAACTTCATGATACAGGAAAAATAGGCGATGAAGACGTAAAAAATGTCGAAAAAGTCGGAAATGTAATTGTTCATGAATTAAATAGGGTAACTTCTTCACTAAAAATCGGTCAAGAAATTATAGGAAAAATCGATTGGGATAGGCGGATATCCTTAATGCGTCATCACACAGCAACACATATTGTAAATTATGCTGCAAGACAAGTTTTAGGAAACCATGTGTGGCAAGGAGGAACGGAAAAAACTCCTGAAAGAGCACATCTGGATATATCACATTATAAAGCTGTTAATAAAGAAGAATTATGGAAAATTGAAAAAGTTGCAAATGAATTAGTTTTAAAAAACATTAAGTTACATAAAGAGGAAATGGCTAGAAATCAAGCAGAATCAAACTTTGGCTTCACTATCTATCAAGGTGGAGCAGTTCCTGGTAAAACCTTAAAAATAATTAACATAGGTGATTTTGATGTCGAAGCTTGCGGTGGAACACATCTTGATAACACTAATGAAGTTGGATCCATCAAAATGATCGGATCAAAAAGAATTCAAGATGGAATAGTGCGTTTGGAGTATACAGCTGGTAAAGCAGCCATAAAATATAACCAAGAATTAGAAAAAATATTGGAGCAGACAGCTCAAATGTTCAATATTGGGAAAAAAGAAATACCATCGGTAACCAAACGTTTCTTTAATGATTGGAAGGATGCCATGAAAGAGAGCGAACGTTTGAGAAAAGAATTATCTTTGTTAATTGCTGAACAATTATTTACCCGTGCCGAACAATATAAACAAATTAAAATTGTTCACAAAGTCTTTGATAACAAATCTGTAGATGATTTAATTGAAATTGGGAATGCATTAATTTCTATGAGTAATGATATTATCGGAATTTTAGCAACAACTCAGAATGAAAAAGTTAATACTTTAATAGTTGCTGGATCCAAAACTCAATCAAGAGGAATTCATGCCGGCAAAACAATGAAGGAATTGGCAAAAATTTTAGGCGGTGGTGGAGGAGGAAAGGCAGAAATGGCACAAGGTGGAGGAATGCCCTTAGAAAATGTTCAAAAGATACGAAATAAATGTTTAGAAATCATAAATAAACAAATTAAACCCTGATTTATTTTTTTAATATTAATTTTTTAATAAACGCAATAAGAATTCCATATATCTCGACAATTTCTTCAGCTTTAACTCCTTTTATATCCAATGATTTGAGGCATAATTTAATATTCTCTTTAATATTTTGCACCATTCCATTAATGGATTGATAAGTATTTGGAAATGTAAATCGATAAAAATCAAATATGCTAATTTTTCCTTTTCTCATTTCATTTAAACTATTTTCCAATTGTTTTATTAAATTAGAATTTAAATTATTTTTATTTTTTATGAGGTTGATTAATTTTTTTCCTTCCGTATTCCAGTTTTCATTTAATACTAAAGCCATTACAATGTTAGGCTGCTCAATCTCGATATCTTGCCAAAATAAATCTCTCAAATCATCTATTAATTGTGCAAGCATTCCAATATTAAAAAATAAATCAAAGTAGGCTTTTTTATTTTTAAAATTCAAACTAAAAAACCTATAGAGAAAATATCCCATACCACGAAAAAAATTCCCGAATTTTGTTTTATGAACTTCAATAATATCGTTACTGGTGAATAGGTCAGAAATTTTTTCAGTTACAATCCTATCAATGAGACTTTCAATTTTTACAGACTCATCTTTAGGATAAACTACCCTCTCGGCATAGCGATTTAAATTATCCAAAAAAGATTCAAAAAAGATTCTCATTTTTTCCGAAATTAGACCCTCAGAATATGCATTCTTTAAAATTTTTCCAAATGTGCATCTAAAAACCTTTTTCGTATTTTGATATTTTTCAATTTCATTTTCTTTTGTCACTTGCCGGTCTCTAATTCTATCTTCTAAGGCAAAAAATAAATGACATAAATCAACTAGACAATTTGCAAAAATTCTCTTTTTTTCATTTTTTTCGAATTCATTGCTCAAAATTAAACTTATTATTAATGAAGGTGCTATTACAGAACTCCAAACTACATCTTTTTTTGATAATTGAAAATCCTGGATACATAGTTGACCGAATTTATTTCTTAATTTTAAAATAGATTTAATTTCTGCACCATATTTATTAAACTTCTTTAATTTCTCCAATAAAATTACCAAACTTTCTTTATTTAAATAAATTGTATTAAAAATATTTATTTTATTGTTATTGATGTTTCATCTTTTATTTCATTACATGAATGAAATGATTTTTTGATATGCTTGCTCTTTAATAATTGAACCAGCTAAATCAAAAATTGTTTTTCCTTTATCTAAGAGTAAGCTATCTGCACTAATTACGGTCTCTCCTTGTTTTATTATTTCATGGTCCGGACTATTAACAGCCTTAGCAATTCCTTTTAATTTAAATTCGGAAATTTTTTCATTTATTAATGCTGAAAATTCGCCACTTTTGCTAATTGGCTTATCAAAGAAAATATAAATATATTTTGGGGCTAATTTTACTAATTTTTCAAACATTAATTTAATTGCTAAATCTGTTTTTTTTGATTTTTTATATCTTTTTGAAATTTTTGAAGCATCTCGAAAGAAACTATCAGCAGCATTAATCAAAATTTTGTTATTTAACATGGTTTCTAATGTAATTAAAACATTATATCCATCAATCGAAAGTATTCGATCTTTCAATTGATCTTGAGATAACTTCTTTTTATCCCTATTTTTTATTTCATTTTCAGAAAAAATTGCTCTAAATAAAATATGACGTTCATTTTTATCCAAAATATATCTATCTCCAACCAATTTAAGAGCGCTTTTTTTATTATATCCCCTATTTAATAAATATTGCAAATCATTTGCAGCATCGTGTAAAATTTTCTCACGTTCCATGTAATATCATCTAAATATATCCATATTAGAATTTTTAAAATATCATTTCTAATTTAATATTATCTAATAAATAATTCAGAAATTTTATATTATTGGATAGATAAATAGAATTTAAGGACCCGTAGGTTAGCCAGGATAGACCACCAGCCTTCTAAGTTGGACATCGAGGGTTCGAATCCCGTCGGTTGTATGCCGTTGGGCGAAATTCCCCCCGGGTCCGCCATCTTAACCCATTATGGTGCATATATTGGAAAATTTGTCACCTTGTGTGCATATTAATAAAAAACAAGGGGAAAAACTGAGAAAACTTCTAATAAAACTCGAAATATTAGATAAAAGTAAATTAATCAAAGTTGAAGGAGATTTTATTCACTTTGCCATTCTTAAAAAATTAGAAAGTACCGAGAAATCCGAGATATTAAAAGATTTTAATTCAGCACAATTCACAGAATCTATTTTTAAATTAAAAGTAAAGAGCGAGCAAAGCAAATTTTTAGATGATCTGGCTGAATATTTTGACCAAAATGAATTAAAATTTATTCCAAAATCATTTGATATTATTGGAAAAATTGCCATATTAGAAATACCCAATGAAATCCACTCCAAAGAGAAATTACTAGCGAAATTGTTATTAGACCGTAATAAATCCTTGGAATCAGTATTCGCTAAAAGTGGAAAAGTTAATGGAGAATTCCGAATAAGAGAATTGAAATTTCTAGCAGGAATAAATAATACTCTAACAATTCATAAAGAACACGGTTGTAGATATGAGTTAGATATAAAAAAGGTCTATTTTAGCCCTAGATTAGGCACAGAACATGCTCGAATCGCAGATATGACGAATTCAAATGAAATAGTACTTGATATGTTTGCTGGTACTGGACCATTTTCAATTTTAATTGCAAAAAGAAAAGGAGCAAAAGTCTATTCTATTGATAAAAATAAAAATGCGGTTAAATTTCTTAAGAAAAATGTAATTTTAAATAAAGTAGAAAATATAGTAGTTCCTATATTGGGAGATGCAAAAAAAATAATTTTAGAATCTCTAGAGAGTAAATTTGATCGAATTATTATGAACCTTCCTTTAGAATCTTTTAATTATTTGCCTGTAGCCTGTAAAGCTTTGAAACCAAAAGGCGGGATTATTCATTTCTATCATTTTCAGACTAAATCAGATACCTATGAGAAAATTGAAACAAAATTAAGAAATGAAATTAAAAAACATAAAAGAACAATTTCAAATTTAAAATTTAGAAGAGTGAAATCTACTGCTCCTCATGAATGGCAAATTTGCGTTGATATTGAGATAGAACAGATTTAACTATTTATAACGAATTTTAATTTAAGTTGAGTTTCAGGATTTTTTAATAGTTTGATTAAATTCCTATCCAAATCGTTTGCGCTCTTATTCGCTTTTATCATTAATGTACGAGAGCATTTATAATTACTTTTTCTGATTACGATATCTGTGGGATGTAAAAATGTGAGTGAAGGGTGTCCATAGCCAAAAATTTCTTCTATAATATCCTTCACAATTAGAACGCATTTGATTTTTATGTTTGTTTTTGCTTTATCCTTAAATCTTTGAGATAGATCGACTATTCCTTTATTTGCCAAAATTCCAATTATACAATTTCCCCGCTTTGTTAAATCTCTCTCTTTTGTTATTTCAAAAGTAGTTTTATGCGTTCCAATTATATTTTGATGCCCTAATGCAGTAATCTCTTCAATTAAGGTCACAAATCGCCACCGCAAAATTTCTGCGTAATTTGAAAAAATTTGATAATCCTTTATAATTTTTAAAAATAAAATAGTATTTATCCGAAACATGTGCACGTATCTTTTTTTAAACTAGTTATTTTTTGTTTTAAGAGGTAGAAAGTCGAGGTAGACCTGAATTGAAAGAAAAAAAGAAAAGATTGTTGGAAAGATATCTTCATTCTAAAACTGCTATATCAGAAAATGTAATTAGGGCGTTCAATAACGTTCCTCGTGAAAATTTTCTTCCGGAATCTCAAGTAGAACATGCTTATAACGACACACCTCTTAGTATAGGCCATAAACAAACCATATCTGCCCCTCATATCTCTTTTATCTACGCAGAGAAATTGGAAATGAAGGAGGGGTTAAAAGTGCTCGAAATTGGAGCAGGTAGCGGTTATAATGCGGCTTTTTTTGCAGAATTAGTTGCGCCCAAAGGCTCTGAAAATCCAGGTCATATTTTTACTGTTGAAAGACTTCCTGAACTAGCTGAGTTTGCAAGAAAGAATTTGGAAAAAAATGGATATGCAGAAACTGTTACTGTGATTATCGGTGATGGAACATGTGGGTATGAAGAAAAATCGCCATATGATAGAATTATTGTGACTGCCGCTGGACCTGAAGTACCAAAACCTTTAATTGAACAACTTGATATCGGAGGAATCCTTATAATGCCGGTAGGTAAGAAACATTCATATCAAGAATTAGTTTTAATGAAAAAAACTGCTACTGATGTAATAGAAAAGAAACTGGGTGGCGTAGCTTTTGTTCCTTTAATTGGAAAACACGGGTTTTAACAATTATTCAATTTTTTATTAAATTATGGGGTATTTAATGAAAAAAAACCCTAATAAGCAGATTTTAGAATTATCTGAAGAATTTCTTTACCCTAAAAGTATTATTGAACGATTTTTAAAAAGGTATAAAAAAAGAGCCATAAAAATATTAAAAGCAATAAAGACTCCTAGTGAAATTTATACAATTCGCACAAATACACTTAAGATTTCACCAAAAAATTTAATTGAAAAATTGAAGAAATTGGGAATAAAAGCTAAACAACATAAAACTTTACCTGAAGCAGTATTACTTCCCAGAAAAGGTCCTTCTCGAATTCCTTTATTAAAAAAAAAAGTGACAATTGATAAATTTGCTTCGGAAAGTGTTCTTTGTGGATCAGATTTATATGTTCCAGGAGTTAAAAAATTTGATAAATTCAAGCAAGGGGATAAAGTTACAATTCTAAGTGAGACACAAATCCCTATTGCTATTGGATTAGCTACTAAAGATTATAAAGAACTCGGAAATATTAAAAAGGGAATTGTGCTTGAAAATGTGAAATCTCTCTATTCTATCCCAAATTTAAAAAAAAGCTATTTTTATGATGAAGGTCTCTTTTATAATCAATCCTTACCATCCATTTTAACTTCTCATATTTTAAATCCTCAAAAAGATGAAATTATTGTAGATTTATGTGCAGGAATTGGAGGTAAAACAACACATATTGCTCAATTAATGAAAAATCAAGGACAAATTATAGCTATTGATAGATCCCGAAATAAAATTAAGAAATTAAATAAAAATTCTAATCGTATGGGAATAAAAAATATATCTTCAAAAATAGGAGATGCAAAACTTTTACTTCCAGAATTCACCAATTCTGCTGATAGAGTCTTAATTGATCCTCCTTGTTCAGCTTTAGGTGTTCGACCAAAGTTATACGAGACAAAAACAGAACAAGATATCATCAGTAGTGCTAAATATCAAAAATATTTTATCCATATAGCATTAAAAATTGTAAAACCCAGTGGAATAATCGTTTATAGTACATGTACATTATCCCCCGAAGAAAATGAGTTGAATATAAAATATATGGTAGAAAAATTCGGATGTAAAATTATTAAACCAAATATAATTATCGGTTCTCCAGGAGAACTGACAGATAAAGATATAAAATATAATTTTTTACAAAGGTTTTATCCCGATCTTCATAAAACTTCTGGATTTTTTATTGCTAAGTTAGAGGCTCCAAAATAAATCATAAAGTTATAATTTCTGCATCCATCCTTTCAATATTTATAATAGCAATCGTATTTTCTCCGCTTAAAATACCACAACATTCACCTGGATTGAGAATAATTGTTTTCCCAATATTTTTTTTCTCAGGTGAATGGGTATGACCATGAATTATAATGTCAAATTTATTTGAAGAAGCTAGAGATTCTAAAATTTTTGGATGGATATCGTGTTGCATTAATATTTCTTTATTAGCAATTGTTCCAACATAGTAGTTTCCTACAAATTTACTCCCAATTTTAGTAAAATTAAGTTTATTCCCCGTAATTTCCCCATCATTATTACCCTGAATTAAAATTAAATTCTCTTTGCATTTTAAGTCGTTAAAAACTAATTTCGCCATAAAGGGTGCAATTATGTCTCCAGCATGTAAACAATAGTCTATTTTATTTGAATTAAAATATTGAACAGCTTTTTTCGCAGTGTCAATATTATCATGAGTATCAGAAATTATCCCTATTTTAACCAAAGTATTTTAACCACCATTTTGATTTTATAATTTTTTAATACTAGCTTCCACTTATAAAAAAATCGAGATTTTTTTTTGTCGCGCCTAGATTATCATTAAAATTCACTCAAATCTAGATTATGATCTAGTTAAGAAAATTTAAAATTTAAAAATTTATTATTGAAATGGTCATTACTGATAAAAAATTGAAAATTATTGGATGTTACAATATATGGGTGAAAAAGTTACATGTGAAGCTCTTGTTGAAGGTGGCAAAGCCTCAGCCGGCCCTCCAATAGGACCAAAGTTAGGTTCGACTGGTGCGAATCTTTTACAAATAGTTAAGAAGATAAATGAGCTAACTAAAGAATACATAGGTCTCAAAGTTCCAGTTAAAATAATCGTAGACACAGAAACTAAGGGATTCGAAGTTGAAGTCATGAGTCCTCCCACATCAGCACTGATTTTAAAAGAAATACCTGAAGCGGAAAAAGGAAGTGGTAATCCAAAGGAGGAAAAAGTAGGAGATCTTGATTTTTCTATAATAGTTTCAATAGCCAAAGCAAAACAAGAGCAGTTACTTGCAAAAGATCTTAAAAAAGCTATTAAGACAGTCTTAGGCACATGTGTAAGCCTGGGAGTAACTGTCGAAGGGGAAGACCCAAGAGATATTCAAAAAGCCATTGATCAAAATCAATATGATTCCCAAATTGTATAAAAAATTCAATTTTTCCTTGTTATGATTTTTTAAAAATATTTAATAAGATTAATTTTTTTTACTAAATAAACTAATAATAAAACAGACTGGTGTGATTGATGTCTGTAACTACTGAAAATGTTAATATCGCCCTTGAAGAGATAAAGAAAAAATCCAAGCCGAGAAAATTCACTCAAACAATTGATGTTGCGATTAATTTAAAAGAATTGGATTTAAATCAACCACAAAATAGATTAAATGCCGAAATTACCCTTCCACACCCAATTAAAGATGTAAAAATTTGCGTAATTGCTCAAGGCGATCTGGCTTTAAGAGCTGAAAAAGCTGGAGCAGATAAGATTATAGATAAAGAAGAATTAGGGCGTCTTGGTAGTGACAGAAAGTCAGCTAAGAAGATTGCTAAGATTTTTGATTATTTTATTGTGGGTATCGACTTAATGCCAAATGTTGGACGTTTTTTAGGACCAGTTTTGGGACCACTTGGAAAAATGCCGCTGGCTCCTCCAAAAGGTGCTGGAATTATAAATCCAAAATCAGATCTTACGGCAATTTTAGAGAAATACAAAAAAACTATTAGATTTCGAATGAAAAAGAACCCCGTTATTCTAACTGCAATTGGTAATGAAAAAATGGAACCTAAAGAAATATTTGAAAATCTTCAAGTTTTAATGAACTATTTAGAAGAAATTTTAGAGAAAGGTTTACGAAACATTAAATCAATATTTATTAAAGCGACAATGAGCTCCCCCGTGAAAATAAACCTGAGGTAATAAGAATGTCTATAGCAGACAAGAAAAGAATACCACAGCAAAAGTTAGAAACAGTTAAGGAACTAACTAAACTGATAGAAAGCTATCCAATTATTGGCCTATGTAAAATGGAAAAAATTCCGTCAAAACAACTTCAGATTATTAGGAAAAAACTTCGAAATACTGCAGTAATACGCATGGCTAAAAGTCGATTAATCAAATTTGCATTTGAAAAATTTGGAGATAAAACAGGATATAAAGAATTAATGGATAAAATGAAGGGTTCCACAGCTCTCATTTTTACAAATCTGAATATTTTTAAATTAGTAAAGATATTAAATGATAATAAAGCTCAAGCTCCTGCAAAATCTGGCGATATAGCTCCAGATGATATTATTATTCCTGAAAAAGATACGGGATTTCCTCCAGGTCCAGTCATAAGTGAATTAAATTCAGTGGGATTGCAGACAAAAGTACAATCAGGTACTATTCATATAAAGGAGGAAAAAGTCATTGCTAAAAAGGGAGACGAAATTTCATTACAATTAGCTATTGTATTAACAAAACTTAACATCTTTCCAATGCAAGTTGGATTATCATTATATACAGCCTTCGATAACGGAGCATTATTAAAAGATGATGATCTTCAAGTAGATTTTAGCGAAATAATTGAACAATTGAAGTTGGCTCATGCATCTGCTTTCAATATATCATTAGAAATTACATTCCCAAATAAGGAAAATATTACACAACTTCTACTCAAAGCTCATCAACAAGCCAAGTCAGTAATAACAAGTGCACCAGTTTTTGAAAAAGAATTTATAAAGGATATTTTATTTAAAGCTTATAACAATTCGAACATAATATTATCAAAAATTCTAGAAAATGATCCTAACGCGCTACCAATAGAAATGCCGACACAAACTAAAGATATTGAAAAGGAAAAAGAAAAAGAAAAGGAAAAACCACCCGAAGAAACGAGTACAGGCGGATTAGGTAATTTATTTAAATAAGGAGGTATTGAAATGGAATATATATATGGCTCTTTATTGCTTCATAAAGCTGGTAAAGAAGTTAACGAAGAAAATTTAAAAAAAGTTATGACAGCAGCTGGAATAACCCCCGACACCGGAAGGATTAAAGCGGTTACCGCAGCTTTAGAAGGTGTTAATATAGAAGACGCCTTAAGCAGTGCACAGTCTATGCCCATAGTTCAAGCCACAGCTACTGAAGCACCAAAAAAGAAAAAGAAAGAAGAAAAGAAAGAAGAGAAGAAAGAGGAAGCGACTGGATTAGGTGCACTTTTCGGTTAATTCAGTTTTAATATGAGAATAATAATTTTTTAAATATTTTTAAATTATTTCGTATTTTCTAGCTCTTCTTTTCTTTTTCTCTAAAACCCTTATGATTTAAGTGGTTTTTTTTCAATTTGTTACTCTTTTTAAGGTTAGATTTTTTGTATGTATTATAAAAGATACTTAAATCCTAAACTTTTTTATTAATTAAAAAGTAAATTTGTTTTCTGTAGTTCTGATATTGTCTTACATTATTATTTAAAGTAAAAATTAGTATAACTATCGAATTTAAAAATTATTTAACAAAATATAAATAAAGAATGCAAATAATAAATGACATATTAGAAAATTTGTCTGTTCATTTAATAACATTCCTTTATTTAGATAACTATAGAGAATTATATTTGCCGATTAATAAAAGAGGTTTTTAAAATTCCAAGAGGCATTGTCCTTGTTAGATGGGATGATAAGATAGGTATTGTCCTTGAAGGAAAATATCCTAATGTTTCTATTTCTGAAGATCAATTATTAAGAATATTTACTACGCATGCAATGGGCGGGGGCGAGGCTGGCTTTCTCTCTATGATGATAGAAGGCTTAAATATTTGTTCTTATTATACAGGCCTCCCAGAAGAAGGTAAAGATCAATTTTATGTCGCTTTAATACTAGAAGATACTGAAGATCCAAGTATCTATGAAGAATCATTGGTAGAAACTATTTATGAAATAGTTGAACAACGAAAAAAACCAAATTTTAATGATATTCTGAAAAGTTATTTTGAAAAAATTCCTAAGTTTTTAACTTTAGTAGATAGTCAAAGGTTTTCTTTCATATTCAAAAATCCAACCCGAATATTAATTTTAAGAAAATTAACTGAAGGAGCAATAATTAAAGAAGTTCTACGTAAATGGCTTAGTGATAGGGTAGGTGAAGATGTCCTAGATTTAGATGGATTATTAATGCCTTTTTTCAAATCTAATATTTTAAAGGAATTTAAAATCCCAACTGAAGTAAGCCCAGAGACTGAATGCTTATTTTTAATAAAAGATGTATTTTTTATGAGAGTTCCTGTTGAAAAAATGATTAAACAATTTGGAAAGAAAGCTAAAGTTAAAAAGCCAATTTTTAGGAGTTACAGGGAGGAAGTTCAAAGGTTTTTTAAAAAGTATAAATTAGAGGAAAAAGATACCAAAGAATGTTCAAAATTATTTTCAGATCCCGATTCATATTCTATAATTTCAGCTTTAAGACAAAATTTTCAAGAGAAAGAAGCTCTTGTTCAATCTGTTAAACTTAATTTACCAAGCGTAGATTCAATATTAAGAGCTCTTAAAAAAATAAATATGGTAAAAGAAATAAAAGAAAAAGATGGTAAGGAAATTATTTATTTATTGAATGACATAGCTTATCCCACATTTTTCCCAGAATACATGGTAGATTCAATTCGTAGAAGGTGGGGCGAACGAAATATCTCCCAAAATCTTGCATTAAAACATTTACAACTTATAAGAGGTATATTTCAAGGATTATCACCTGAAGTAGCAATGTTTGGGACTAGAGCTGCAATGTTGATGAAAAAAGAGGAAGAAGAATTAGCTTCTAAAGAAAAAGCAAAAGTAAAAATTAAAGTACCTGCAAAACCAAAAGTCAAAAAGAAAGCTATAGTAAAACCCAAGGCTAAGCGTGTTGTAAAAGTTAAGCCAAAACCTAAATTACCTAGGGTTAAGCCAATTCTTGATAGAAAACAGATTGTACAACTCAAAAAGGATCAAAAAGATGAATTAGTTAAAGTTAAAAGAGCAATCAAAAACAAATTATTCGATGTTGCACTTGCACCTCTCGAAAGAGCTAAAAAAATTGGAATGCAACTCGTCGAAATTAAAGAAGAAGGGGCAGAAGAAGAATTACAAAAAATCCTAATTTTAGAAAAAGAAATTCATAAAAAATTAAAGATAGAAAAGAAAGAGGAAGCTAAGAAAGCTCCAGTAAAAAAGGAGATAATTGAGATCTCAGAAGAAGAGAAAATCAGTCTTAGAGAAGAAAGAAAAAAAGTAATGGAGGGAGCTGATGGGGCTATTGATAAAGAAAATTTCAATGACGGAGTGAGATTTTTAGAAAGAGCGGCTATAATTTCGGAACAATTAGGGGAAATAAAATTAGCAGACGAGATTTGGACAAAAGTGAGGCAAATCCGCCAACTGATAAAAAAAGAATCTAATGTTTCCTAATAATTCAATATATAAATCCCTTATTTTAAGAAATATGATTTTTAACCCAATCTTTTGATTTGATTATTTTCATTTTCATTTTAGGCAATCTGAAGGGTCGATTTCGCAAAATAACTCGTAAGTTGGACAAGGATAGCGTCTGGTAGCCATTTTTTTGAATGTTTTAGATATTGAGTTTGCCATACACATTATTTACAGTCCAATATATAAACTCCCTTAAAGAATTAATATTCTATTTTTATTTAATTTGTTTAAAATATGTTTTTTAACCTCTTTTTTACCCTAAATTCATTTAAGATTGAAAGTCTTATATTGATAAATATATTATTAATTAGTATATGGTCAAATCAATAAAGAAAAAGAAATCATCTATAGAATTGGGGATAATTAATAAATTAAAAAAGGAAGAAAAATTTATTGAATGGATTATTGCTGAATATGTCGTTAGCGTAAATTCTAAATGGCACAGTTACGATTTTCCAAGTTCACAGTTAACAAAATTAGTATTAAAGATCTTAAATAAACCAAAGACGAAATTTTCTATAAATCATAGACTAGTAAAAGAAATTTTGAAAAAATGGGAGAAGAAAGGGATTTGTATATACGTAGTAGCAACGAAATACGCTCATTGCAGAGGAAAGACAAAATTAATTTACAGATTTACTGATAACGGACTTAAAAAAATTAAAGAATTGATCATTGATATGATAATAAATTCGATAAAAGGAGATGATTCTTTATTGTTAAAATTATCTGAAAAGGAAATTATGAAAACGCGTGAAAAGATTTTGGATGATTTTCTATTCGACTTTCAAGAAAGGATTGAATCTTTAGTTTCAACAGGCGAAATAGATAATAATGAATAAGAGAAGAAATCTAGGAAAATGAATTCAATTAAAAAAAAGTTTGATATTATTTCTAAATACAATCAAACAGCCAAACATTATGATAAGCGATACAATTCAATCCAAAATTTAAAATTTAATTCAATTTTTAAAAAAATGAAAGAATTCAAAACAAATATTGTTTTGGACTTAGGATGTGGAACAGGTCTTCTTTTTGATTTAATAAAAAATAACACCAATTTATTAGTAGGAATGGATATTTCAAAAAAAATGTTAAATATTGCATTAAAAAGGGAAAAAAATAATAATTTGCATCTAGTTTGTGCGGATGCCGATTTCCTTCCTTTTAGAAAAAATATATTTTCTACAATTTTTTCAATTACAGTCTTACAGAACCTCCCTAATCCAGTATTTTCAATAAATGAAGTTTCGCGAGTATGTAAAAACGGTGGATTAACAATTTTTACAATCTTAAAAAAAGGGTTGGAATTGAAAAAATTTGAAAATATGTTTAAAAAGACTAATTTGAAGGAAATTTTTACTTGGAATATGCAAGAAACTGAGGATTATGCTACCATAAGAAAAAAAATCTAATTGTAACCTTTAAAAAATTGAGAAATCGATAAATTAAATAAATTGACTCTACTTATAGTTATTAAAAAATATTAGAAGTTTTGAAAGATCATGGGTAGAAGAAAGAGACAGAAAGTTGCTCGTAGACCTAGGAAAAGAATTCCAAAAGTCTTTGATTGTCCAATGTGTGGTACAAAATCTAGTGTTGTTATCGAGATTTTTAAACCACCCACTTTAGAAGGAATAGGGAGAGCCATCGTAACATGTGGAAATTGCCAATTAAAAGTAGAATTAGACAATGTTACGTTCTTAGACGAACCAGTAGACGTTTACGGTCATTTCATTGATAAAATTTATGAAGAACAAGAAGCATAGATTCAAAAGCAATTTTAAAAATTGTATTCATTTTATAATTATTTTAATTTTCTAGAAGAACGTATATCTCTTGCTTTTTTATTGAATTTTTTACGATTAACATCATCCCTAATTTTGGAAGATAATTTTGAAGCTTTAATATATAATTCAGCTGCTTTTGAAAACTCCCCAATTTTTAGATTTCTTCTTGCAGATTTTAATGTCTCTGCTCTTTCTAATACAGTTGGCAATTCTTCTTTTTCTTTTTCCGATATCTCTATTTTTATTTCTTTAATCTTAATCCTTTTTGCATAAATGAATAATGTAAAACCTATCCCAATAATTCCTATCATGCCCACAAAAAATGCTATTATTAAAGGTAGAAAATTTTGATTTTCTGAGATACTCAACCAATCAAACATATTCATCCATAATTTAGCGTTATCGAAAGATGGAAGACCAAATAAAAGCCCGAAATCAGAAGTATCATATGCAAAATACCATGGGGAGGCTAGGGTAATATTTTTATCTTTAGTTTTTATTATTCTTTCCATTCCCCTAGGAGCTATATCACTAAACATCATAGTTGAACCACAAAGTAATATCCTTGAGCTTGAAAATAGCTGAAATCCTGCAAGCCATATAGGGAGAATTGTTTCCGAAGCAGTTGTAGAAAGTGGATAAATGAAAGTTCCCAGATCTAATGTCCGTCCAGTTGCCATAATATTACTTGAAAAAATAAATGGGTTAATATCTATATGTGAGCCAAACATTAATACCGTATCAATCCCCATACCTACTGTATGTTGAGGAGAGAAACTAGCACCGGGGATTGGAATTTGATGTGTGTCACCTGCATAATAATATAACCATTGACTTACATCTCTAATAGTATGATTAAGATTAGTAAATTTGGCTTGGAACACACCTACAGCTTTTAAAATTTTATTTAATTCTGTATGATTTGGAATACTTTGATTCAATGGGTAGATATCTTCTACATATCCTTCACTCATAAGCAAAATTGAACCCCCCATTAAAGCGAAAGTAGAAATGGTATTTAGTTCTTTTTCATCATATGTATCATTAATTCCAGGATTTCCTATAACTAAAATATCAACTCCTAGTAATCTTAATGGAGTAATAGAAGAACCATTTCCAAGGACTCTTACTTGATATCGAGCAGACATATTCAATAAAGTAAGTGCTAGGATATAATTCCCTTTATATTCATCCAATCGGCAGAATTGTCCATGAGCTTCATCGAATAATATCACAACTTCGGAAGAGCTTGTATATTCTAAAGAAGTTGAGGATATTAAGGGAATTGTAAAGAGGAAAATTGCTGCTATTAAGATAATTCGTATTAGTCCTCTTCTTTTGGCTTTCACAAAGATTTCCTCAATACTAATTTTGGAATGTATTATTTTTTTTAATATGTCAATTATTTATAAAAATTAATTTTACTTTTCTGGTGCGAGTTAAAAAATAGGAATTAGGGTATATTAATCAAAGATAATTATTTTTGTCGGAAGTAATATATGGGAAAACCGAAAATTTAATCTATTTTTGAAAGGATAATATTTTAATTATTTATTTATTTGAATATATTGTTATTTTTTAAAAATTATTTTATATTTCTAAAAAAATATAAAGTATTTGTATGATAACTTCTGAAGAAGGTTCTCTAGAAAGCAATGATTCGCATGTTTTAAACCAAAATAATATGAGTACTAATATCAAAGATTATTTCTTAAATTTAAAGTCAGAAATTGAAAAATTATATGAGATAGCAAATAGGGCAAGGGGCAAAGGATATGACCCTTCAAATGCAGTAGAAATTCCTTGGGCGACTGATGTAGCGTCTAGAGTTGAAAAATTGATAGGACCTCAAAAAGTTGCTAGTAGAATCCGTAAATTAATTAATAATAAATTAGACCACGAAAAAATTGCATTTAAAATAGCCGAAGAAATTGCTTTAGGTGAATTTGGATTAGAAACTAGAGAACAACGGGCAGACCAAGCTATTAGGACAGCACTAGGAATATTAACTGAAGGAATAACGGCAGCTCCCATCGATGGTATTGCTAATGTGGAGATTAAACAAAATTTTGATAAAACTGAATATTTAGCTATTTCTTTCTCTGGTCCAATTCGTTCCGCTGGAGGAACTGAAACAGCACTTACTATTTTAATTGGTGATATCGTTCGCAAAATCTTACATTTAAGCAAATATAAACCTACAGAAAGGGAAGTCGAGCGTTACTTGGAAGAAATAAATTTATATAAAAATATTATGAGCCTTCAATTTCCTTCCAAACCAGATGAGATTAAATATGCTGCCACACATATTCCTATTGAAATTACAGGAGAACCAACCCAAAAAGAAGAAGTTACAGGACATAGAGACCTTCCTCGAATAAAAACTAATAGAGTAAGAGGAGGTGCTGTATTAGTTTTTAATGACGGATTATTAGGAAAAGCTCATAAGTTAAAACGAATAATTTTAAAATCAAGGATTGAAGGATGGGAATGGATTAATAAATTAGTTTCTCATAAACCAAAAGTCAAAGAAAGAGAAATAGATGTAAAACCAAAGACAAAATTCTTAGAAGATGTTATAGCAGGAAGACCGATATTTGCTTATCCATCTCGTAAAGGGGGATTTAGGTTACGATATGGAAGATCTAGAAATACGGGTTTAGCTGCCGTTGGATTAAATCCTGCTACCATGATTATTGGGACAGATAGTTTTATTGCGACAGGAACACAATTTATAACTGAACGACCTGGAAAGGGATCTATTGTTATGCCTGTGGACTCAATAGAGGGACCTCTTGTAAAATTAAAAAATGGTAGTATAAAAAGAATCAATTCAATAGAGGAAGCAAATAGGTTCAAGTCAAATGTTAAAGAGATAATTTCTCAAGGAGATTGCTTAATTGCTTTTGGAGAATTTTTAGAAAATGATCATGTTATATTGCCTTCTGCAGATTGTGAAGAATGGTGGGGTGAAGAATTAAAATCTGTAACCAAAAAATTTCCTAATTTGAATTCAGTAAGTAAAATGCTGAATATCAGTTCTGAAAGATTGGAAAAATTTATTCAAAATCCTTTAAAAAACAAACCCACTCAAAAAGAAGCAATTATAATTTCTAAAAATCTAGATATTTCCTTACATCCTATTTATAATTATTCCTGGAATGATATATCAAAGGAAGAATTCATATTTTTACGTAACTTGTTAATAGAATCAAATTCCAGAAGTAGACCCTCGTCCACTATTTTAATTCAAGATTATGACGAAAAGGCTAAAATATTGCTTGAAAAAATTGAAATACCGCATCAGATAGAAGATAATAAGATTATTTTTAGTGATAATTCATTAATTCTAGAAGAACTTTTACAATTGAATAATAAAAGTATCAATATTCAACTCGATCTTATAGATGACGATTGTTTGAAAATTATTGAATCAATTTCAAATATCAAAGTTAAGATTAAAGCACCATATTATATTGGAGCACGAATGGGGCGTCCCGAAAAATCCAAAGAAAGAAAAATGAATCCTCCAGTTCATGGCCTTTTCCCTATTGGAAGATCGGGTGGAACTCAAAGAGACCTAATTAAAGCAGCTTTCAGCCGAAAGGAGCCATTTGTTGAAGTGGTTACAAAAAAGTGCTCAAAATGTAATGAAATAACTTATGAAAATTTATGTCCTCGCTGTAATGTACGAACTTCAAAAGTTATGATATGTTCTAAATGCAATATAGAAATTGATGATGATATGTGTAAGTGTTGCGGAGCTCAAGCTAAGTTTTTTAGTAAAAAACATATAAATTTAAATAAACTACTCAGTAAAAAACTTAAATTATTAAAAGTATTAGCACCAGAAAAAGTAAAATGTGTTATTGGTTTAATAAGCAGAAATAAAGTCCCCGAAATGTTAGAAAAAGGAATTTTAAGAGCTAAACATAACACATTTGTTTTTAAAGATGGTACTTGTCGACATGATGCCACTGATGCTCCTTTAACTCATTTTAAACCATTCGAAATTGGGACTAGTTTAGAGAAATTGAAAGAATTAGGATATAAGAAGGATTATAAAGGTGTTGAACTTACGAGTAAAAATCAAATTGTCGAATTAAGAGTGCAGGATATTGTAATCTCCTATAAAAGTGCAGAATATCTTATGAAAGTATCAAAATTTATTGACGATTTGCTTGAAAAAATTTATAATTTACCTAAATTTTATAATATTAAAGATATAAAAGGACTTTTAGGTCATATTGTAATAGGTTTAGCACCACATATTTCAGCAGGAATTGTTGGAAGAATTATTGGATTTACAGAATCAAATGTACTTTTTGCTCACCCTTATTGGCATGCTGGAAAAAGACGCAATTGTGACAGTGATGAAGATGCAATTATTTTAGCTCTTGATGCGCTTATTAATTTCTCTATCGATTATTTACCAGCTACTCGAGGAGGAGTAATGGATGCCCCTTTAATTCTAACCCTCACAATTAACCCTGATGAGATTGATGACGAAGTTTATAATATGGAGGTAGTAGAGAAATTACCTCTCTTGTTTTATGATTCTACTATTAATTTTCCAAGTCCTAAAGACGTTCGAAACATAATTGATATTGTAGATAAGAGACGTGGTTCTTCATTGCAATATGAAGGTTTTAAATTTAGCCATGATACCACAAATATTAATTTTGGACCTAAGGAAACTAAATATAAAAAATTAAAATCAATGAAGGAAAAAGTTGAAGCTCAATTAGATATAGCAAAAAAAATTCGAGCAGTTGATGTAAAAGATACTGCTAAACGGATAATAGAAAAACATTTTTTACGTGATATTATTGGAAATTTACGTGCTTTTGCTAATCAATCCTATCGTTGTCCAAAATGTAATAAAATTTATAGGCGTATTCCGCTTTCTGGTCATTGTAATAACAAAATAAAGGATAATCCATGTAAGGGCAAATTAATTTTAACTGTAACTAAAGGAGGGATAATAAAATATTTACAAATTGCAATTGATATTGCTAAAAAATATGAATTAGATCAATATCTTAAACAAAGGTTGGAATTAGCTGAAGAATATGTAGATTCTATATTTGAAAGTAGTAAAGATAAAGGGCGGCAAACTAGTATAATGCATTTTACCAATTTATAAATAATTTTATTCATAAAGTGCTTTTAACAAACTATTATCGGTTATTAATCCAATTAAGATCCCACGAGCGTCTAAAACTGGTAATTGACTTATATTATATTTTCTCATTTTGTCAGCACATTCTTTAATACTCGTGGATTCAATTGCTGTGATTAGTTTTTTTTCCATTACATCTCTAACTATTTTATCACTAGGTAATTTTAATTTATGTTGCGTTATAAGAAGTGTAGAGGAAGCATCCCAGCTAAAATCTCCTTCAGTTTCAGCAGAAATATTCGACTTTGTATTTTCAGACACTATCTCACTTGCTTTAATTAGATCTTCTTGCGATATTATTCCAGATAAATTGCCTTTACCGTTTAAAACGAGAAGCGCTTGTTTTTTGGCTAATCTCATAATATGGGGGACTATTGGAAGTGGTGTACCTTCCCAAACTGATGTAAATGTCCTTAGAATATAATTTTTAATAGATTTTTCGATATCTAACTTTGAAATACCCTTTGAAATAATATCCCCTATCGATAGCATCCCTTTTAAACTTTTATCGTTGTCTGTAACAGGTAGACGTCTAAGATCGTTATCTATCATTAATTTTATTGCATTTTTAATATCTTCTTTAGCAGAAACTGTTATTGGATCTCTTGTCATTAATAATGCAAGCTGATCTTCTGAAGGATTTTTGATGAGATCTGCTTGTGTTACTATTCCAACTAAATTATTTTTGCCTTTTTTTAACACCGGTAATGATTTTACAGCGTGTTTTTCAAATAATTCTAATATGTTGGCTCTAGAATTTGGAACTTCTACTGAAATTACTTCTTTTTTCATAATTTCCTCTACTTTCATTAATATCGTTACTCCAGACAATGTTAGGTGAAATATGAGTTAATAATTCGCATTTTCTATTTAAGACCACTTTATAAAAATTAACGTTTTAGAATTCAAATTATCGTACAAGTAAATTAATTTTTCATTGAACTATAAAAGAATATATTGTTTAAACATAAAATTGTTAATTTAATTCTAATAAATTAGTCAAATTCACACTTGCAAGGATTTTTTTTACATTTTGGGCAACAATTATTATATTTATCTGTAGCTACTTTCTCTAGATCAATCTCAAATAAATTTGCCACTGAACATAGCCACGCCAAAACATCAGCAAATTCTTGACCAACATCAAGATTTTTTTTATTAATACTTTTAGCTAGTTCTCCAATTTCTTCAACTAACCAACAAAAAGTTTTTGAAACTCCTCTTTTTTTATCTCTTTCAAAATATATTTCCTTCATCATTTGTTGAAACTCAGATATTTTCAATTTTAAGCTTCCTCTGGTTCTTATTAACTTTTATAAAAGAAAATTAAATTATATTAATTAACATTATTAACAATTAAAAAATTTGAAATAAAATGTCAAAAAAGCCAGGTAGACGCCAAAAACGGAGATCTCGTGAAGGACCTATGCCCTTTGCAGGTGCTGGATTAATTCGATTTTTCCAAGAAGAAAGTTGGGGTGTCAAAGTTGGTCCTTATTCTGTTATGATTGTTACATTATTGTTAATAGTAGGAGTTATTGTTATGCTTGCTGTGGTTCCAACACCATCTCCACCTACTCCAGAAATCCCTGATTTACCTTGGGCGGCCTAAAATCACTATATTTAGCTTTTTAATCTATATCTGAATCAATTGATTCTCGTAATTCTTCAAGCTGTTTTTTAACTTTAGATTTTTCAGGTGTACGGACGGTATCAGCTGGTACATCCGGCAATTCTTCAATTTCCCCTAATAATGCCTCTGCCTCTAATTCTTCGAGAGCTGCATCCAATTCTTCTTCATCTAAATTCAAATCTTCCTCTTCTGCGAAAATTTCTCCTGCCCTATCAATGTCAGCCATCGCTTGCTGAGATTCTACAGAAAGTTCCATTGCTGTCTGGGGATTAATCAACACACTAGCTTGCTTTAAAGCTACAGTTGCTCCTTTCATAGCATCCGTCATTGCTTTGATATCTTCGGCTTGTTCTAATGCAAAAATTCTGTCTTCCAATTTAGCTATATAGGTATCGTAGCGCTTTTGAAGTTTTTGACTTTTTTGATACCTTGCAAGATATTGTTTAGCAAGTGCCTTGTTTGATTTTATATATTTTCTGGCTTTAATTTTATTTAAATCTGCTTGATTAGCAAATTTTCGAGATCTTAAACTCATTTGGTTCATACTTTGCCGTATTTGAGATATAATTTGATCTCTTTTTTGTACTTGTTTTTTAGGGAATAATTTCTTAAAAAATCCCATGAACTTTCAAATCCTCTTAATTTAATTTCCTAGTCATGTTTTTTTTATTTTTAGTTCTCAATCCTATTATATTAAAACCGATATTTAAAAAATTGGTTGCATGCAGATTATTTCTGTAATTATTTTTCCTCGTTTTCCGCTTTCATTAAAATTTTAAATATTAGATTACTGAATACTTAATGCTGTTTTATCATATCAATAATGATCAATCTTGGGTTTAAAATGGAAAATGAAAATTTAGAAGAAATTGGGACTATCGAGGGTAAAACCTATGCTCATACTGTAAATATTGATATTTCAAATCCAAAAATAGGAAGAAATGATTATATTCAAGCCAAGCATGAAGACATTTTCTACTTATTACTTATTAAAGAAATTTGGAATGAAAAAAGTTACATTTATGGTGTTGCCGTAGTTGTGGGCAGCATACCCAAGACACCGTTTAAACCTAAAGAAGTTGTTTATAAAGCTACTGAAGAACTGATAAGGGAGACTTTAGGGATATTTACACCTGAAGAAAAGGGAGTATATTTTGGGAAATTACGAGGATATCCATATGATGTTTTACTTCCTTTGGAGAAATTTGGGCGGGTTTTTATTACTGGTAAGAGTGGTTCTGGAAAATCATATACAGTGGGAGTTTTTATAGAAGAATTTTTGAAAAAAGGGATTCCTGTCATTATTTTTGATCGTCATGGAGAATATTCAAGCCTGAAAGTCCAAAATTCCGAAGGCTCTGGAGAATTTCATGTAGAACCGAAATCCTATGCAGAACAAATAATAGAATTTACTGATTTAGATATAAACCCTGGAGGAGATGTTCCCATAGAATTTCTTATGACAAGTTCTGCTAAGGA
>JABXJV010000277.1 GCA_013375355.1 Candidatus Helarchaeota archaeon
AATACAGCCAAAAATTTATCCTCTGGAGTAATGGATACAAGTTCTTTCCATATTTTTGAAACAAAAGCAAAATTCTTATGAGAATGCATCGCACCCTTTGATGAACCAGTTGCACCAGAGGTGTAAAGAATAGAGGATATATCGTTTTCTTCTATAACAATTCTTTTGTATCGATCATCCATCTCCCCGGAACTGTATTGATAACTCAACTGGTTCTTTAAATCTTTTCCACCAAGACTAATGGTTAACACGCGGTTCCTCAGTCTCTTTAAAACATTTTCAAACAAATCTTTAAATTTATTCCAATAAATTATACACCTCACACCAGAATCTTCTAATATAAATTTAATATCCTCAACATTATCAATAACATTAATCGTTAAAACAATCCCACCTGCTTTTAAAACTGCAAAATATGAGACTACAAATTCTATGATATTTGGAAACATTAAAGCAACAACATTACCTTTAACTAATCCTATCTGTCTTAATTTATTGGCAAGGCGGTCAGAATACTCGTATAGTTCTGAATAGGTTAATGCGTTGTTTTCGCACAAAACTGCTATCTTATCTGGATTCGCATTCTTATTTATCTCCAGAGCATCAAGAATACTTTTCATTCTATAACTTTCCTGTATCTAATAAATTAACATTTCATTTTTTATTTTAATAATTTTTAATTCCATTTTCAAGTATTTTATCTAACACAACCTATTCATAAAATTTAAGAGTAGGATAATTTGTCATTTCGACCGAAGTCCCGAATCGTAATAGAAATAATTGAATACAACTAATAAATATTCGGGACTGAGTGGAGAAATCTCAAAAGACGAGATGTCTCGGCTTCCCTCGACATGATAAATTAAGATATATACAATTGTTTTTATTTTTATAAGTTATAAACCACAAAAGGGAATATTTATGAATTATTAAAGCTAAATTTCATTCACACAACATACACTTCCAATAACCCAAATTACTACATTATTAAGAAAACTATCATTAAGTTTTTTTGATTAAATTAACTTAGAAGAATTTATTCTCTTTCTCAATTCTTCCCTAATT
>JABXJV010000278.1 GCA_013375355.1 Candidatus Helarchaeota archaeon
CTGATATTAAATTATCAATGCCCTCATAGTTTTCCCTTTTCAAATTCTCTATCTCAGCATTATCTTCAAAAATTTTACAACTTCCATTTTCATTAAATTTGGAATCTGCGTTATCCCCTTTTTCCTCTGAATAGAGATTAAAATCAACCACAAAAAAAGTAAAAGAAATAAAAATTAAAAGAATTTCTTTAAATTTCATAATTGAAACTTTTTATAAGACCTATTTCTATTTCATTGCATATCTTTAGCAAATTTTGATGAATTTGTCGAGAATATCTTTTTAAGAATTTCTGAGATACTACTTCCTCTGAACATATTAATTCCAATGTCTGATGCATAGTTTATAATATTGGCAAACTTTTTTAATTCATTCACGACATCCCAAGAAAAATTCTTCGACCTTAAAGGGAGCACTGTTTTGTTAGTAATAAGAAGGTCTGCATCAGATGATAATTCTCCAGAGACCACCGCTCTTTTCCATTCAATTGTTCCGGGAATAGGAGAAAATGCTGCGAGACGCACTTTTATGCCATTCTTTGATGCAAATACCATTGTTTCAACTACTTCCCTTACTGATTGACCGGTCAATCCATAAAGGACATACGATTCTAATTCTTTTCTTTTATATCCTGCTCTTACCAGTGATTCTATACATTGTTCAAAATCATCGACAGTAACTTTAAAATTAATATCTTTTAACCTTTCCGGATGAATGGTTTCAAGGCTTAGTCTTACAGTCTTAAAACCGCTTCTATACATCAAATCTGCAAACTCATCGTCAATCATTGAAGGAAACAGACCATTTGGAGTATGAAAGCGAATCTTTATTTTATTTTTCAACAATCCTTCAAGTATGGGGATAATATGTTTTTCTCTATTAACCAGAAGTGCGTCGTCATAAAAGGCAAAGTCTAAGACATTAAATTTTTTTCGATGAAACCTTATCTCATCTACGACGGATTCTGGGCTCCTTTTTCTGAATTCACCGCTGACAACTCTCGATGCACAGAATGTACACCGGAAAGGACAGCCTCGGGAAGTCAATACAGGAAGGTATCTTATATTCTTTAAAAGATGAAACGATGGGAATGGAAAATCATCTATGGAATTATAATATTTATAATTATTATTAAATTTTCCTAAAATTTCGAAAATAACTGGCAGAACCTGATTTTCACCCTCTCCTTTGACTATTTTATCAACATTTAGATATTTTTCAGCATGTTCCAAAGCAAGCGCAACATAAATCCCCCCAACGATAATTGGTATATTTTTATAAATATCACGAACTATTTTTATTATGTCATAAAGTGCAGGATACCAGTATGTCATCATAGAGGTCACAAGAATAACGTCAGGTTCAGGGACATTTTTTATCTCCTTGATAAAAATATCTGGTGGTAGACCATATCTTGAATATTTTCTATTAACATTTTTTAATATTTCAGGCTTATCAATCTCCTCCTTATAAAAATTTCCACAGCCATATTTTTTTTCTCCCTTCGGAAATTCTTTCCCTGTCCCTTTTAAAATTTCAGGATGATACCTGTCAAGACAATCAACCAGATAAACCTCAAATCCATTCTCTTCTAAAACTGCTCCTATATACAAAAGCCCCAAAGGCTTCATCCATAAATCGTAGGCAGAAAAATCATAAATCCAAGGATTTATCAATAGCGCTTTCAGTTCAAATTCCTCTTTAAATTAATACTTTGACATATTTCGAATCTTTCTACTTTCTTTTTAAAAAGAAAGCAGGAAAGAAAACTAAAAATTTATTTAAAAATTCCTTACGTAACTAATTTTAATTTCCCTTCCAACTCCAGATGTGAACTTTTTATTTTTGGCGAGATTCCTAAAAATAAAAGCAACACTAAATCCTCCTGTAACACTCCATTTTAAACCGGAATTCAGATA
>JABXJV010000279.1 GCA_013375355.1 Candidatus Helarchaeota archaeon
AGCCAGTCGCCTAAGTATATCCCAGTAAGCTCCTCTATATCCATTTTTAATTGCATTTACTAATAATAGATTCTCGTTATAATTATAATTTTGATCTTGTTCTTCTGGATCTGCGAAAAAAAATAGGCTATCTTTTCCAACAAGTTTACTGATATACGAAAAACAAGATTTTCCACCCATTTCAGAGGATAAATAAAATATAGGTTTTAAAAATTCAGAATTATTTTCTTTAACACCAAAAATATTTGGATTTTGTTGGAGAGGTCCTTGTTCAATCACCAATTTAGCAAATTCTGTTCCGGGATAAATTCGGATACCGATAGAAAGCCCTACACGGTTCGGGCTTATTTTTTTCATTAATTCAATTGTATTTTTAATTGAATTATTAGTCTCTCCAGGACCTCCGATCAATAAATCATACATAAAGATGATGTTAAGTGATTTACAGACCTCTGCAGTCTTTATAATATCTCTTACAGTAAAATCACGCTTAAGAGTTTTTAATATATTATTATCTCCACTATCCACTCCAAAATCTATACCGACACATCCCGCATCTTTCATTAATTGTCCCAACTCATCAGAAAAAGGCTTCGGGATGCAATAGGCATACCAAGTCATTTTTTCGTTTAACCCTTCTTCAATTATAGCCTTACAAACTCCTTCAGTATGTTTTATTGAATTATTGAATTCAGAATCGCATAAGTGAAAACAAGTGACTTTTTGTTCAATTAAAGCTCTAAATTCATCACACACTAGTTGTGGATCTTTGAATCGGATAACTCTACCTTTACTAACGGGATCCGCACAATAAATGCATTTACGATCGCAACCACGTTTTGTTTCAATATTACCTTGTCCTCCTTCTTTAAAATAATTTAAATTGTTAATGATTTTACGAGTTGGAGATCCTAATAAATTTAGATCAACAAATTTACTCGGATTACGTATTAATTTTCCATTTTTTCTATGGATCAAATTTGGAATTTTAGAATAATTCTGATTTTTCTGTAATTCTTTCAGAAATAATAAGAGGGCTTCTTCTCCATCACCTTGTACTCCAAAATCAACCCCACAATGATTCATAATAGCTTCTGGAGCCAAAGAGAAACCCACACCTCCCAGAATTATAGGAGCTGATTGAATAGATTTAATTAAAGTAGCCATTTCTTTAATTTCATCTATAAAAGATGATTGGCTTTGAAAATAACAATCATCAGTATTTCGGACGGTTATACCTATAGCAAGAGGTTTGTACTGATTTAGATAATTTTTTAAGGAATTTTTAATATCGGTGGAAAAAGAATTATCAATAAAATCTATTATATAGCCATTCAGTTTAAGAACATGTCCAAGATAATCAAATGCAATAGGACCAACAACAGGTCTAATTTTAATCGGATTAATAAAAAGAATTCTATTATTTTGCTCCATTTTAACCCTCAAAATTCAATTTTTATTTATTTTTTTCGTATATAAGAAATAGTTTCTTTTAGAAATCTGAAAATATTACGAAATGCTTGAGTTTTTATCATCGTTGATATTATTTTGATGGCATCTTTTTTGAAAATTGGAAGTGATAATTTAAAAGCGTCATTAATAAACATATGTCTCTTGGGGATATCGATCCCCATTGATAAATTAACCAATTCATTTATATCCCAAATGTTTATCTTCTTTCCTAATTTTGAAGCCCAAACTCTTGCTGAATCTTCAAAACCAAGTACACACCCCATACATGGTACAACTAGATTAGTAGATCCTTTTTTAATTATATTTTCAAATAATTTCTTTTGATTCTTATAAGCACTATCTTTACCAATTAGACCTCTTAGATTGGTCCCAAAACCAAGTGTTTTAGTAGCTAATAGACCGCAGCAAAAAGCGTTATCCTTTATGTAATCAGATTCTACTAATTTTATTCCAGGAATTCTTTCTAGTATCTCCCGTGGAGTATCATATAATGGTTTACCAACTAGTTCCATTCTCCTACCTACTGAACAATTATCATTATACGTTACAGTTAGAGGAATTTTATGTGTTAATTTAATTTTATCTTCTTTTATTAATTGCAAAATATATTCAGTTATGTGTTTAACTTCTATTGGTTCATCAAGTTTCTGTAATAAATTGAAAGGAAGAGTAAGACCCCATTTTGAGAGATTAAAGGAGTAACTAACAAAACAACCTGGACAATGAAGCAATATTGTTTTTGGTCGTGGTTTTAAATTTAAATAATTTTGTACCACTTTATAGGTTTGGTCCACCCAAAGATCAATAAGACCAAGACCTGCATAAACTACACCACAACAAAACTCTGTATTACCAATCGTAATAAAGTCAACACCGGCCTGCTCTAAAATTGTTGTAACCCCAAAAACAACATTAGGAGCTGACCAAGTGTGCCCACAACCCCCAGAAAAACAAATTTCAGCACCTTTTTTAGGATACTTTCGAGCTTTAGTTATAACTTTACGTTCTTTAACAAGCATTGGTTCTTTAGATGTGTACCATCCAGGAACTAATATTTTTGCAACTATCGGAAATAATAATTTTAGTATGGGGTTTCTAATATCCCTAAAAATTGTCCTTTTAATGAATTTTACTAAAAATGGAGCCTCATTTTTTGCATTTAAAACTCCTCTTAGAAATATGATAAAAGCGGTTTTTGGAATTTTTTCAGGTAATGGGCACGAATTATTACAATGCTCACATAAACCACAACTCCAAATATATTTCTTTGTTATTTTATATAATTTTTTATCCAATTTTTTACTTAAAGCGAATTCTTTGATGTTTTTCATTATACGCCTAGAAGTTTTTCTTGAATATTTATGAAAAACACAATTATTAAGACAAGTTCCACAACCAGTGCAAGCAGAGGCCATTTTTCTTAAAGTTGGTATGACTTTTCTTTTCTCCTCTTCAATATCATATTGAATTTCAGATAGGGCAGACTCAATCATTATGTAATACTCCTTTTGAAAATTAGAATAAATAGTGTGTAAAACTTGTAAAAATAATATTTAAAATATTATTCTAATTAAATCCGAAGCGATATAAAGCTATAAATCTGTAATCGGCACTTCTTGAGATTTTCCTCGGCGATTATTTACAAAAAGTAATACGCAAGTAAGTAGAATTAATGCTACCAATACCCAATAAATACCAGATCCTAGCAGTAAAAACCCTTCTCCCCTAAGACCGGCATAAAAATAGTAAATTCCAAAAATGCCTGAAATTGTACCTAATACTGTTCCCGCAATGCCTAATCCAAAACCAACTATATAGACAACTCTATTAGTATCATAATAATAATAAACAAAATTGAGAATGGAGGAAGTAACTAGGAAACATATAGTTATAATAAAGAGTGGGATTAAGTGGAGTATTTCAACTCCAGGGTAAACATAACCATACTCTACCATCCATGGAAGGAACATAAATATTATAGAACCTATAATTAGAATGAAGTATACAATGTTATATTTGAAAATTTTGTCGTTCTTATCCACTTTTATCACTTATAATTGGTTAGGATCAATATTTAGATTCTGAAATTCATTAAAAGGAAAATGTCCCGTTTCTAATCTATTCATTATAGTCAATAAACATAAATTAGTTAATAAATTGGTTAATTGACGAGTATAATCATAATTTGTAATCTCACTCAAAAATATATCGTTTTCACTAGGAATTTTAAATAATAACCTTTTTTTAAGATTATCATTGATGAATTGGATAATCATTCGTCCAGTTTCACTGAGTCTATAAGGATTTTTATGAATAATTTGAGTCTTTATTAATTCTTCTAACTTATTAACTTCATTTACATCTTGTAGACCTGTAAATTTTATAATATCACCCAAATTATTATTACCCGAGTAAATAGCAAATATTAATTTAAAATAGTTATTTAACTGAACTAATTTATCTAGCTCTTCAAGTTGTTTATTAAGTTCTACTGCTGAAATCGTTATACTATCAAATAAAACTCGAACACGATATGCCCAATCAAAATATAATGTCTGGGTTTTTGTTGTTATATATTCTTTCTCAAATTTTTGGAAATATAATTTTGAACTTTTTTGAAATTTATTAAGCATTTTACTAAGCGAATCATCATCAATTAATAACTCAAATAATTTAGGTTCTATGAACGCAATTTCTTTCTTTTTATTCTCTTCATTTTCCATATCATTTTCGGGTTTTTCTTTTCTCATAATTGATTTTTTTTTCTTTAATTTCTTATTGAATAAGTAAAGCAAAAAATATGTCGAATAATCAACTTTAATAGACCTATCTTGAGCAATTAAAACTTTACAATCATTCTCATTAAGAATTTCAAATATATGTGATAATTTTTCCTTGTCTACATCTACTATTACACTAAATTCCCTTTTTGTATAATTTGATAGAAATCGACTCATGCTAACCTTCTTTTTATTATCTTCTGGGAATTTTACAACTAATACTGGCATCTTGAAGCCCTTTTCCTTATCGTTTTTAGAATTATTTTATCTAAAATCAAATAATTGTATTTTATCTTTCATTTTTTTATCTTATACCTAATGAATAAAATTTAAATATCTATAATAAATATTTTTTAATAACATTTATGAAATGGTATTACATAAACATTATTACTTGAATAATATTTCATAAAAATAAAATAATCAAATGGTTTTTAGAATGAAAGTTTTATTAATATATCCCCCTTTTCAAGTAGGCGCTGGTATGAGTCAAATCATTAGGTCTCCACCTCTATCATTATTACAATTAGCAGCGGCTATACCAGAACATCATGTCGAAATATTGGATTTGAATGTAAATCCTTTTATGTCTGTTACTGATATTGAAAAAAAGATATCAAAATTTGATCTTATAGGGATTACTTGCATGACAAATATGCTTAGAGTTACATTAAATCTTTGTAAAATAGCCAAAAAATATAATATTACAACGGTGGTTGGAGGTTTTCATCCAACATTAAATCCAGATATGATTAAAGAACCAAATATTGATTACATAGTCAGAGGAGAAGGCGAATTCACATTTAAAGAATTAGTTAATGGATTAGATCCCAGAGAAATTTTGGGGTTAAGTTATAAAGAAAATAATGGGAATAATGGAAACAATGGGGGATTTCACCATAATGAACCCAGATCTTTTATTCAAAATCTTGATACTCTGCCATTTCCTCGTAAAGATTTAGTTGATTATTCACCATATCACTATCTTTGGGTTCCAGCAGATGTGGTTGAAACCTCAAGAGGGTGCCCCTTTGATTGTTCTTTTTGTTGTGTTACGAAATTTTATTGTAGAACCTGGCGTAAAAAATCACCAATTCGTGTCATTAAGGAATTGATGTTAGTACCTAGATCTCAAAAATTGGTTTTTTTTGTTGATGATAATTTTACGCTCGACCACAAGAGAGTTAAAAGAATTTGCCGCTTAATCAGAAAGTATGGAATCAATAAGCGTTTATTTTTTGTTTGCCAAACAAGAGTTGATGATGTTGCCGAAGATCCTGAAATGGTTCGAGAAATGGCAAGAAGCGGTTTTATATGTTTTTTTATTGGTTTTGAAAGTTTTAAACAAATGAGCTTAAATAATATGAATAAGAAAATAAGTATAAAACAAACTAAAAAAGCAGTAGAAGTTTGTCATAAGAATGGTATAATGGTATTTGGTTCGTTTATAGTTGGAAATATAGGAGAAACGAGAGAAGATACTCTTAAAACATTTAAAATGATGAAGGAATTAAAAATTGACTTCATGATGACAAACCCTTTAACACCTTTTCCAGGCACTAAATTAGGGGAAGAGGCAGTAAAAAATGGGTGGCTCGATAAAGATTTTGATTGGAAAAATTGGCAATTTAGAGCAATTATAAACACTCCTGATCTATCTGCAGATGAAATTCAAGAATTGTGTGAATATAGCCTAAAATATTTTTATAAAGATCTTAAATATTTTCTTTTTGGAAAAAGTACTTTGAAAATGTATAAATCACCATTATTTATCAGAATTCTCCCAGGTTTTTTACTTAAGGGTCTAAAAAATTTCTTAATTAAAGTTTAAGATCGGAACTATTGTTTTACAAATAAAAAATAGTTCTTACTCAATAAATACTCTTTAAATATTTAAAAAAAATAGAAAAAAGAGATGAACCTAAATGAAAATATTATTAGTTAATCCAACTGGTCACAAGATTGGGATGGATCATTTTCTAAAAGCTCCCCCTTTGGGATTAATGATTCTTGCTGCTACAGTTCCGGATCATGATGTAGAAATTTTAGATCTTAGAAATTATAAGTATAGTCCCGGCTATTTTGAGAAAAAGGTTCAAAAATTTGATCTTCTCGGAGTTTCAGCTTCAACTTCTATGATTAATGATGCATTAAAATTATGTAAAATTGCAAAGGATCATGATGTTAAGACTATTATTGGAGGATACCATGCAAGTTTAGTTCCAGAAACGGCAATGTATCCTCAAGTTGATTTAACTGTTCGAGGAGAGGGGGAAATAACATTTCCTGAGGTAATTAATACTCTGGAAAATTCAAATGACCTTAAACAAGATCTTAAAGAAATTAAAGGCATAAATTTTAAAAATGATTCGAAATTATATCAAACCGAGAATCGGCCTCTCATTAATCTTAACGATTCCCCCTTTCCAAGACGTGATCTAGTAGAAAAATATCATTATCATTATTTTTGGGCGACCATTGAGACATTAGAATCATCTCGAGGGTGTCCACATCAATGTCATTTCTGTTGCATATCGCATCACTGGGGTAGGGGTTGGAGGTCAAAATCCCCAGAGAGAATCATTGAAGAGTTCCATCACATGGATAGGAAAAAAAATTGGTTTGTGTTCAATGATTCTGAAAGCACGTTGAATATGAAGCGAATTGAAAAAATATGCGATCTTACTATGGAATATGGTTATCATAGAAAATGGAAATCCTGCCAAGGCCGTGTTGATGATATTGTTAAGAACCCTCATATAATAGACAAAATGGCAGATGCTGGTTGGAGAATGATGTTCATTGGTATAGAGAGCATCCATCAGAAATCTCTTGATACAATAGGAAAGAGAATTTCAATAAATCAGATAAGAAAAGCTGTTAAGATGCTTCACGATCGCGGTATAACTATTTTTGGTAGCATCATAATCGGAAATATTGGTGAAACAAAAGCAGATGTAATGAAGACTATACATTTTGCAGAAGATCTAAGCATCGATATCATGCAATTTACCCCATTAACACCATATCCTAAGACAGATTTGTATAAACAAGCAAAACAAAATGGTTGGATTATAGACGAAGATTTTACAAATTGGAATTTGGTTAATCCAATAATGCGTACTCCTGATTTGTCCACTGAAGAAATATTCGAGCTCGTTAAATATGCTTACCGAAATTTTTATTTCCGACTTCGCGAGAAAATGCATAAATCATTTTTCATAAGGTCCGGAATTCGGTTTCTTTTAAATCCTCGTTTTTGGTGGTTTTGGAAAATGGCTAGAAAATTCATCGTAGGTGGAATTAAAGTCGCCCCTGATTTCATGGCAGACCTAAAAAGTAAGGAATATCTTGAAATAGAAAGACAACGAGAAGAGAAAAAAAGATTAAAGCAGTTAAAAAAATTGGAAAAGAAAAAAAAGAAGGAGGAGAAGGTTAAAAAAAATAGTAAAAAGCGTTCTTTGTCTCTCAATAAAAAAATTGAGCCATTATTAGTTACGAAGATTAGAAAATCAGATTAACCTATTACCTTTCTTTTATAAAATACACATATTTTTTTAAAATCGAATTTTTATTTGAAATAATGTATTTGCTAGATTTTTAACTACATTTTTTAATAATTTTTGTTATTACTTTTTATCAAAATTTTATCAAAATTGAGTGATACAATTGGTAAATACATATGGTGATATTCCGGATAATCTCCCCTCTAAATGTTATTATCCACTTTCCAGAAATATCTGGATTATTCATAAAGAATTAGGTTGGGAATATCTGGAACCCGCCTTAAAAGACATGATAGATCATTTTCATGACATTGTTAAATTAAGGTTAGATGAAGCAATCAAAACGGCACAAAGTGCTATAAAGGGTGAGCTTTCTGATTTAGAAAAAGTGTTTTCATATTTTTTTTTCCCTCCTGTATTAGAGATTCGGACTGATCTCCAACAAGGAACTTCTAAATTATTATTCGGTGATTCAATTGATGTAACATACATTACTTTGAGAGATCAAACTGGGGAATTTGGATTCCTCCTTAATTGCCATGGCGAAGATGGTATACCCGTTGACTGGTTTGTAGTAAGTGGAGATGATGAATTGATGGATAGAAGGCATATGAAACTCGGATTCCAACTAAAAGAAACATATAGTCGGTCTAAAAATCTTACACAAACGGCTTCGAGAGTAATAGACATATTAAAAGATATTCGGAATGAAAGAACTCCTCAATGGGCTCATTCTTCATATTTTACAATAATAGTATGGGGATTAGGAGTGGCTAATGCAGGTTTAGAAGTTAGTAATTATGAAAATACTGCATTTCTTCATGACGGCGTGAATTATAAAAATTGGGGATTTTCAGATCATTTGTTTACTTTTCATCCATGGCCAGCATTCATGAAAATGTTATTTGATATGGATCGTACAAATTTTACGAAACGATTTGCTGGGCTTACAAGCGAACATAAGCTATGTTGCCATACCGCACAATTTCCAGGAATGGCGGAATATGAAGGTGAATATCATTTTTTTGAATATTATCCTGAAGCTTTCGAGTTAACTTTTCTAAGAAAGTGGTCTAAAACAGGAATTCCATTTCCAATTCAATCCCTAAATTTAAAAATGCCAAATATTAAAGGACAAATACTTGATTCTACAACAAATTTCGATTTCAAAGAACCTTTAGGTCAAAGAATATTTGCTGAAGATTTAGAACTTACAACAGAAGAAGCAATTAAAGGAGTTTATCTGGATTATAACCATGAAACCAAACCTAAAAAACCGAATCCATCTGACATAATATCTCTAGGAAGCGGAATAAAAACTCAAATTTTATGAGAAATGAAGTATCAATGTAACTTTCAATAGATTTGAATCAACCATATCAGTAATGTCATTTAACTTTGAGATTTGGTCTAATTTTCATTCTTCTGTAAAAATAAATATGTAATTTATATATTTTCAATATAATAATATAATAGAAGAAATCTATTGTAATTCTTATTATGGAGTATTTGAACTCTTGATTAATCACATTTGGATAATCAAAGACACTGGACAAAATTTATTCTATAAGAGTTTTGGCACATCATTCCGATTCGATGAAGATCTAATTTCGGGATTTTTTATGGCTCTTAATAATTTTGCGAAAGAAAGTGGTAAAGGAGCAATTGATAGTTTAATTCTAAAGGAAGCAAAATTTATTTATATGAATTTTGAGCCTATTTTCGTTGTTCTGGGGTGCGAACGAACAGATGAAATTGATACAATGAAAGAGAGGTTAAATATTATTGGAAATCTATTTATTAACACATATGGTAATCTCGAAGATTGGGATGGTGAAGTAAGAAAATTTCGCTCTTTCTCTGGGATTCTTAATAAAGAACTAAAACCGGAATACACAACAATTACTATACCTCCTCAATTATCAAAAGAAGAAATGATAATCCGAGAATATAAGGAAGTTAGCGCTGAGTTTACTTGTGAAATTATTAAAAATGAAAAATCAAACATAAATGTATTTTTATCTCGGAGTTTAGAAGAACATTTTATTGTCAACATTAATTTTAAAGATTTTCCTGAAAAACCAAAGATAAAATTCCCTAAAGAACTAAAAAAATTAATGGGAAAACCAGAGGATGCCTTACTAATATTTGCAAATTGGAATCCCGAAAATCCTGCTAAAATTGTAGAAATTCTCCGTGAATTAGAACACCATTTAATTAAATCAACTCAAAAGGATGATTATTCAACTCAAATAATAGTTGATAAAAATCCACCATACTAATAAAATCATCAATAATTATTTAATTAAAGTCATTTAAATGAATATTTGAAGGTACAATTGTGCGAATTGGTTTTTTTACTGATACTTATCATCAAATTAATGGAGTAACTACAATAATTCATTCTCTTGAAAGACAATTACAAAAAGAAGGTCATGAAGTATTTATTTTTGCTCCACGCGGAAAGGGAGGCGAGAAGAAAGAAAATTTATTTACATCTGAATCGATAAGGTTTCTTATAACTCCCGAATATAAATGGGCAATATTCCCAATATATACAGTTAAAGATACAAATCAACTTGACTTAGATTTAATTCATATTCATTCGCCTATATCTATGGGATTATCGGGATTATTTAATGGAAAACGTTTAGGAATTCCAATAGTTGGAACAATTCACACTTTAATTCCTGAATTCTGGAAGGATTTTATATTAAAATTACTACCTTATATTTCCCCACCTATAATAGATAGAATTCTTAAACCAATTATCCAGCAAGCAATTGATATTTCTTCCATTTTTATGGAACATTTGTCATGGCGTTATTTTGCTAGGTTTTTTAATCAATGTAATACAATTACAGTTCCTTCAGCGTATGCTCAACAGAAATGTATTGAAAATGGTATTCATAATCCAACTATTATTCCTAATGGTGTTGAATTCTCTAAATTTCAACACTCAGATAGCTCTTATGACTTTTATAAAAGATGGGATATTGATAAAGCAGATACTGTTTTTTTAAGTGTCGGAAGATTAAGTGAAGAAAAAAATTTAGAAATAATGCTACATTCAGCCAAAGATATATTAAATAAATATGAAAATATAAAATTCCTAATCATCGGTGATGGACAACAAGCAACGAGGTTAAAAAATTTAACAGAGAGGATGAATGTTCAAAATTCTGTTATTTTTGCCGGATATGTTGAGTATGCTGAGTTGGGTTTGTGTTATAAACATTCGGATTTGTTAATAATAACATCTCCCTATGAAACTTTTGGATTAACTGTTGTGGAAGCAATGCATTTCGGATGTCCTGTTTTAGGAGTTAATTCTGGTGGGATTACTGACATAATTGAACACGAAAAAAATGGGCTGTATTTTGATGGAACTACCAATGATTTAACTGAAAAGATATCAGAAATATTAAATCATCAAAATGAATTGAAGAGGTTTAGAAAAAACGCAAAAAAAACATCTGAAAGATTCGATATTGTTAATTGTACAAATAAATTAATTCATTTATATGAAAAATTAATTAATAAAAATAAATAAAGAATTCATATTTTTTTTGACAAAAATTATTCTGGATTTAAATAATTGATTCAATAAATTATCAAATATCATACAATTCTTGTTTTTAAGATAAAATTATAAATCCTTTATAGTAAGTCTTTTAATATCTTAGGTTAGAAGATAACTTTTTATAACAGGTCATGAAGAATGAAGAAAATAATAATTCTATCTGGCAAAGGAGGAGTCGGGAAGACTACAATATCGGGTGCAACGGCTGTTAGGGTTGCAGAACTTGATCCAGACGCAAAAGTGTTGATTGCCAGCTTTGATATCGCTCATAATCTTTCTGATATCTTTGGGGTTGAGATTGGCGATAAAATTACACGTTTGCATCCTGATATGAATCTCTATGGAATAGAACCCGATCCTGAGCATTATATTCATCTTTTCGTTGATCCTATATTTAAATTGGCAAAACAGACTATATATGACTTAGTGATCACAAGATTAAGTCCCACGATAAAAAAAATGGTTGATTCGATGTTATTGGCCGAAAATATGCCTATGCAAGCAAAAACAGCGGCATTTTTTCAAATCTTCCTTAACGCCGGTGCCGAAGAATATGATTATATGATATCTGATTTTCCACCCACAGGAGCAACTATCAATCTTTTTGAAGTTCCCGTCTTCTTTATTGACAATCTCCTGAAAAATTTCATGGGTTATAAATCTGCTATTGTTGTGGGATATGAGGGCGTTCGTCGTCTTTTAAATCCAACAAAAATATTAGATGGTAGGAGCCCTTTAAATGACATGTTTGGCCAATTAAGAAAGATTCAAAAAGCAGGCGATACTGTTCATGCAATGTTAAAAAAACATCTATCATTGAGACTAGTTGCTATTCCAGAGAAAGCTGCAGTAAACGAAACTCTCAGAGCTCTTGTAGATTTTAGTAAATTTTACGATCCAGATTGTGTTTATATTAACAAAATAATATCTAAAGATGTCATTAAAGGAAATCCATTCTTGAAAGGGAAACGTGAAGAACAACTGACTAGAATCAAGGAATTGCAGGAAAAAGTACCAAACAAGAAAATTTTTGAAATAGAATTAAAAATGAATGAACCGATTAATGTTGATGGATTAAAGAAAATAAGTAAGGATATTTATAAAAAATGTACTCTTGATGATGTTTTAAATCCGTGTATTTAGTGGGGATTTTATGGCAGAATTTCTTAAATCACTTCAAAGATATGGTTTTAGACATTTAGAAATTACCTATGAAAAAAAAATTTCAAAAATATATTTAATTACAAAGCCACGGTTATTAGAAGATTTACTTCAAGGAGAGTTAGAGCTCCGAACTGAAATTTATTTTGCACTAGGGAGTGAATTATTTACTTATGGAATTGAGAAATTTCTTACTCTTTTAAGTGATTTACGAGGAGATGAAGGTCCACCAGAATTCACCTCTACTATAAAATATGATATAACCAGAATTGAACCCAAATATACTGAAGAAGAAGAGATTAAAGTACAAGAACTGTATCAAGAGAAAATTAATAAACCAATTTCAAAAGTTGTAGATGCTATTGGGGAGCGTATGAAAAAAGGAAGAGAATTATTAGATCATACAGATCAATTTACGAGGAAAGAGGGAAGGAAAGTTGCACAACACGAAATTATTCGCCGATTAAGGAAAACAAGTAAAGATTTTGGATTTGATTTAGGAAGAATTACAAAGCGAACTGAAAGAGTTCTTGACGCAATTATTAATTTTGTAGGTGAAAAGGAAATAGAAATTGTTCCAGAATACAGAGCTTTGATTAAACCTAAATTAAAGAGGGAAGTTAACCCTCAACTCGCAATTCATCAGACTGGGAGAGATTTGAGGATATTGGGCGGGAGTCAATTAACAACAGAACAAGAATTTGATGATGTAGATCCAGAACTCCTTAAAGATACTTTAAACTTTATGTTATTAACTAAGAAAAAATGATTTGGCTTTTTTATTCCATATTATAATCAATATTTAGCACATTTTAAATTACAACTATTTTCTATAATTTCTAAAGGAATATTGTACATTTTATCAGAATAATATTTCTTCATAGAAGATAAAGCTATAGAATCAACTTCTTCCTTTGGTAGGCAAGTTCCCTTGAAGTCATTTCCGAAGTAATCTGGAAACTTTTTTTCTACATTAAATAAGAAATCCGAAAAAATTTTCTTTGAATCTTCTTTAACATCTCCTTTTACTAGCAATGCACCATATGCAAAGTCACCTTTACAAATAATAATATTCGTTTTTTGAAATTGAATTTGAGATACTGGTTCTTTAGTTAATTCTTCTCCAAACATGTTAATTGCTTGCAAAAATGAAGATAATAATTGTGGATCTATTTGGGTTGTCATATTCCGGACTATTGTTCTATGATAAATAGAAATTCCACTTTTTAAAAAAATCATAGCGGATATTACTCGAATTTCATTTTTATAATAAGGACAATCCATGGGCATATTTGAATCTGATACAGAATATCCGTAACACCCACCAACTTTACTTCCTATAATTTCTTCTTTATAATGTTCGCAATTCGCACAATAGACTGCATTGTCGAGTGATTCTCCAGGTTTCAGAGGTTTAGGTTTTTTTACTTCAGTCAAAAAAAACACTTCTTAATAATTTACTGCTTAAATGAATAAAAATTTTTTATATCGTTACAATTTTCAAATTTAAAATAGAACTATGTTATTATTAAATTGGATAGCCATGCTTTCCAAGCAAATGCCCTATTTCGTGTATAGCTGCATAATCGATGATTTCCTGCTGCAGCCGATCATTAAAAGTTGTAATAAAACAAATTCCGTAAAGTATATAACTTGTGCCTAGGATTGGGAAAATAGTCTGTAAAATTCTAGTCGTTAAAAAAGGAAATGGTGTAATCGCATATTTTGTAACAAATAGTAATGCTGTATCTTCTGGTCTTTCTATTTTATCATTAATTATCCTTGCAGCAGCAGTAGTGACAATAAAATTGCCACGTCTTACTTTTTTTGGTATTTCAATTATATCGGGCATTATTTTGGTCTTTATTTTAAATTCTTTCCAGATTTTATTTTCAATAGAATTTAAAATCTTGGGATCTATTTTTTCTAACTGATAAATCCAGATTTCATCCAGTTTTTCACGGTATCTTATTTTTATACCAGTAATAACCCGGAATAGTCTGCTTAAAGCGTACTCTGAAAAATTGTATAAAAAATTATTAAAAGACATTGTCATTACAAGAGAAATTATTTATAAAATTCAGTATTTCTGCCAATTCCTGACGAAATTAAATGTTTTTCTTTATCGAATGAACCAGCTTTGGTTTCATGGTCGATATCGAAAAAATACCCTTTGTGCAATTCCTCAGGATCAATTTGAAGCTCTTCTAGTTTTATCCAAGGCCCTTCCCCATATTTGAAATCAAATTTTTCTTCTTCATATGTTTTCTTTTTTCGAAAATTCGGTAATTGACATTTTAACGTTTGTATTGGATATGGGATTCCATTCTTTTCCAAGTTCATTTTAAAACCAACATCATAGATTTCCGAAAATTTTTCCTTGAATATGGCTATATATTCATCCTCAATATGCTGGAAATATAATCTTCCATGACTCATAAGGTTCGATGTCATTAAAGTAAATCTTTCCCTCCCAGCATAAACCATTGTATTTATAATTGGAGGCATTGGAACGTATATGAAGTAATAATCACCCAAATTAAATAATGTCTTAGTAGATATACCATCAAAGAGTCCTGCTAATCCCTCATATGAACTAAGAGCAAAAATTAAATTATCTGCAGACGATCCCCAAGCAATTCCAACTTGATACATAGAAACACTCCATTGAGGAGTTCTTTCATTCCGTACATCCCGTAAGAGTTCCAAAAATCTGCTTCCGGCATCAGAGAGACTTTTTGTTCGTTTAGGAATTTCTTTTAATTTTACTCCCAGTTTAAGATGCCTACGATTTAATAATTCATCATCAGGACCTACCATCCACCAATCAACTGGGATTCCATCTTCTAAATGACCATTTATCATGAAAATAACTTCTTCCGTATCATCGCGGCAAACTATGTAAGTACAATCAACACTCTCACCGTAATATAATTTCATACTACCTTGTTGCAGATCGGATCTAATGAATCCGCCCGGAGGAAATAATGTATCTGCCATGATTTTTTCCGGCTCTTTAAGGCGACCCTCCATTATTCCTTTAGCAGTATAAATTGCCTCATCTAATCTAAGTTTCGCGAGGGGATAACTGATTTCATTAATAACTGGTTCAATTAGGCTTTCTAAATATTCATAGCCAAGATTTGTATAAAGTCGCCACATGTGTCTTCCAATAGGATAGAATTTTTTTGTCCTCACATCATCCGGAATATCGCCATATGTATAAGGCATCCTCATTACCTCACGCTAATATCTTTAATTCTTTTTTTTTCGTTTAAAAATTAATAATAAAAATAATTCTTCTCGATATTAACTTAATAATTCTACCATTTCTAAAAAATATATTGATTCTTCATCAAAAAAAAAATTGAAGAATTATAATATTCAATAAATATTTTATATTCATAAAATTTTAGAACCATAAAATGAAAAAACGAGAGCTTTTTATTCAATCCGTTTTTTAACTAATAGTTTTTACCTAGAGCGAAACACTTTTTAATTAGTTTTGATTTCTATTACTCCAAATACATTAATTTGATGTTTAAATATTAAAAAAAGAGTATTTATGTCGGAAGAAAAAAAATGACTGAAGATGCAGTGGCTGACTTGGAACGAGCAAAGCAGTTAGTTAGAGATACATATCGTGAAGAAATTAAATTAGGTTTACGACATGTCAGTAAAGTTATTCAAAAAGAGACATTCGGACTTGGTAGTCCAATCGATTTAGCTTTTAAATTAGGTGTTGCTCCTGATATCAGAAAGAAAGTCCATAAACAAATTGATCTAATTCTTGATAACGCAATAAAATTAGATTCTGACAGTGATATTGAAATATTGACAAATGGGAACTTTGACCATTATATTAAATATGATTTGACAATTTCCTATTTGAGAAAAAGGCATGAGGCATTTAATGAGATTAAAAATATAGTAAAAGAGATTTTTAAACACAGAATTGTTGTTGCACAACAACTATTAAATGCTTATAAGAAAGGTAATTTTGAGACTTACGAAGATCTTGCTAGATTGGCTCTCCCTAATCGCGAAATGGCAGAAAAGGCTTTAGATGATGAACTAGAGCTTTCTAACAAGGTTATCAATATAGTTAAAAAAAATCCTGACATCATGTTTGCGCCCGTCATCCTTCAAGATTTCGGGCTAATTATTGTAGAACAATTGATGAATTACGGAAATAATAGAAAAAAATCGAATTTAGATAAAATATATTATAATAATGGAGGCAATTAAATGGAAATAGAAAAAAAACGGGATTTAATATTAGAAAAATTCATGGAAGAATTTGATATCGGAATGAAATATATGAAAGATCAAGTTCGTCATAACTTATATGGCGGAATAACAGGTTGGCTATTAAATCCCATTGCTAGTTGGCTATATAAAATATTTATTGCTCCCTCTATTCGAGAACATGCTCTAGAAAATTTTAATACGTTATTTGACTGTGCACTAGAGTTTAATGGAAACGAAGTGTGCATGGATTCAGCTATTAATATTGTTGAAGAAAGATTTGATAACCTTACAGAAAACGACCCCTCGTATAATAGATTTGATAAGAAACACGAAAAAGCAGAAGAAATGATTCAACTTATAAAAGAGGGCTTTGCTCAACAACTTCTATTGACAAAGAAGCTGATGGATAGTCCTGGTGAGTCATATGAAGAAATTATTAGAAATGCATTTAAATCCCGTAATACTTTTATGCAATTTACCGAAGAACAACTCCAAAATACTTTAAGAGGTCTAAATCTTCTTGTGACCGAGAAAAAGCTTCTTAAAGTTCCAGGTATAATTAAAAAACAAACTAAACGTATCCTTCAGAAGGGTTATGATTATACCGTAGAGCGGGCTCATATTCAAGTTGATGAAATCTTCTCAAAATAGATTTAAGTTAAAAAAATCTATATAACACCTATTTTTTATTTTTAAACTGATTTTTATTTACATTTCTTAATTTCTTTTTCTTAAATAATAAACTAAATTGAATTTGACTTTGTGATTTTAAATAAAACCTTGCCTTATTCCAAATTGAAGAACTAAATGTTTATATTTCATGATCCAGATCTATTATAACAATTTCCAATTTGTTTGTGAATTTGGATTATTAATTATATTTGGTGAGTCTAAAATGGGCGAAGAAGAAGAATTGCCTTCCGAAGAAGAAATTAAAAAACAAATTGATGAAGCCATGAAGATAGCTGAGAAGAAGCGGAAAGAACAAGCAACTAAAGTAGGAACTCTTGATGACTCAGAATACGATGATTTAGAAAAACACATTGACGAAAAATCTAAAAAATCACCTTAATAATTAAATTTTTTCTCTTTCTTTTTTAGAAAATTTATTTATTTCTTTTATTTTATACTCAAGAGAATGTTTATAAAAAAAAGAAGTGGATGTAAAGTAATTCTGTTTAATTCATCTTGCTCTCATTTCATATATAGCAATTACTGCGAAAAATGCTATAACACCGCCGATTATAGCCCACATTACCCAATTGATTTCAGTTTCTGGTTCTAAATATGCACCAAATAGCGTGTAATATACCAATAATACATCAAGCATATAATGATCCCAAAACCAATCTTTATAATCAAAATCACTAGCTACAATTTGAACCAATCCATCTCCAAAAACTGGATCCCAACCTGGTGCACCTTTAGGTTTAGCTCTAGCCGTTAACTCTTTTGTTATATTGGTGTGATGTGTACCATTTCCAAATAAAAGAGCTACCACTCCTGCAGCCACTGGAGTCGCCATAGAAGTTCCAGCCATATACGCGTATCCTCCTCCCTTGTATGTGGATAGAACTCCTACTAAAAAGAAATCATTCCACAAATCTCCACCAGGTGCTGTATAATTAACTTCAGGACCCCAATTTGAATATGAGGCCCTATGTTGAAAAACATCGACAGCAGTAATTGCTAATACATTTGGAAATGCCGCTGGATAACATACTATACCCTTTTTATTGTTTCCTGCTGCTGCTAATAAGATTATTCCTGCGGCATAAGCATTATTAATGCTAGAATTTAAATTTTCATATACCAATTTTTTAGCTGGACTTAATGCATCATAATCCTCTATAAATACTCCAAGGGACATACTGATAACATTAACTCCTAATCCATCGGATTTATTAGGTGGATAATTAGCAACGATATCGTCAATAGCCTGTCTTAGATAATCAATTTCTCCTTCGCCTGATCTATTAAGAACTTTATATGCTCTAATTTTCGCTTCTGGGGCGACACCAACAATTCCTCTAGTATTATTCATTGTTGCCGCAATAATCCCCGCACAATGTGTACCGTGACCATTGTAATCCTCTCCAAGAGCTTCTTCAGGGACAAAACTTATGTTCCCAATAATGTTACCTACTAGATCAGGGTGATTAGTATCTATCCCAGTATCACACACCGCGACGACTATAGGGTCAGAAGGATTTGTAAGATTTTTACCAGTAACATTCATAGCATGAGCAAGATGTGCACCGACTGTTGGCATAGCCCACTGATCACCGTATAAAGAATCATTGTATCTTGCACCAGCATTAGTTGAAAGGGTTTCATTTTTAGGCAATATTGGAAGAATGGAATAATCAATTGAACTTATCGTGTAAACACTAATTGGATAGATAATAGCCATCAAGAATATCAGAATTGAAGCTTTAATTTTTTTCATAATGAAACCACCAATTTAGAATTATTTTAAAAATTTTTAATTCATTTTTTATTATTTTATAAAAGTTTCTATCATATATTTACTTTATTTTATAATAGTGGAATAAATTGTTCTATATTAGATAGTTAAAAATAGGAAACTTTTTTAATTCAAATAAAATACTACTTTTCAACAATTAAGTACAATTTCTTTGAAATACTCGAAGCAAATCATATTTGAAAAGTCATTATAAAAATAAATATGAAATAGTAGAGAATTTCGAAGAAAATTATAAAGTAAAGGTGTATTATGTGGAAGAACTTAGAAATATGGTAAAAGGACTTGAAGGCGCAGATGCAGCCAAATTAAAAGAAGATATACCCAAAATTATGGCTAAAATTAAAGATATAGGTTTTGTTGAAGTAGTAAAAGATGAAGAGCTTAAAGAATTTATGCCTAAGATGAGAGAACAAATGGCTAATGTTGATATTGAGGAGCTTGTTCCCCTAGCAAAAGTTGTTATGCCAACCTTTTTTGAAGGAATGGCTGAGCTTATCGCCGCTTCTGAAGAAGCACAGGAAGAACTTGAAGATATGGATGATATGGCACTTCAAATGCAAGTTCCAGATTTAGATGTCCATATGTTCATGAAAATTGCTGATGGAAAATTCTCTGCTGGTTCAGGAAAGATTGATGATGCAGATTTAACAATAACAATAAACAAAGATACCTTTTTAAAACAGATGCAAGGCGAAAGCGACATGATGAGTGCATACATGTCAGGTGAAATAAAAATGGAGGGAGAAATGGCAAAAGCAATGGCATTACGACCTCTATTTGAAGTTCTAGCCGATGAATACGGTCTTGAAATGGGTATGGGTGGATAAAACTTAAATTATTCAACTTTTTTTTTAATTTTTTTTTTGAGATTATGAAGAATTAAGATAATTCTTTTCAAAAATAAATATCTCAAAAAGTTTTATTGGATTATGAGATTTTTTCTTATATACTATTAATATTATTTGAAAAGTAAATAATGGCGATTATTAAAAGAATCAAATTTAATAAGTTTAATTCATTAAAAATAGAAGAATGATATTAGCATATTTAAATTGAATTCAAGAAATCGAAGTAGGTTTAGAATGAGCAAAGTAAATTGGAGAGAAATAGAGCAAAAATGGCAAAAAAAATGGAAAGAAGCTAAAATTTTCAAGGTAGATGTTGATAAAACTAAAGAAAAATACTATTGCTTGGAAATGTACCCATATCCAAGTGCTGCGCTTCATATGGGACACCTTAGAAATTACTCCATTGGAGATTGCTTTGCAAGATTTAAAAGAATGAAAGGATTCAATGTAATGTATCCTATGGGCTATGATTCATTTGGACTTCCTGCTGAAAATGCTGCTATTCAACATGGTATTGATCCTGAAAAATGGACCAACGACAATATTCAAGCAATTAAATCACAGCAAAAAAGCATAGGTTTAAGTTATGATTGGGACCGCGAAATATATAGTCATGACGAAAACAACTATAAATGGAATCAATGGGTGTTTCTAAAATTATTCGAACAAGGGTTAGCATATCAAGAAGAATCATATGTGAACTGGTGTAGCTCGTGTAATACTGTATTAGCCAACGAACAAGTTATAAACGGAAAATGTTGGCGTTGTTCGACACAAGTAAAACCAAAGTTTTTGAAACAATGGTTTTTAAAAATTAGAAATTATGCGGAAGAACTTCTAAATGAATTAGATAATTTGGATTGGCCTGAAAAAGTAAAAATTATGCAACGAAATTGGATAGGAAGAAGTGAAGGAACCCAAGTTGAGTTTAAAATTGATGGTTCCAATGAAATAATTCCGATCTTTACAACTCGACCAGATACTTTGTACGGAGTAACATTTTTCATCTTTGCACCTGAACATCCTTTAGTAGAAAAATGGGTAACAGGAACGGAATACGAGAAGGAATTCAAAAAATTACTAAAAGAAGTTCAAGAAATAGATCGATTTAAGAGGACTGACATCGAAATCGAGAAAAAGGGAATGTTTATTGGAAAATATGCTATAAACCCTATCAATAACGAGAAAATTCCTGTCTATATTGGTAATTTTGTTATATATGAATATGGTGCAGGTGCTGTTATGGCAGTTCCAGCCCACGATCAACGTGATTTCGAATTTGCTAAGAAATTTGATCTGCCTATTCGTATAGTCATCCAACCATTTGATTTCAAATTAAATCTAGATAAGATGAGTAGGGCTTATATTGGAGAAGGAAAGCTAGTAAATTCAGAAGAATTTAACCAATTGGATAATGAAGCTGCAAAAAAAGAAATTTCTAATAAATTAGAGAAAAAAAGTAAAGGAAGTGCAATTGTCAATTATAGATTAAGAGATTGGCTAATCTCTAGACAAAGATATTGGGGTACGCCAATTCCAATAACTTATTGTGAACAATGTGGCGTAGTTCCTGTACCTTACGAAGACTTACCAGTAAAATTACCTAAAGATGTAAAGTTTACTGGTTCAGGTAACCCTTTAGAAACGTCAGATGATTTTGTTAATACAATTTGTCCAAAATGTGAAGAACCAGCAAAAAGAGAGACTGATACAATGGACACCTTCATTGACTCTTCATGGTATTTCTTTAGATTTTGCACCCCAAAATATCATAAAGGAATAGTTGATAAAAAACAAATTGATTACTGGATGCCAGTTGATTTATATATTGGAGGAATTGAACATGCAATTTTACATCTATTATATGCTCGTTTCTTTACAAAAGTATTACGTGATTTTGGCTTTTTCGAAGGGAATGAGCCGTTCTTAAAACTGCTAACGCAAGGGATGGTTAATAAAGAACATCCATTTTGTGTGAACTGTAATAAATTTTTACATCACGGAGAATATAAAGAGGGAAAATGTTTAGAATGCGGACAATCTCATTTAATGAAAAGTACAAAAATGTCAAAAAGTTTAGGAAATGTAGTCGATCCTAATGTAATAGTTGATTCCTATAGTGCAGATATAGCTCGTTTTTTTATTTTAACTACAGCTAATCCTACAAGAGAGCTGGAATGGTCTGATGCAGGCGTAAATAATGTTGCCACTTTCATAAACCGAGTTTATAATTTATTCTTAGAAGATATTGAAACAACACATAAAAAATCTGAAATCGCGGATGATTTTATGTTATTCCATTTACATAATGGAATTAAAAAAGTAACCGAATCCATAGAAGATTTGAAAATTAGGGATGCAACCAACGTAATTACAGATCTGGTGGAAAAGATTAGGACATATAAAAGAGAAGGCGTTAATACAGATATATATAATGAATGTATCCATATTTTAATTATAATTCTTACACCTTTTACACCTCACTTATGCGAAGAAGTTTGGGAGAAGCGAGGAAAAAAACCATTTGTAAGTCTTGAAAAATGGCCAGAATTTAATGAGAAATTCCTAAACCGAGAAATTGAGCAAAAATGGAGAATGTACAATAATATAATAGATGATATTAAAGAAATCCTGAAGATAATAAAATTACCTAGTATTTCACAAATCGAAATTTGTGTCGCTGCAAAATGGAAATTTAATCTCTATAAATTAATTCAAGAGGATATCAAACAAACTGTCGCAATGAAAAATATAATGAAGAAAGTAATGAGCACTGATTTAAAGAAATATAATAAAGAAATCGCTAAATTAATTCCAAAGCTACTAAGTAATCCAGGGAATTTCCCAGACCTAGTGCTGGAATATGATAATGAATTAAGCTTCTTCAAACAAATACAAGGCAATCTAAAGCAAAAATTTCAAACTGAAATAATTATTAATCAAGAAGAAAGTTCGACAATACCCAAATCAAAACAAGCACTACCTTCCAAACCTGCAATCGTTATTAAGTAAAAATTCGAATTTAATAAGCTTTAATCTAAAAAATTTTAATTGTTTAATATTTTTTCACAATCTGAAATAATAAAATTGCATTTTTGGGTAATTTTTTATATTTTTACTTTGATATAAAATATAATAATTTAGGAGTTAGAAAATATGAGTTCTGAAGAAGGATCAGTTTCGTATGGAATTGTAACAACTCTGATTGGCGTCTTACTTATCTTAAGGTTTGTGTTTTATTATTTGGCAATAGCACAATTTTTAGCTTCTATTAATGCAATAAATTGGTCATATTATCCTTTAGTATATGGAAATTTTCATGGAACACTCGATATTTTAATGGGTATATTTGGATTTATTGGGGGTGGGGTACTTATGTCTGAACGAGGTGGTGCTGGAGGATTATTTCTAGTAGTCTGGATTTATGCTCTTTGGACAAGTATTATTGACTTTTTTGGATTATTCGCTATGGCTAAGTTTTTACCAAGCGCCTTACCCATAATTATTGTAGATATTATAACGGTTATTATCTGTGCTGCTATACTTTTGATTGCAATGGCTAGAGCTGGTGAATAACAAATTTCAAGAGTTTTTATAATTTAATTCCTGTTTTATTTTTTTGTTTTATTTCTTTTTCAATTAGCTAGTCCTCAAGGAAACAGATCATATGCCATAAACGTTTATAGAAATTTACTTTCCAATAAGCAAAATGTGCAGGATTATTAAGGTCAATTTCTAATTCTGCCATCTTGATATTTTTGCTTTTTAATTCATTTAATATGATATTCCAACTTTGTTTAAAAAGCCCTTTTTGCTGGTACTCTTTAGTCATACTCGCTTCTTGAATTTTTGCAATTTGATTATATTTAAAGATGGGAGGACGTTTTAAAATCTGGACATAAACATAACCAACTACATTATTGTTATCTTCAGCCACCCAGACCAGATGGTCCAGTTTATCAAGGATTTCTTTGAAAAAACCATATTTCCATTTGATACACTCATCCTTTGGTTTTGTCTCATAATATCTATCGTCAAAGTTAGAGTTGAAAGTGTGCATTTCCCACCATAATTCGGCTATTCGCTGTAAATCATCTGTTTTTGCACGTCTAATATTCATATAATTATCACCAATAGGAGGTTAAATACAATATAAATTAATTGGTTATATTAAATTCTTTATCTTTTTAAAATTACAACTAAAAAATTACCAGTTTCTTAATCCTTCTTTTTCTACGTCAATACCGATTTTTTTTGCTAAATATACTAAATGACATACGGATTCAGCAACAGTAGTCCACATATAAGCTTCTTCAAGGCTTGATCCATGTGCAAAAGTTCCATGTCCTCGAATTATAAGGACTTTATAGTCTTGTAATACTTGAGGGACTTTAGCCGCACTTTCATCACTTGCAGTTGCTACTTCTAATTGGATTACTGGGAGTTTTTTAATAATATAGGAACCCTCAATATCAATTGGAATAATTTCATCATAGAGAAAACTTAAGACAATAGAATATGGAGGATGAGCATGAATAACTGCAAGAGCTCCAGTATTTAATAATATATTTCTATGAACAGGTAATTCTTTAGAAGCCAAGAGAATTTTACTATCTTCTTTATATAAATCAGTTTTGACAACATCAGTAGGTTTTAAATCACCTAACATCGCACCAGTACGTTTGATATAGATATTGTTTCCTCTTTTCAAACTAATATTACCCCCATGAGAGGATATCAAACCATGTTCTCTTAAAAATTTTCCATATTTTTTAAATTCCTGATAAATTTCTAAATCTATTTCAGACATTTACAGTCAACTCCTTTAGTCCTAGTTTTTCCAAAGTGGTTTTAAGAGGAGTTCCGTCTTGATCCCATCCTCTTGCAGTATAATACTCTGAAAGCATCTCATCGAGCTTTACAACTTTACCTTTAGATCCTCCTTTTTTTAGGGGTTCTGTCAAAAATCTTTTTGGTAATATATCATCTTTTTTTGAAAAACCTTCTCTAATATTAAAAAGGCGTTCTAAATTCCAGATACGCTCACCAATTGTCATTAAATCTTCTGATGAGAATTTAATTCCTGTGACAGCAGTTAATAGCCTAGAATAAAAATCTTCAGAAATTGCGAAAGCAGTAAATTTGCAAATTATTATAGAGTCAAGCATAGCATTAATATTCTGAGTTCGAATAACTAAATCAGGTTTATTATAGGTTTGAAATCGATCAAATAAAGTTGGGACACCAAGTAGTTCAGGACCGATAATATATGCCCTTAAATGACATCCACCACGATTGGAAGTTGCATAAGCCAGACCTTGTCCTTGTGCTCCCCGAGGATCATAAGCAGGTAATTCCAATCCTTTAACTTGCATTGCAAATTCGGGATGGCTTTTGGATTCAGCTAAAATTTTTGAACCTTCTGCAAGTTCATTACCAATTCCATTTCTATAAGTTATATCCTCGATTAATGAACCTAACTTATCTACTTCACCAAATGAAGGTGCTTCATTAAAAAATCCTTTTTCTTTTAATTCCATTGCACATCCGATAGTAACACCCGTTGAAATTGTATCTATTCCTAATTCATTGCATCTATAATTTGCTTTAGTAATTTTTTTAAGATCGAAAATTCCAAGTTCTGGACCAAGAGCCCACACCGTCTCATATTCAGGTCCTTTACCAGTTTTACCATCTACTTCAGTTAATCTACCACATGCTATAGGACATTTATAACAGCCAGTTTTTCTAACTAGAATATTTTCTTTAATACTTTCCCCCGAAACTTTATCTGCTAGATCAGAATATCCCTCTTGAAAATTTCTAATAGGAAACAATCCGAACTCATTAATAATATTAACTAATACAGCAGTTCCAAACGTCGGAAGGGATCTTCCAGTTATTGTTATAGCATCAAGCCATTTTTTAGTTTCATTTAGAAAAAAATCTAATTTATCCTTATCAGCTATTTTAACTTCTTTATTTCCTTTTACAACAATAGCTTTAATTTTTTTTGAGCCCATTACGGCCCCAAGTCCACCTCTACCCAATGCTCGGTTTTTATCATTCATAATAGATGCGAATTTAACTAAATTTTCTCCAGCCGGACCTATACACAGAATTTTAGCTCTATTCCCATAAATTTCTAGTAATTTATTAGTTGTTTCGTGTGTATTTAATCCCCATAATTTTTGAGCATCTTCAATTTTAACGTCATTATCATCAATATACATGTAAATTGGAGACTTTGCAGCACCTGTCAGCATCAAGCTATCGTACCCACATTTTTTGAAGGAAACTCCCCAAATCCCACCAGAATTTGCATCAGCAATAGTTCCAGTTAATGGGGATTTAGAAACTGCTGAAAATCGTCCAGATGTATAAACTGAAGTTGCAGTAATTGGTCCCGTAGCAAAAATTATATAATTTTTAGAAGACAAAGGATTAATATTTTTTGAAATTCTTTCACAGAGCAGTTTTACTCCAAGTCCACGTCCTCCTAGATAATTATGCGCTGTTTCTTCCTCTATTCCAAAAATTTTATGTTTTTCATTATCTAAGTTAATTGAGATAATTTGATTCTGCCATCCAAATTCTAAAATTTTTTCTCACCAACTATTAAATTGATATATTGATTAAAAATAGTTTTTTATTTAGAAAAAAAATGGAAGTTTTCTTTATAAAATCATAGAAAGAATAATAATTTTATATTGCGTATTTCATGATGATTAGAAATGAATGAAGAAACAGAATATAGAAAGAATTGGGGATTATCTGAAGAAGATATCAAATTTCGAAATGAGGCTAAAAAGTTTGTATTAGACCATATCTCACCCGTTGCAGATGATATTGAAGAAAATGATGATTTTCAACTCATACGTGAAATTTACAAAAAAATGGGGAAAGAAAATCTATTATCACTTCCTTTTAAAAAATATTATAGAGGTTGGCTAAAAGATCCGGGAGTTATTAATTCAACTTTATTGGCTGAAGAAATTTGCAGAGTGTCCGCTGCTCCTGGAATAGCTTTTGGGGCTTCAATGTTTATTGGAAAAGCTCTATATACCGGTGGCTCTGATTACATCCTTGAAACTTATTTAAAACCTATAACTACTGGAGAAAAATTCGGTTCCATTTGCATTACTGAACCAACTGTTGGTTCAGATGTAGCAAATATGAAAACCAAAGCTGATTTAGACGGCGATGAATGGGTTATTAACGGAAAAAAAAGGTTTATTACAAATGCTGGAGAATCAAAATTGAATCTTATATATTGCGTAACGGATCCGAATTTAATAAGAAAAAGAAAGCATATGTCGTGTATTGTGGTAGAAGATAATACTCGAGGATTTTCAACAAAACAATATAAATATATGGGAAGGAGAGGCTTTAGGAATGGAGAAATTATTTTGGATAATGTAAGAGTTCCAAAGGAAAATTTAGTTGGAAATCAGGGAGATGGTCATAAAATCTTAATGACTCAATTTAACACCGAAAGGACCACAATTGCGGGTCAATGTATTGGAATTGCTACTGGTGCATTCGAAGAGGCAAAGGACTTCGCAAAAAAAAGAGAACAATTTGGCTCCGTTATCGCAAAAAAACAAGGAATATATTTTAAAATTGCCGATATGGCAACTAAATTGGACGCTTCGAGACTTCTTTGTTATAGAGTAGCAAAAATGATCGATGAAAAATTGCCACCTAGAGCCCTCATGCGGGAAGCAGCGATGGCTAAAATGTATGCAAGTGAAGCAGGAAAGGAAATCGTAGATTCTTCGCTTCAGATTCTGGGGGGTGAAGGTTGGACCAAATTTGGCTATGGCACAATTTATCATGTCGAACGATACTATAGGGATATTAGAATACACACGATCGGCGGGGGCACGACCACAATGAATAAATATTTAATAGCGACAAAGGAATTAGACATGCAATTGAATTTATAATCTTTCCCGTTTTAAAAAAAAGGATTAAAAAAAGCTATTAGATTTTATTTGCATTCCTACTTATTTTCTCTTATATAGAAATAGCTGTTAGCAATAATGAGAACGATAATTAATATATTATCAACCCATTGATTTAACAACGCAGTTGCTGAGTAAATTACAATGGTAAAAGCTAACATATTTACAACAATAGCAAAAATAAGCCATAAGATCCCAAATTCTAAAAAGATTTTTATATTCTCCCACTCTGCTCTCTTAACTGCTATTAAACAAAAGATTCCCATAGCGAAACAAGTTCCACCCCAAAGACGCCAGAACTGTGGGGCAAAATGAGGGTAATTTCTTAATACATAAACTACCTCTGGAATTATCATAAAAAGAAAACCGTAGATAAAAGCAGTAATGACGTCAACTATTAACATTATTTTTAATTCTTTTGAGATTTCTGTCATATGATTTATCACCTCCAATTCTTTTAGTTAATTTAATTTCGAAAGGAAAAATCTTTCATTTGAGGAATTGTCTTTCCTTCCTAAATTATCACCTATAACCTTAATTATAGCTACTTAATATATAAATCATAAATACATCAGATTTTATCCAATAGAAAATAACCAAGTCCTATATGAAGATAAAGAATTATTATGTTCTCCATCATTTATGTTTAAAATAGAATATCAATTGGATTGAAAAATTTCTTTTTCCCATTTTTTCATGGCGATAATTAATCGTTTTGCATCATCTCGAGTCAAATTCGCCAAAGCATAATCGATGATATCGGCTCTCCATTTTGTTACCTCGATAATTATAGGATGATTTAAAGGTAAGGTATCCAACATATCCATTTTAATATTCGATATGTGTTCAATAAGTTGTTCTTTTTCTAAATTTTGAATATATTGAATTTCTTCATCCGATATCGCTTCAATCTCTTTTATTTCACGCTCTATTGATGAATCATTAGTAATAGGTTTTTTTTCTTTAACCAGAAATTCAAGCTCTTTAATTGATTCTTTTAATTCGGATTCTTTAGGCTCTTTTTCAATAATGTGTGCTTCAATATCATCCTTTATTAATTTAGGCTCTTCTTTAGAGATCATTTTTGGGTGTTTTACCTTAATAACACGTTTTTGAATAGGTTTTTTTCGATATTTAATGAATAATAAAATCCCAATTGTCGCAGCAACAGCTCCTATAATAATTATTATGATTGACATAGCCAGCTCTTCTTTCAACAGAAAAGGTAGTAGAAGAATTAAAGAAGGAGGACCACTCGGTTTCTCCTCTGTAACATTTGTCTCAAAAACAGCGTTTGTATTTGTTATTACTAAAGTATAGGAAAAACTTGAAGCATCGTAAAATGTGGCATCTATTAATAAACCTGAGTATTTCTCATAATAAATTAAACTATTTTGTGGACCTGTTAATTCCCAACAGGTTAGGGTCAAGCCTAGAATATTAATTAATTTTTCGCCTGTGACCGTAAAAATATATTCTTCAGTTCCCCAAGGGGTAGCAATCGGTATAGTATCGGACAATTTAATAGATTTCGGAATTGAAAACGGTTCATGATAACTGTTTCCCCAGAAATAGAAAGGTTCAGTTCCAGCATTTGAAATAATCCTCGTTTCTATATCTATATCACGGGTTGCATTTGTTGGTATTATCCAATTAACTGATTCTTCGACGTGAAAAGTGTTTCCACTTATATATGAATAATCTTCACGCCCACTCCAAGCAAAAGGCATCCCCATGAATATAGTCATTCCTGCCCATTCAATAAACAAGCCATCAAAAATTCCTAGAGGTGAAATAGTTACATTTGGGCCAATTAAAGCGTTAATAGCTGGAAAACCAACATCTATGATTTCATCATCCGATGTATTAAAATAAAAAGTGTAATTTCCTTCATTCAAATAAACTGAACTTATGTATAGACATCCATCCATGAAATTTAGATCCATTGGGTCTTGTTTTGACATAGAAAAAGTACCTACTCCCTCAATTGAGACATTAATATAAAGAGGTTCATTATTGTCAAAATCTGTATAATTTACTTTAAATGTAAAGGGAATTATTTCATATCCTACAATAGGTATTACTTCTCCATTTGATAAAATAGGTGTATTATCATTTATATATGTTATATTCGGCCCAATTAACTTACCCACTTGGGGATATCCTACCTCATACAATCCGTCAGATGCATTAAAATAAAAAGTGTAATTACCTGCTTGCAAAGGAGTTGTTAAATTATAAATAACTCCATCAATATAGTTTGTATCTGTCGGATCCAAGGGTTGTATATCATAAGAAGTCTCATTCAAAGTAATTCGAATATATTCAGGTCTGTTATTATCAACATCTGTATAATTTACAGTAAAATTAAAAATAGTGGTTGAATTACCCGTTAAAGGATCAACTTTTCCATCTAATAATTGTGGGGCAAAATCATTTGGGGGAAAATGAGCATTAGAAGCAGTTATAGTGATATTATACGGAAAAATCCCACCCTCAAATGTACCATTTATTAAAATTCCTGTTTTTTTCTCATAATATGCTGTACTCCCCTGACCATCAATTAATTCCCAACAATCAAAAGAAGTTCCCGATATCTTTATATATTTTTCTCCGATGACCGTAAAATTTACATCTCCAACAAACAAAACGGAAATATTTACTTGATCATTTATTGTAGTTGTATTAAATATGAAGAATGGGTCATGTGTTCCATCAGACCACGTTAATAAGGGCCCTATTGAATTTGTAATTAACCGAGTCGCCATATTTAAATCTCTTTGATTGGAGGACGGAGTTCCAGAAAGATTTAATGATTCATCAACATGAAATGTTACTCCACTTTGATAGGAGAATTCTTCTGTACCGTTCCAATCCATTCCCATGTAATTACCCTCCCACGAATAATACATCCCATCAAAGATTTCAAATTGTGGATATGAAACATTCGGTCCTATGAAGTCACTAATAGGATAGCCTATTTCGATTAATCCATCATCCGAAGTATTAAAATGAAATGAATAGCTTCCAGGTGTTAGATAAGTTTCAAATTCGAAAATACAACCATCTATATAGTTTAAATCATATGGATTTTGTTGTTCCATAGCAAATGTTTCTGTATTATTTAAAGTAATATTGATATAAATTGGTGGATTGTTGTCTGCGTCAGTATAAGTTACTTGAAAGAGAAATGGTATATTACTATAAGAATTAGTAGGTGTTACGCTACCAGAACTTAATTGTGGAGTATTATCATTTATATAAGTTACATTTGGTCCTATCATTCTGCCAGTATCTGGGAATCCTACTTGATACAAACTATCAGAAGTGTTAAAATAAAAAGTGCAATTTCCTGGTGGAAGTGGAGTAGTTAGATTGTATATTACTCCATCTACGTAATTCTTATCTCCCAGATCTAGTGGACTCATTTCATAAGCGGTATTGTTGATTGTTACTCGTATATAGATAGGACGATTATCATCAGCATCGGAATAATTTACTGTAAAATTAAAAATTGTGGTAGAATTTCCTTCGATTGGCTCAACCTTACCATCCATTAGTTGTGGAGCGTAATCATTTGGTTTAAAAACAGCATTTGTATCTGTTATTATTAAAGTGGAGATATAATTTGAAGCATCATAAAATGTAGCGTTTATTAACACACCTGAGTATTTTTCATAATAAGCTATACTACCATATGGTCCTGTTAATTCCCAACAGTTCTGATATCTACCTAAGATATCAATTAATTTTTCACCAGTGACATTAAAATTGTATTCATCACTTCCCATCCAAGGTGTAGCAATCGGTATTATGTCGTACATAGTAGTAGTTTTCGGTATACAAAATATTTCATGATCGTCGTCAGTCCAGAAATAGAGAGTTCCAGCATTTGAAATAATTCTTGTTTCTATATCAATATCACGAGTTGTAATTGCCTGCATACCACCAAACCAATTGACCGATTCATCGACCTGAAAACTGATCCCACTTAAATAAGAATAGATTTCAGTTCCATTCCAATCAAAAATACCGAAAAAAGTGTCTTCGTATTTTCCTGTCCACTTGATAAACATTCCATCAAAAATTCCCAGAGGAGAAGCAGTTACATTTGGACCGATTAGGTAGCCAATAGCTGGAAAATTAGTGGCATTAACCCCATCTGAAGCATTAAAATAATAGGTATAATTTCCTATATCCAAAATAGTTGTATAAGTATAGATACATCCATCCATAAAATTTAGATCTGATGGGATTTGTTTTGACATGGGAAAAGTTCCAATTCCATCAATTGTGACATTTATAAAAAGAGGTTCATTATTATCTAAATCAGTGTAATTTATTTTGAATGTAAAAGGAACACAATCATAATCTATATTTGGTATTACTTCTCCATTTGATAAAATAGGTGGGTAATCATTTTTATAAGTTACATTTGGTCCTATTAATCTGCCAGAAGCTGGAAATCCTATTGGATACATCCCATCAGAAGCATTAAAATAAAAAGTGCAATTCCCAGGTTGAAGTGGTGTAGTTAGATTATATATTGCTCCATCAATGTAATTTTTATCCCCCGGATTTAATGGGCTCATTTCATAAGCGGTATTGTTGATTGTAACTCGTACATAATCTGGACGATTGTTGTCAGCATCAGTAAAATTTACTGTAAAATTAAAAATGGTGGAAGAATCACCCTCAGTTGGTATTACTTTCCCATCTGTTAGTTGGGGTGTATAATCGTTTGAAGGAAAAACAACATTTGTGTTAGTGACGTTCATTGTATAGTCATAAGTTCCCATAATATGGGCAGATAATAATAATCCAGTGGTCTTTTCATAGTAAGCAACACTATCTTGAGAATCAGTCAGTTCCCAACAATCCAAACTACTTCCTAACTTTGAGATATATTTTTCTCCTGTAACTTGGAACATTCTTTCTGTATCACCTCCAAAAATATTTGCTGTTGCAATTAGGATGGAATTACCAATACTAGCATTATTAAAAATACAAAAAGGTTCGTGAGCCCCAGCAATGAAAAAATCCATTATACCGCTACTAGTAATCAATCTCGTTAAATTATTAACATCTCTTGTATTATTTCCTCCAAATAATGGATTGTTTTCAGTTACAGTAAATATATTTCCTCCCAAATATGAGTACGATTCTGTCATCGAATATGTAACAGGACCTATAAAAATTAAATCCCATTGCCAATTGTAAAACATTCCATCAAAAATGATTAATTCCCCCTGTTGTTTACTTTCCATTGGAATATCTTTATTAGTTCTTGGAAGATTTAATGATTGAAATCGATTTTGAAAAATATTTTGATTTAAAAATAAAAATGGAATTGTCAAACATAAAAGAACTATAATTAAACTCGTAATTTTTATACAAAAATTTTTTTTCAAAGTAATTTCCCCTTGATTTATAGTTTATATAGAAATTAATTTCTACTTAATATTTATTTTAATTTAAACTAATTACATTCTAATAAATTTTGAGTTAAAAAAAGTCCTGATAAACAAGGAGTGATAATTTGAAATGAAAAATAATATACGAGAAGAAAATACAGATTTTTGGAGAAATCATTCAAGTTATGCATATCAATATGGAGTGAAATCTAATGACTCATTAGCTACTTTAGGAGATGCGGTAATAGGATTAATTGTAGTTGAATATTTCTATGAACAGAACTTAACAAGTGGTGAAATAACTATAGAGAAATCAAAACGCGTTTCTGACAAATTTTTTGCAAAGATTGCGAAAATGATCGAATTAGATAAGGAATTAAGGTTAGGTAAAGGCATGATGAAACAAGAGGGGCGGGATAATGAAAAAATTTTAGAGCAAATATTTGAAGCATATATAGGTTTCAAATATCTTACTGAAGGACTAGAAAAAACTAGAGATTTAGTGATAGACATTTTAATAATATCAAATGAACCATAATGATATCTGGAAACATGGATTATGTTTTGGGATAATAAATACAAAAAGGAAAAACGATTATGGGGAAAAAAACCTAGTGAATTGGGTGTATTGACGGTACAATATTTGAAAAAAAGTAACCTAGATAATAAAAATCTAGAAATATTAGACATTGGCTGTGGTTATGGTCGAGATGTATTTTATATTTCAGAAAATGTTAAATGTAAGATTTTAGGAATAGATTCTTCAAATGAAGCAATAATTCTTGCTAAAAATTTTGATTACAAAGATAGAAAAGGTAAAATTATATTTCGGCAGTGCGATTTTAAAGATTTGGACGAAACAAAATATGAGGTTATTTTCGTCTCCAATCTTTTCCAAATATTAAAGAAAAAAGAACGAAATGCGCTTAGAAATACAATTTTAAGAGTATTAAAAGCAAATGGTCTAATATTTCTTAGTACACTTTCGGTTAATGACCCTGAGCATTATTGTAAAGGAACTCCTATTTCTGGAGAACCTAATTCGTATGTTATAGGCACTTATGTTCATTTTTGTACTGAGCATGAATTAGAACGAGATTTTAATTTCTTAGATATTCAAAATTTGTACGAACATGAGTATTATGAACCTCGCGTTACCGGAAAAGCTCATCATCATATTTCTTGGATATTAATAGGAAAAAATAAAATTAATTGATTGGTTTTGAGTTAATTTAATACATTTAAAATGAAAAAATTGATTTTAATTGGTAACTTTTTAAGGCAATATTATGATTAAAATATTTAAAAATATAATTTTGAACAATTAGTAAACAATATAAATGATTTAGTCAATTAATAATCTTAAAACAAAAATAATAAATGTGATAAAAATGGGATTCCTTGATAAATTAAAAAGAGACATGAAATACAAAGTAAGAAGTAAGACTGGAGCAACAACTAGTAGGGCAACTAGGGATAGAGAAGCTAAAAAACTGGGCAGAAAGTTTCTTAAGGGACTTAAAAAGGGATTGATGAGTAGAAAATTAAAAATGAAGCATATTGACAATTGGGAAGAAATTAAAGAAAAATTTGAAAAAGAAGCGGATGATCCAGAAAAAACAGTGTTTTTTTATTTAATCGGAGTTTTAGAATATATAACCGGTGATAAAAAACAAGGAGAACCAATGATTACCTTAACTGTAAAAGCCAATATGATGCAGAAAGATCCAGTTTCACCTTCTGGATTGAAATTGCCTCAGTCTGGAGAAGGCTATTTTGTGCAACACATGCTTGAATCACCAAACATCGTAAAATCATTCGTAGGCGGCAATCCAGACAACAATTACGAAGTTGACAAAGAAGAATTAGTAATGCATTTAGTAGGAAAAAAAGTTAAGAGGAATTTTGCCGTTATCGATATACAAAGCGGCGGAAAAGATTTCTATTCAAGAGTTAAATTGCAAAAGAACAAGTATGGTATTTGGAAACTCTACGAAACTTCATCAATAGCAACTGGCGTCCAAGAAGTGACAGAAGATAAAGACGATTTTTAATATTTTTTTATTTTTTCTTTACATCTAACTTTTTTTATTTTACATTATAATCTAAATATAAAAATTATGAGCTAACCTGAAAAGGTAAGTTCACTCCCTATCATATCATTTGAAATAGAATCAAATATTTTCTCTTTCACTTTCATCACACCTACTACATTTTGAAATTATCTAATTGATTCATGAAAAAATTTGAATCATTTTAGTTAATTATTTCATTTCATTCATTTTAACGTTTTACCTTTAGAATTATTATCTTTAATTTGGGTGAGCCCCACCCTCGTTAAAAAGGGGAATGTAGGGAGGAGGGGGGTTAAAAGTAGATTTCGAGGGTAGGACTCTTTATTTAACCTGCATCTTCCTACTTCTTTCTAAAAAATTTTAATATTTAAACATAGTACGGAGTCTTTGATAACTAATATTTAAAAAAAATTTCATGTATTCCTAATTTTTTTTTTAATCAGTTAAGATATTTTTTATGGGATTCTTTTAATTCAAAACAAGAAAAAAAGGAAAAAATAGATAGAAATAAAAAAGTTTATCTTAATTTATATCTCGGTTCACGTTTTTCGAAGAAAGCAAGAACTCCTTCTGGTGCATCTTTCGTGCTAGCTGTGATTACCTGGTTTCTGTTCTCAAAGAGGATTACAGATTCAAGAGATGGCGCATCAATGCTCATATTTATTCCCTCTTTTGTTAATCTTAGACCTAAAGGGCTTTTATTTAACATATTGTTAGCCATTTCGCCAGCAGCAGCCATTAATTCCGTATCAGGGACGACTTTAGAAACAAAACCTACTTGTTCTGCTTCTTTTGCATCCATAAAGCGACCTGTATAAAGAAGCTCACTTGCACGAGATAATCCAATTATTCTTGGTAAAAAATAACTACTACCTAAATCGGTTCCCGAAACTCCAA
>JABXJV010000004.1 GCA_013375355.1 Candidatus Helarchaeota archaeon
CCAAGCTTGCTACTGCTGTAACTAATGCGGGTGGCTTGGGACTTCTTAGTCAGTGGGGCAGCCGATTGAAAATCGACCCTGATACTTGGGAATTTACTGATGACCCAAAAAAGGCAATAACGTATATGTCCTGGGAAAAATTAGAGATGGACATCAATTATATAATGGAACATAGTAAAGGACCATTTGGTTGTAACATTAGAGTTGCAAGGGTTCAAATAGATTATCCTAAATGCCTAGAAACTATTATAAAGATGTGTAAAGAAAATACTGAAATAAAAGAACGTCTTAAAATTGTTGTAACTAGTGCAGGAAACCCCGCACCACCGCATAAACAATTAAAAGAAGGAGCACCTGGCCTTATGCACTTTCATGTCTCCCCTTCTCTTAGATTGGTCCATAATACATTCAAAGCGGGATGTGATGGAGTTGTAGCTGTTGGTTATGAAGGGGGCGGGCATCAGTCTTATGAAAAAGTCCATACTCTGGTTTTAATACCTGAAGTCCGAAAACATTACCCTGATAAACCTATTATTGCAGGTGGTGGATTCTATGATGGTGCGGGATTGGCTTCTGCTTTTACAATGGGAGCAGATGGAATACAAATGGGTTCTCGTTTAATAGCGACAAAGGATTGCGAATTTCATCCAAATTACAAACAAATGGTAGTTGATGGTAAGGATGAAAGTACAGAGGTCTGTCAAGGGGCATTCGGTCCTATAAGGCTCCATAAGAACAAATACACCGCGGAGCATAATAAAATAATAAGTAGAGAAGAAAAAATGAAACTAGAGAAAGAGGAAGGATTATTGGACCCAAAAAGATTACTTCAAGAACAAGTAAGAAAAGAAGCTCTGGCTTATGCTCTAGTATATATGGGTGATATCGAAAATGGAGCCGTACTCTTGGGACAATCAATTGGCGGTGTCGATGATATTCCTACCGTAAAAGAATTATTGGATCGTATGGTTTCCGACGCAGAAAAACGAATAAAAGAAGTTTCGAAGCAATTTTAACCTTTTTTTTAGTTTTTTTACATTCCCCATGAAGAAACTTGTTTTGCGAATTGATATGACATTTTGACATGTTTATTCCCGTTTTTTACAGCATCCATATGACCTGGACATAAAACTTCTATATCTAATTTTAGCAATTTTTCTATTGAATTTACTAATGAATTAATATTTCCACCTATATCAGTTCTACCTATATTACCATGACTAAAAATTGTGTCACCGGAAAATAAAACTTTATTTTTCTCATCATATAAACAAATTCCTCCTCTACTATGTCCTGGAGTATATATTACTTTAAGTTCTAAATTTTCATCGACTTTTAATAGATCTCCTTCATTTAAAATCAATAATTTGTCCTTCAAATATCCATATCTTTTTGCCAATTTTTCATGAACACAAACTTTTACATTAAATTCTTTTTCAAATATATCAACATTACTTGAATGGTCCGGATGATTATGTGTTAGCACAATCCTATCAATTTCTATATCATAAGATTTCACATGTTTTATAATTCCTTCAGCATATTGGCTACTATGGCCAGTATCTATGAGAATTTTTTTCCCGTAAATGTAAATATTTGAGTTAAAGGTTTGACTTGCTATATAATATACTTCTGGGGTTATGTATGAAAATTTAAACACCTTTTAAATGTCAATTACTCATTTTTTAAATCTACTCTAGCTGTAATGATTAGAGTATAATTAAGTTGATCATAATAAATTATTAAATAAGGATAACCATTCTTTTTTCTAACAATCCAACCACGACGAAAGTTATCATCTTTACTTTCTTTCAAGTCGGCTATTATTTCTCCTTCTAGGAAATCGCCGTACTTTTCTATTGCATCCTCTTTCATATCAATTACAAAAAAATCCCCAGTTAATTTGTAAAGATCCCAAAAATTTTTATCCTCTACTAGTTTCATTGATTTTCCCGTCCAATTTTTAAGCTATTTTTATTAATCATAGATTTTTTTAAATATTTTTTTATGTTTTTTCTTCAATTCGACTTTTAATGATTTTGTCTATCTATATTTTCCATTTATTTACCACTAAAAGTTTTTAGTCATACCGCAATGTTTTTATTTATAATATAATTTATCTTTGTTAAGGTGACTTTTAATGAGGGTCTGTGTTCTCCCCAAATGAAACAGAAAGACTATTTTTTATAACACTAAAGTTTGGGATGAACACTGAAAAAGCAAAAATATTTAACACCTTAAACAAATTAAAAGAGATGATTAATTTTGAGTGAAGAATCTAAAAAGATATTCGTTTCTCCGCATATCGAAAAAATTGCTAAAGACTTAGATCTACCCGAGAGAGTTTATATTTTTGATACCTCTCTACGAGATGGTGAGCAAACTCCAGGTATATCGTTTACCCTACAAGAAAAAATTCTAATAGCCACTCAATTGGACAAGCTAGGTGTCGATATAATCGAAGCCGGAATGCCTATAGTGTCTAAAGGCGATTATGAGGCGTGTAAAAAAATTTCGAAACTAGGTTTAAATGCAGAAATAACTGGATTAGCTAGAATAAGTCGTGTAGATATTGATAAAGTTATTGAATGTGATATGGACTCAATTCATGTGTTCATAGCAACCTCTGATCTCCATTTAAAAGAAAAATTAAAAATGACAAGAGAAGAGGTATTAGAAGCTATAACTAAAGAAACTGAATACGCGAAAGAACATTACTCAACTGTAGAATTCTCAGCAGAAGATGCAACTCGTTCAGACTTAGACTATTTAATACAAGCAAATAAAGCAGCTGTTGAGGCAGGGGCAATTCGAATAAATATTCCTGATACTGTGGGAACCATTACTCCTCAAGGATATGCTTATATTATTAGAGAGCATAGAAAAGTGCTTCCTAAAAATGTTCGCATCTCGGTTCACTGCCACGATGATTTTGGATTGAGTACTGCGAATAGTATCGCTGGAATAGAATCTGGTGCAAGTCAAATTCATTCTACAATTCTAGGAATTGGAGAAAGGGCTGGTAATGTTTCTATGGAAGAAGTGGTAATGTCTCTATATGCATTATATGGAATCAAAAGTAATATGAAAATCAAATTTCTATACGAAACTGCAAAAATGCTTGAAAGAATGACGGGTTTTGAGATATCTCCGAATTTCCCACTAGTTGGATCAAATGCGTTTAAACATGAATCTGGTATCCATGCACATGCCGTCATTATGAACCCACGCACTTACGAACCTTTGACTCCCGAATTATTAGGAGTACCACGTACGGATAAACTTTCAGATATTATTGAAAAGTCGATATCTGTTGGGAAGCATACCGGAGGACATAGCTTAGGGGCTAAGCTTGAAGAATTCGGATTTTCAAATCTATCAAAATCCCAATTCAATGAAATAAGAACTGAAGTTAAAGAAATCGGAGATAAAGGAAAGCAAATATCAGATGCCGATTTATTCGCAATCGCCACATCTGTTATTGGAGAAGTACCAGAAGAAGAAAAAACGATGAATTTGGAAGAATTATCAGTTATGTGCGGGATAAATATAACACCAACAGCAACAATACGACTTCAAATAAAAACTGATGGTGACTGGACAGAACAAGTGGGATCTGCTACTGGAGTAGGACCAGTAGATGCAGCTTGTAACGCTTTACAAGAAGTATATAATAAATTTGGTTACGGTATAATTAAATTAAAAGAATATAACATAGAAGCAATAACAGGCGGAACAGATGCACTAGGACAAGTAAAAGTTTTACTTGAGGATCACAAAGGAGAACAATTAAAAGCTAGAGCAGTAGATCCTGATATTGTTAACGCCAGTATAAAAGCAATGGTTAATGGTATGAATCGATATCTTGCCAAAAGAAGAATTGAAAATTCAAAATAAAATTAAAAGGACTTAATTCGAGCAGCTATCGCATCGCCCACTTCCGAAGTCTTAGAACTACCTCCCAAATCATAAGTCTTTATTTTTCCTTCTTTTAATATCTCTTCTATTGCACGTTCTACTTGTTTTGCTCCAGTTTTTAAATTTATATCATCATATTTATTTCCAAGCCAATCTAATAACATATGAGCAGATAGAATTGCTGCAATAGGATTAGCCTCATTTTTTCCAGCGTGTCGAGGTGCTGAACCGTGAATTGGCTCAAACATTCCTTTTTCATCTCCAACATTCCCGCTAGCTGCCATTCCCATACTACCTTGTAAAACTGCAGCAAGATCTGTTGCGATATCGCCAAACATATTTGGAACCACTCCTACATCATACCACTCAGGGTTTCTAATTATCCATTGAGTAAATGCATCAATAAAAGCATAATCCTGTTCTATTTCAGGATAATGTTTGGCAATTTCTTGATATATTTGTCTAAATAGTTTACAACCTGCTGTGACATTGCTTTTGTCGATACAAGTAACTCTTAATTTTCCATCACTAGGAGAACCCTTATTTCTTCTAATACAATAATCAAATGCGAAATTAATTACTCGTTCTGCACCTTTTCTGGTAATTAACCTTGTATCTGTCGCAATCTCAACTTTACCACCCCGATCTAGTCTACCATGTGTATCTGAATACAACCCTTCTGTATTTTCTCGGATAATTACAAAGTCAACATTTTGTGGACTCCATATCTGTCTGAATTCTCCTGAAATTTTATGGGGAACTCCTTCGTATAATTTAGTTGGGCGTATATTAGCATAAAGATCAAGGCCAAAACGCAATCCAAATAAAATATTTAACCCGACCATCTTTCCATCAGGATATGAGACAGTAGTTCCGTCTGGATTGGTCCATCCTATTGCTCCTAATAAGATAGCATCCGCTTCATTTTGACAAACTTCATAAGTTTCTGCGGGCCATTCTTCTTTTCTTCCAGTTTTTAGCCAATATTGTCCTCCACATGGATATTCAATAAATTCAAAATTTATGCCCTTATCTTTTTCTTCTACTGCTTTTAATGCTTTCAAAGCTTGGGGAACTACTTCTTGCCCTATTCCATCTCCTGGCAAAACAACTATTTTATATTTTTTTGTCATAATAAGTCACTCTATATTTTACACAAAGTATAAATATTCAATTTTATGATTATTTGAAAATCTTAAATTTGCAAAGGAGCTTTTTGTAATTTATTTATTTTTGATCCCGATTAAGATTTTATTAATAAAAAAACAATTAAAAATAAAAAAAATCAAAATAAAACAAATGGAGGTTAATTTATGAAGGAACCAATTAAAATAATACTTGACCCGGAAGAAATTCCAAAACAATGGTATAATATTTTATCTGATTCACCGGCAGAATTTCCACCACCTCTAAATCCAGCGACTAAAGAACCAGTAGATCCCTCTATGTTAATGGCATTATTTCCTGTAGAATGCATCAAACAAGAGCTTAGTCCAGAAAGATACATTGATATCCCCGAAGAAATAATAGAAGCATACTACCGTCTGGGAAGACCAAGTCCACTACATCGAGCTAAAAGACTAGAAGAAAAATTAAAAACACCAGCTAAAATCTTTTTAAAAAGAGAAGATTTGTCTCCCCCAGGCTCTCATAAACCAAATACAGCAATAGCACAAGCTTTTTATGCAAAAAAAGAAGGTATTGAAAAGCTAGTAACAGAGACTGGAGCCGGACAATGGGGCAGTGCCTTAGCTTATTCCTGTGCCTTGATGGGTATGGCTTTACAAGTCTTTATGGTTCGAATTTCATATCAACAGAAACCATATAGAAAATATTTAATGAGTGTATATGGCGCAACAATAGACCCTAGTCCTTCAGATAAAACGGATTTTGGTAAAAAATTATTAACAAAGGACCCAAATCACCCTGGTAGTCTAGGTATTGCTATTTCAGAGGCCATAGAGACGGCTATGAAAGATGAAAAAGCAAAATATACTCTTGGAAGTGTTTTGAATCATGTAATTCTTCATCAAACAATAGTAGGTCAAGAAATAATTAAACAATTTGAAAAGATAAACACGAAACCCGATATTTTAATCGGTTGTATTGGCGGAGGATCCAATTTTGCAGGATTTTCATTTCCCTACATTGGTAAAAAATTACGTGGTGAAATAAAAGATTTACAAATAATTGCAGTAGAACCAACAGCTTGTCCAAGTGTAACCAAAGGAGAGTACAAATATGATTTTGGTGATACAGCTATGACAACACCACTTGTAAAAATGTATACATTGGGTAGTGATTTTATTCCACCTCCAATTCATGCAGGTGGATTAAGATATCACGGCATGGCTCCATTGGTAAGCTTACTGGCAAACGAAAAAGTTATTGAAGCAGTGGCATATCCTCAAGAGGAAATATTTGCTTCGGCGAAATTGTTAGCAGAAACAGAAGGTCTTGTTACTGCTCCTGAAACTGCCCATGCACTACATTCTGCGATAGTTCAAGCAAAAAAATGCAAAGATACAGGTGAATCAAAAGTTATTTGCTATAATCATTCTGGACATGGATTCTTCGACTTAGAAGGGTATAAGGAGATTCTAAAATTACCCATCTAATTCTTTTATTTTTTTAAAACATTTTTATATGGAAAATCAATTTATTATAAATTATTTATTTCGTATAATCAAATTTGGGCGAATATTTTTGGAAAAACGTTGTTCAGTAGTTAATTGTCAGAAAGAGGTAAAAGAAGGACAATATAAAGTAATAAAGGGGAAAATTTATTGCATTCAATGTGCAATTCTTGTATATAGAGAAGCATTAGGTAATATGGGAGTCCCAATCGATTAGTTTTTTAACTTCTTAGGAAATATAATACTTTCCTTTTTGTATCTTCGTCTCCTAATTTGATTTTTCCTTGAACGTCTATTTTTGCATTTTTACTTTTTACAGTGGACCAAGCCCCTAATTTACTTAATCCCTCGAAATTAAATAATATTTCTTGGCGTGACCTTAAATCTTCCATACCTTCTACTACATTAGGTCCTTCCACTGTAATACGCTCTACTCCGCTAAATCCACTCATTTCACGTGGACATGATACTACTAGTTTCTCAATCGGTCTCATATGTTGTAAAAATTCTCTAATTACATAAGAATAAATAAGTATTTCTTCAATTTTGGTTTCTAATAAATCTTCTAAGACATTGAGACACAAGTTTATTCTTATTTTAGAAATACCTGAAATTTGGATGTATCCATTATTGCCCAACAAACACCTTATCCGCTGAATTGAATGGTGAATATGAAATTTTAAACCTAGTTCCTCTATCACTCTTGGAGATCCTTCAAAATCAAAAACTATATAAACTCCCAATCCCTCAAATTTATCGAGAATTAAATAAAAACCTTTTTTTATGTTTTTCTTCAAAATTTGATTTAATTTTTCTTTTAATTGACTTAGATCCCCAATATTTTCTATCTTGGAAGAATCGTACCGATATAATACCCAACTTCTATTTTTGAGGCAATTTTTCTCTTTTAAGAGCCATAGTTTTTGAAACTGCTCTGTTGTTAATTTATTTCCTGCTGTTCTTTTAAAAAGTTCAAACTTAGAATTAGATTCTTTCTTAATTTTAAAATCCCAATCTTTTAATAAATTAATTAAATCTTGTCGGTCGATTGCATTAACCCAATCTCTTATCAATTCGTCTTTTAACCGCATTTTAGTCGTCGACAATGAAACCACCTTATTTTTAAAAGTTTTAAATTGTATGAGTTTGAAAATTTAATCATCGCAATTATGTTAATATTTTTGTCAACATATTAAAAAAATTAGTACTATTCTCATCTTTATTAGTTCAAACTATATTTACAGTGTTTTCTTAATTCACGAATTCTCGTTAGATTTTAAAATAAGAAGAAATTAAAATCATTAGAAAAAGATAAAATATGAAAAAAATAATTTCAATAAGAGCGAACAAAATTAATTAGTTATAAAATATTAATGTTTTTAGAAGATCGATACCATTATAAAATACCGTAAAAAATAATTCATATAATCAATTCACAAATAGGTATTAAAAAATGGGAACATACAAACTGAAAATGTTGCTTATCGGTGATGCTGCTGTTGGAAAAACATCTTTAATAAAAAAATTCATCAAAGGTGCTTTCCAGAAAGATTACAAGATGACGATAGGTTGCGACATCTTTACAAAAGATGTTGAGTTGAATGATGGTCAAGACCTCGTGACTCTTTCTATTTGGGATATTGCAGGTCAAGATCGCTTCAAATTTTTCCGTTCCTCATTCTATCGCGGCTCTGCAGGAGCTATGGTAATATTTGATCTTACACGTTATACTACTTTCAACCCAAATGTTGTGAATTGGTTAAAGGAATTATGGTCGTTTACTGGGCGAATTCCTATAGTAATTCTAGGTAATAAAGTAGATTTAATTAATATGAGAGCGGTACGTGCAAGTGACGCCAAAGCTTTTGCTGATCAAGTTCCTTGTGACTATATTGAAACTTCAGCAAAAGAAGGACAATACGTTGACGAATCATTTTCAGCTTTGGCTATGAGCATGTTACAAAATATGAGAAACAAAATGACTCCTTAATTTTTATTCCTGTTCCTCTTTCAATTTTTTGGATAATTCAACCGCCTCCTCATCTCCTTGAAACTTTACTTTGATTGTAGGTCCTATCCCTAAAATTTTACGTTGTAAAACTATTAGGTCATTTTTTGAAAGTTTGCTTCGTAATTGATTTTGAGAAATCAAATAGATTAATGTACTAGTAATTCTTTCTGCAACTTTTGGATATTGTGATTTAAGCTCTGTCTCATAAATAAATATAAGCATCTGGTTCTAAAACTGCCTTCATTATTTTTAGTTTTGCCTCTTCAGTTTCCCCCTCTTTCTTTTTTCTTTCTTCTTCAAGTACTTTTTGCTTTGATTCCTCTTCTTTAGCATGTACTAAACGTTTTTGAAATTTTTCTAACCGCTTTTTACGAATTTTTTCTAATTCGTCATCATCTGACATTTTAGTTACCAATACTAAATTTTCTTTTCAACTAAATATTCAATTTAAATATAGTAATTTAAAGAATTTTATTTGAAATTTTTTTATTTGAATGAAAAAGAAACTTTTGGATAAAAAATGTATTTCTTAGTTAAGAAATACTTGAAAAGATTAAATATTAACCCCGAATTTTATTTAAGCTGTTTCTTTTGGATAATTTCTATTATTTTATGTCCCCATTTCTCAAAGATTTCTTTCTTGGAAGTATACCATTTCTGTTTTGATAGTAATTCATATAATTTGAAACAATTTTTAACCCCTTTTAGCTCTAACCGAAGATTTTTACCCTTATTTGTCTCGTAAGGGCCATTCATATTAATTCCAAGTTTTTTAAAGTATGTCTTGATTTGATTAACAACTTGTAAGTCATTTTCATTAAAAGTCAAGAAAAAAGTAGGACGAGGAAAATAATAAGAAATTTTTGGAGAATGAAACTTTATTTGTATTAATAAATTTTTAAGTTCTTCTAATGATAATTCCTTTATTTTTTCTCTCGTATAATAATCAAGTTTACCATCTCGTATGATTTCACGGATAATATCATTTTTCTCCAAGCTATTAATATACTCAAAACTATATTTCTTTTTAGATGTGGAGACTTTTTGAAGTGGGATAGTGAAACACCCCTTGGCTTCTACAAAACCTATTATCCATAAAATGTCAATAGCCAAATTGTAATAATCCTTAATTGTAATTTTTTATTTGTCTATTATCATAGACAAAACAACTCTTATATATTTCCTCCATTAAAAATCAAACAAGAAAAATTACTTATTGAATATTAATAACTTTAAGGTAATTTAAATGCAAACTGCTAGAAAAGCAAAATGGCTAAGACTACCCTGTATTAGATGTGCAACAGAAATTCCAGAGTTAATTGAGGGTGTAACTCTTCGATGTTTACAGTGTGGGTCTGACAATACTTTTACTGAATCTTCCAAATTCTTGGAAAAGCTTGCAAAAGAGCGTTTGGGCTCGGTTCCAAGTATTGATTTCATTAAAGACCCAGGCAAGAGAGCCACCGCTATACAAACAAGAATGCAAAAACTAAATACTTATTATAATTCAATGGACAAAGATTTTGAAGATCTCCAGAAACACGCAATCGTGGCAACCCCATTAGAGAAATATGGTGTAAGTGGGAGAAAAATTCTCGGTTTAACTCAAGGATATAATACGGTTGCAACTTTAATTAGAAACTACGTGCTACCTCTTGCTTTAACTCAAGAAGAATTGGTCCCTGCTCAGGAACTGTATTTCAATGCTGCTTACAGGTCCTCCCTTAATCTAGGAACATTTCATACAATTGAGGCAAGAAGAGCTGAATCTAACAAAGATGCAACAAAGAAATATGATAATGCTGCAAGAAATTTTAACAAAGCCTCGGAAGCTGCACAACATGCCATTGATGCAGGATTTGAAGAATTCAGGGCAAAAAAAGCCGTTTCAGACGCTTCATCAAATTATTCCACTGGATTATCAAGTATTACACGTGGAAATCCGGATTATGGCACCCGAAAATTCAAACAGGTAAGATCACTATTGGAAGATGTTTTAAGTAGAGAACCTCGTTCTAAGATTGACCATGTAAGAGTAGGAATGATTGTTTCCTTACAACCATCAGTAAAAATGATACTCAAACAGCTTAAAGAAGGTAAAAAAGTACGAGAAGCTTCAAAAGTTCGGCTATACCCCTTAGATAAATCAAAAGAAATCGTGGATACTGTTCGTGATACTAAAGAGTGGATTGTAAAACAGAAAGACAGATTCGACGGTATTTTAAAATTCTATTATGATTTAAATTATGGTGAGAAATTAGACTATACCGAACGATATATTGAAAGGTTTAGCGACTTTTTTAAGAATGCACAGACCGTTTTTGATGAAACAGTTCGCGATATCATTACAAATCTCTCCGATGAATATAATTTCAAGATAGGCCAATTATATCGGAGACTGGAAGCGGCTGCAAGGGCGGCAGTATTACCTGGTGAGTCTACACGGGAACAATTCGAAGAAGGAAGGCGTGAATTAGAAGCAATTGATGACCTTTACAAGTCTGTTATGGCAACACTAATTGACGCTACATATACTGTTAAAAAAACCGAATTTGCGGGAACCGCAGACCTCTCAATTAAAAAAGCACATGTTCAATTCGATGATTTAATCAGAATGGCAATTACACAGTTAATTCTGGACTTTGATGAAAGTACTCAACGTGTTTTTGACCGTTTAATTCCGATTGCCGATGGAGCAAAAATGCCCGGTGATGAAACAGTCGAATACGTTCGTGATGCTCGTGCAGAAGTGGATTCTTTAGGTTTTACTATATCCTCACTCGTAGATGTTTCCTATACTGTTAAGCGAAAAGAATTCATGGAGAGAATCAAAACGGTTCAAAAGAAACAAAGAGAACGATTCGATACTGTAGTTCGCCGAGCAATACATGCTCTCATAGGTGATTACTACCTTTCAGGTAAAAAAATAGTAGTAACTGCAACACCAATTGCTAGAGCAGCAGGAGCACTTGGTGAACGCGCAATAGAAGAACTTACTGAAGCAAAGAAAGATATTGACTCAATTGATGACTCACTAGAAGACTCAATCAATCAGTTAATTTCGTCTGGTTATAATGTGAAACGTTACGAATTCCATGAAGATATAATGTTATCACAAATGAATAGAGATCGTGATTTCACAGATTCTATTAGAACAGCAGTTGAGAGCTTGTTGACGTTTACTGCAATGCCTCGGTGGAAAATGATTCGTATACGCAAAGACCTGATTTCAAAAGGTGAAACAGCGATGGCAAGGGGGAAATACGCACTTGCATCTCGTTACTTTGCCGATGCTGCCAAATTATCCTCTGAACTCGGCGAAGTAGACAAAGCAAAAGAGCTAGAAGAACGTGCCCGTGGTATGGAAAGACTTGCATCCATGATTGGTTAAAACATATTCTTTCTTTTTTTAACTATTTTTTTTAAAATATTTCTTAAGTATGTTATTTTGATTAATTTTCTTTTTTAGCTTCGGTAGTTCATAAATTTTAAATCAATTTAAATATCTATATATGCAATAATTCTAAAAGAATTAAAGACCAAAAATAATTGATTAATTTAAATCTAAAACTTAAAAAAATTAAAACAATACCGAGACGAGCTGAAAATGGCAAATATACAAGTCCTTAAGTATAATTACACTCCAATTGAACAACAAGAGATTGAAATAGTTGAAAGGAAAGGTAAGGGACACCCAGATACACTATGTGATGCCAGTGTTGAGAATTTAAGTCGTAAATTATCCCAATATTATTTGGATCATTATGGAATAATTTTGCATCATAATGTAGATAAATGTTCTTTAGCTGGAGGAAGATCTGAACCAATTTTTGCAAAAATTGACCCAAATGGTGGAGAAATTATAACACCTATCTATATTTGTGTTATTGGGCGAGCTACTGCAGATATTTTAAAAGAAGGTAAGTTAGATAGAATTCCTATAGACGTATTAGCCCGAGAAGCGGTTTTAGAGAATGTTAAAGATTCTGTTAGGAATCTAGATACCGCAAAACATTTACAAATTGACTCGAAAGTCTTTCAAGGAAGTGGAGATTTAGTTACACTTTTCGGTCATAAAGAAAAAATTCCTCTAAGCAACGATACTTCATTCGGTGTCGGATTTGCTCCTTTTTCTGAAACTGAAAATTTGGTATTTAATGTGGAACATTTTTTAAATTCTCCAAAAACTCATAAAAAAATTCCAGCCATTGGGGAAGATATTAAGGTTATGGGACTACGCCAACGTGATAAAATTCATCTTACAGTAGCAATAGCAATGGTTGCAAAAGAATGTGACGATGTAGATGCGTATATGAATATTAAAGATCAAATTATAAATGAAATTTTAGATCTCGCGGCAAAATCGACAAAATATGAAGTTGCTTGCGATGTGAATAGAGCGGATATCCCAGAAAAAGGAAGTGTATACATAACTGTAACAGGAACTTCCTCAGAAAGCGGTGATGATGGACAAGTAGGTCGTGGAAATCGAGTTAATGGGATAATTACACCATGCCGCCCGATGAGTCTTGAAGCTAGTGCTGGAAAAAACCCTGTAAACCATGTGGGAAAATTATATAATGTATTGGCTAACGAGATTGCTGATGAAATAGTTTGTAAGGTAAAAGGAGTGAATGAAGCATATTTAAGATTATTAAGTCAAATTGGCAAACCAATATCTGAACCGTTAGTAGCATACGCTTCCCTTCTAACAGAAGAAGGTAGCGCATGGAACATCATTCAAAGTGAATCAGAAGCAATAATAAATCAAGAACTAAAAAGTATTACTGATCTTACACAAAAATTCTTAGAAAAGAAAGTTACTGTCTGCTAATTTTTTTTCATATTATTTATTACTATCTTTTTTAAGTAGAAAACTAAAATATTCTGAGAATTTTAGATAATTTTTGTTTGATAAACTAATTTTTTTGAATTTTAGGGTTTAATATGATGAACTCAATTTCTTTATAATCCAGTTCCAAAATACAGCAAGAAGAAGTGAACACTAAAACCGAGTAACAATGAAATAATCGGTACTGCAATAAAAGCCTTTTTTCTGGAATATCTTGTGCCAGCAGAAACATGAACCATGAACCAAACAAGGTAAGTAACTCCAATTACTAGACAAACAATGGCAAGCACAAGTATAATTACAAGAACCCATTCATACATCTATAAATCACGAATTTTTAACTATTAAAAATATATCTTAAAAAGAAAATTAATAAGATTTTGGTTCATTAGTTCGTAATTTCATAGATAAACAAATTTTTAATATTAGATATATTAATTGTTTCTGAGGTTTATTCAAATGCATTTCCTCAATAAAATTATTAAAGGCCAAATTGATGACGCTGTGCATAGGAAATTTATAAAATTCTCAAAAGGTTTGTTTATGAATGGAGGTCCTGTTTTATTAGCAAAATTAGCTAAAAATAAAATATTATCTCTTAATGCTAGTTTTGACTACGAGGATTTAATTGGGGAATTTACAACTAACCATTTACCTGATGGCAATTATAAATTAAACGGTGTAATTTACACTCAACCAAGGGTTCCATTAACTGATTGTGAGGCTTTGGCGAATTCATTAGGCTTAAATGGGAATTGGGAACGAGGAAAACGTGATTTGAGAAATCTCCACTTATTAAATATAAACGAAGAGAAATTAAATTCAGAAATTAAAGAAATTTATCCAAAATTAAGTGAGTTCTGTACATTATTATTAAATATTACTCCAATATCTGGTAAAGCATGGAAATTTACTACAAAAGATAAAATTCCAAGCCTCAAAAAACTACAAGACACTCCTATGCCCAATTGTAAACCAGATAAGGCAGAAAAATGTAAGTACCTAAAATTTTGTGAAAAAAATGGTATTTGTGTTAATAGTAGAATTGGTTTTGTTAAAGTAAAGACGGATAAGCTTGACGAAAAAAGTATCAAAGATTTCAATGATCTATTTATACCAGATTTCAATGGAAAGGTACAATCTAATTTTACTGAACTTGTCCTAGCAAATCAATATATGATTGAAAATTTTGAAGATCCGCCAAATAAAGATAAATTAACATCTAAAGAATTACGTGAAAAGATTATTAAAAAGGGTTATATTAATCGAATTCTTTTGATAGATAAAAAAGAGATAGTAAATAAAGTCGAATTTAAGATCTAACAGGTAAATCTTCTATAAAACTTTCACAATTTATTTAATTTTCAAGCCCTGGTAAAGTTTCTTTTATTCTCATAAAAAGTGGAAGAGAAATAATAAAAAAAATAGGAGCAAAGGCAAAAATTACAGTCAAACCAAAGATCGTTGCGATAATTCCACCTATTAATGCACCTATCACTTGAGAAACGGTATTTGTTATATTTAATATTCCTAAGAATTTGCCTCTTTTTTCTTCTGGTAATAAATCTTGATGCCAGGCATTAAGAGGGGTAAGAACTCCAAGTAATACTGTTAGAATTGATGCAAAGGCAAAAACATATAGAACAAGAATTGGCTCAACAGTGGTGTCTAAAAAAGGAATAATAAAGAATCCGAAGCAGGATATTATAATTGTTGGAGTTATAAATTTCTTACGTCCATATTTATCAGCATACTTTCCTAATAAATACATCATAAGGAAAGTAAATGGAGCGGATATACCAAGTATAATAACCATTGTAGTTGTAGAAAACCCCAGATCAAAAATATATATGAATAAAAATGGCAGAATGGTATAAACACCTGAATTAAAAATTGTAAATGCAAAAACAAATTTATAAAATTCGCGATTCTTTTTAAATTCTTCAATTTTAAATATTTCTTTGAACTCTTGAAAAAAAGGCTTTTTTGGTGGCAATTCTGAACCTGATTTTTCTTTAATGAATAAGAAACCTACTAAAGAAACAATAAAAAAAACTATTCCTCCTATTAAAAGTATGAAAATATACCCCTCTCTAGTTATTATAGTTCCTGGCCACCTTAAAAGGTCCGGGATCCCAAATATTTCATTAAGTATCAAAGTAGATGCGACTCCAACAACCAAACCGATATTTCCAAGTATATTAACGATTCCGTTTGCTCTACCACGATATTCAATATCTACTAAATCTGGGATAAGAGCTCTTTGTGCAACATAATAGGAATTAGATGCAATTCCAACAGCAATAACATCAATTATTACTGCCGTTAAGTAATCCTGTGAAAATGGATATATAATCATTGAAATCCCAGCTAATAAACCACCAAACACCAGAAATGGTCTTCTTCTTCCAAACCTGGATCGTGAGTTATCACTTAATATCCCTAAAAAAAGATGTGATAAAAGACCTGCAAGGGCAGAAAAAGCCACCATGATTGAAATATATATGTATTCTAACCTGAGAACATGATCTAAGAAAGTGTTAAAAATTTGTGCCTCAAGATAACCAAAAATTTGGGCTGCTGCATATAGAATTCCTATAATAATAATTTGAAAGATCAGGAAACGGCTTAACTTTTTTTCTCCATCTTTTAATTCCATTCTAATAAACCTTTTTCCTTTCTACATAATCAAAAAGAGTTTTTTGGTATTTGATCTGTTCTATTATTTTACTATTTTTAATCCAATGCTTTAAGGAAACTTGAAAAGCTATGCCTATTTCTTTTAAAGCTGAATTAATATCACTAAACACTTTAGGCTGTATCTTAAGGGCTTTCCTTACAGTCTCTCGAATAACCCAAACTCCTAATGGTACGATATAACCTGAGGATACTTCTCGAAATATAATGGAAGTCGCTTGTTTTCTAATTTTATTTAAATATTCTGCGACTCCTAATCTTGCAGCATAGTAAGCACCTGTAACATTCGAAGCATACGTCTTTCGACCTTGATAGAATTCATAATCATCCATAATTACTGGTGAACTGCTGGGATTAAAAGAAGATTGTGGATTCCAAGTTTCCAACATCTCAAATGACCATTCTTTCGGTATGAGGAGGATTTGAAAATGATTATCAAAATGTCTTCCACTAAAAAGAAAATATTGAGAAATTTGGGGATAATCCTTAATCTTGCTAATTAATTGCTTCGAAATAGTATCATCCGTGGCAGTTATAGCCCATCTTGTAGGAACCAGCTTTCTATTATTCTGTATTCCAAGTAGACCCGCAGATAAGATGCGCATAACTTGGGTAACCGTTAAATTATGGCCATAAAGATAATTTACCGCATTAACTGCTTTAAAATCTGTATCAGATACTGCTTTATCAACGGGACGATCAATTATTGGATTTTCAGCAACTTTTATTTTTTTTAAAGTTCCCGAAGGCCCAATAGGTGGTGAATGTGAATCATACATCATTCTAAATGATGGCTCCTTTTCTAATTGAACTTCAGTGTCAACTTTTCTTGAAGATTGAATTATTTCTTGAGAAGTATCGAGTAGTCTACTATTTGTAATTTTATTGACATTCATGCGGAAAGAAGTTCTTAATAGTGAGGTCCTGAACTTTACTAAGTCTTCGATTCTATGATCTATCCACCCTAGTTCAGGCTCATCTAAAATTTTTATTGAATCACTTCTAATCGACATAGGATTAATCATCGGTCCAATCAAAACATTTGGATACGAATGTCGACCAACAAAGAATGAGGGAGGACTAGCCCCTTCAAAATCCTTTTTTATTGAAATGCGTTTTAAGGGAATAATAGCTTGCTGTTTTAAAATAATTGGACATTGTGTTTTACCACATAACATTCTGGAACCTTTACATCTTACACAAAGTCCCGCTTTAGATGCATCAGGTGGACGAACCATTATGTAAATCTCATTTTGTTATATACTAATCTTCTAATTTATTAATTAAAAATGAATTTTAAATTTATATTATAATACTGCATTAGATAATTAAAATTTAAATATAATTTTTTGTCAAGTCTCCGATTTTACATAGATTTCACAATAATCTTTCTAATTTTTGATTAATTTGCATTAACCTATGAAAATTATTTAAAGGATAAATGATAAAATTAATTATATTTATCAAAAAATCTTGAAATTACTGACATATCACCGAAACATTTAAAAAGCATGCCCTTCTTCTAACTTATAAACTTTTCGAAAAGTATTTAATTCTGTTTTTTTTGAGGTGTTTTTAAAATTTCAAATGAAAATAACTCCTTCTTAGATAAAACAGACGATTTCAACTCTAATGATGACGAAACCTCAATTTGTCCGGAATGTGGGAGCGTAGAAATTACTAATGATGTAACCCGTGGAGAACTTATTTGTAGAAATTGTGGAATGGTCATAAGTGAAAAGCTTATTGATCAAGGTCCTGAATGGAGAGCTTTTAACTTAGAGGAAAGGGATAAACGAAGCCGTGTAGGGTCCCCCTCAACTTATACTTTACACGATAAAGGTCTATCTACTATGATAGATTGGCATGATAAAGACTCATTTGGAAAAAAATTGACTCCTAAAAGGCGAGCACAAATATATAGATTAAGAAAATGGCAAATTCGAACAAGAGTTCATAGCTCTATTGATAGAAATTTGGCAATAGCTATGAGTGAGTTGGATAGACTCAGTAGTCAATTGGGGATCCCACGTGGTGTTAAGGAGAGCTCTGCTGTAATTTACAGGAGGGCTATTGAGAAAAAACTCATAAGAGGTAGGTCTATTGAAGCTATGGTCGGTGCCTCAATTTATGCTGCCTGTCGTATGAGAAAAATTCCTCGAACTTTGGACGAAATTGCTCGACATTCAAGAGTCAATAAGAAGGAATTGGGAAGATGTTACAGATTAATTTTAAGAGAACTAGATGTTCAAATTCCTATCGCCAGTCCAATTGATTTTATTCCACGTTTTGGCGCAGAATTAGCTCTTTCCGGACGAACTCAACGTAGAGCGGCCGAAATAGTAATTATGGCACGAAAAAGTGGTATAACTGCTGGCAAAGATCCTACTGGTTTGGCTGCAGCTTCGATTTATATTTCTGCTATATTAGAGGGTGAACGAAGAACCCAACGAGAAATTGCTGAAATTGTTCACGTCACTGAAGTTACAGTTAGAAATAGGTATAAGGAATTAGTAAGAGAACTGAAAATCAGAGTTGATGTGTAAGATTAGCCTATACTATATTTTATTTTTCTTATTTTTATTGAACCACAATATTTTCTTCAGCAAAACCTTCTTTTTCAAGGACATCTTTGACTATTTGTCGATGGTCACCTTGTAACACTATATATCCATTTTTATATGATCCCCCAGCAGCACAACGATTTTTTAGTCTGACGACTAAATCTTTTAATCGGTTTTGCTCAATCCCCTCGACTATAGTAACAAGTTTACCGTATTTTCGCTTTTCAACTTTAATCTTAATTTCTTTTTCTTCTTTGGCTATTTCTTTACACATGCACAAATCTTTAGGTAACGAACATTTTGGACAAATTTCTATATTTTTTCTCTCCTGGGTTGCTTTTGAAAAAACATCTTATATTGATTATTTTATTTTAATGTTTATTTGTTTGTTATTATTCTTTATATTTCTTATTGTACTTTATTAATTCAAATTATTTAAGACTTGTTCGAATTTTTAACATAGAATTGATAACTCATGTCATTAAATATTTGTTTTTGAGCAAAATAAAATAAATGGCGCCGTATTTGAAATAAAAGTATTGAAATCTGATGAGTTTAAGATATTTAATTTAAAAAATAGAAAATTTGGTGAAATAAAAATAGTTAGAACACTAATTGTAGATGCATTAAGGTCCGAAAAGGGAATAAAACGTTTTACTAGGGATTTTATAGGAGCCGGTCCTCGAACTATCGCAGGTATTCTTGAAAGTTATGGAATAAACTCAAAAATAATTACACCTGAAAATTTAAATATAAAAGAATTAACAGACTACGATTTATTATTTATAAGTGCAATGACCATCGATCTAATAGCTGTAAATAAAGTCATTAAAAAGTGGAAGAGATATAATAATAGCCCAATTTTTATTGGAGGTCCAATAACATCTAATCCTTTTGATTTAAAATCTTTAGAATTCAATTTAGCTTTTATGGGAGAAAGTGAAGAATCACTTGAAAAAATAATCAATTTTGGTCTAAAGGATGGAAAATTGCCCTCATTTTCTGATTTAAAAAAAATTAACGGGATATTTTATCGTAAGAATGGTGAAATTATTATTATTAAGCCTAACTCTTATATATCAAAGGAAATGTTAAACAAGTTTCAGCCTTCAATAGAGAGAATTACTGATTATCCTTACTATTTTATAGCAAGAGTTTATATTGAATGTATCCGTGGTTGTTCAAATTTTTTACGTCCAACTATTAAATTAAGCGAAAATATCGAATGTAATAACTGCGGAAAGTGCAGTGATAGTCTTGACGAAAGATTAGATTGTCCCCAAAATATACCACCCGGATGTGGTTTTTGTTCAGTTCCATCCGTTTATGGTCCTCCAAGGAGCCGGTCCGTTTCTAATATTGTTAATGAAATCAAGGGATTAATTCGCAAAGGTGTACGAAGATTAGTTCTTGGAGGTTCTGATTTTCTGGATTATGAAAGAGAAGAACTAGTTAAACCTTTACCCTTAACTGACCCTTACCATCCGCTTCCCAATAGTGAAAAAATTGAGGAATTATTATCCGAAATTACTTCGATTCCTGAGGTCAAGAATAATAAAGCCTATATCTTTATTGAAAATATAAAAGCTTGTTTATTCTCAAGAGAAATCGCTAAAATTATTTCAAAATATCTACCAAATACTTCAGTTTCAATAGGATGTGAATCTGGGTCAAGTGATTATTTAAAATCAATAGGAAAACCTTCATCTGTTGAAGATATAATCAAATCAATCCGAATTTGTAAAGAATTTGGTATAAGAACACATTGTTATTTTATTCACGGACTGCCTAACCAAAATATTTCTGTATTAAAAGAAACCAAAGATTTAATGGAAAATTTAGATAAAATTGGAACTGACAAGATTACAATTTATAGATTTAAGCCTCTTCCAAAGAGCTCTTTTGAGAAATTTAATTATAAAAGATATAAATTATCAGAACAAATAAAAAAACTGGCAATAAAAATTAATTATAATCGGAAATTGGCTTTAATTGATAAAAAATTTCAAGTTGTCATCGCAGAACCTCATAAAAGAAATAAAAACGATGGAATTGGATATATTCTAGAAGGCGGTCCAACAGTTTTAATAAAAAATGGAGGAAAATTAATCGGAAAAGAGGTTATTGTAAGAATTATTAGTGTACTATCTGATAAATTTGTGGAAGGGGAAATTATTAATTAAATATTTTGAAGAATAACAATTGTAGGGTTATTAAAAATAAATTTAATAGTATGGAATCAAACTTGAATGAAATTAATTTTACATATCCTGAACATTTAATCCTCAAAAAAGAAAAATTGCTAAAAGCATTTCATGTAGCACCAAATTTTGGTCATTCTAGTTCTGTGAATTCGGTTGTGGTCTCTCCTGATGGGAAATATATAATAAGTGGGTCAGGAGATAAGACTATTAAGATTTGGGAACTAGACACTGGAACTTTGGTTCGAACTATAGAAGCGCAAATGGGTGCTGTATATTGTGTCGCAATTTCTTCCGATGGAAAGAATATAATCAGTAGTGGTGATGGGCCTATTAAAATCTGGAGTTTAGAATTAGGAATTCTAATAAAAACCTTAAACCGCCAAAAAGGGGTTGTTCCTTCTTTCGCAGTTTCCCCTGATGGAAATGACATAATACCTGCAATTTTTAAACTAGGTCTTGGAATGGATGAAATTAAAGATACGGAATGTTCAGTAGTAATTTCTCCTGATGGCAAATTTAAGGCAGTTGGGTATTTTGGGGGTGTAATTAAGTTAAGAGATATCAAGACTGATGAATTGATCCGTACTTTTGAAGGACATATGGGAATCATGGGAACTGTGAATTCGCTATTAATTACTTCAGATGGTAATTATATTATAAGCGGGTCTTCTGATAAAACAATCAAGATTTGGGATTTAAAGACAGGAAATATAATTCAGACTCTAGAAGGGCATGAAGATGGGGTGAACTCGGTTGCATTATCTCCTAATGGGAAATATATAATAAGCGGTTCTCGGGATGCGACAATTAAAGTTTGGAATCTTGAGCAAAGGGAACTTCTCCGCGATCTCGCCAAGCTTCCAAAGAAGGAACCAATACTACCGATTATTAAAAGTTTAAAGAATCGTATTAATTCAGTTGCTCTCTCACCTGATGGCAAGTATGTTATAAGTGGATCACTTGATACTGATATTAGGGTTTGGGAACTGGATACTGGAGTATTAATTCGAACTCTTAAGGGTCATAGATGTGATGTGAGTTCACTTGAGGTATCTAGTGATAATAAGAATATTATATGTGGGTCTTGGGATAAGACAGTTAAAATATTTGAACTTGAGTCAGGTAAGCTCGTCCGTTTACTTAGAGGTCATAAGGGTCCTGTGACATCTGTTGCGATTTCTCATGATGATAAATATGTAATCAGTGGTTCAAGAGATAATACAATAAAAATCTGGGATTATAATACTGGAAATTTATTACGAACTCTCGAAGGAGATAAGAGATATGTTTTTTCTATCGCCTTGACAAAGGATGGAAAATATGTGGTTGGTGGATCTTATGGCAACAGTATTAATATTTGGGAGTTAGAAACAGGAAAATTGCTTCATAATCTTGAAAAAAATGTAGGTGTGAAAAACTCGATTGCAGTTTCTCCTGATGGAAGATATATAATAAACGGATCGTATGATAAAAACATAAAAGTATGGGAACTTAGTACAGGAGCGCTTGTAGACACTTTCGAAGGTCACAAATCAGAAGTGCATTCGGTTGATATTTCGACTGATGGAAAATTTATAATTAGTGGATCTTGGGATTTCAGTGTTAAAATCTGGGACTTTAAAACAGGAGCTTTGGTTCATAATTTAAAAACCGGGTCAGTGAATTCAGTCAAAATTTCTGAAGATAATAGGTTTATAGTTTCAGGATCATATGACAATGCAGTAGAAATTTGGGATATAAATAAGTATATGTATTATGGACCATTTTATCATGCATCCCAAGTATATTCAGTTTTTATCACCTCCAAACCGTATTTAGTAATTGCAGGAGATAGACATGGAGATATTTTAGTTTGGGATTTTTTAAAGGAATAACTACCATTTTAAAGAATAACAATTTTATTAAATGATTTATTTCATTATTTAGAAGAAAAAAAGGAATGTGTAATTTTTGCCTTATATCTGTGGTAAATGCGG
>JABXJV010000280.1 GCA_013375355.1 Candidatus Helarchaeota archaeon
CTTTATCAGCAGGATTTATATTTTTAAATGTTTTCCCCGATTCCGATTCCACCCATTCTCCACAAATTAGAATCTTATATATCTCTGCCACCTTTTTACTCCTTTCTGTGGGATAAAATATTTATATCTTCTAAAATTTTTGTTTTTTACTATTTAAATTTTCTAAATTTAACTGTATTATCTTTTGTTATATCAACAAAGTTAAAGTAATAAGGGGGTCTCTTAGCCCAATTGATAAAAATTCTATTTGAGGGTATAAAGTTTGCAGTTTTGAAAGATTATAATAACTTATCCCAATTATGGTTCAAAAAATCAATATTCACGATTTTTAATTTAACAAAAAAATCTTTACTTACAATAAAATTCTAATTCAATTAGTCAATTTATTGAAATTTTTAATTTGAATAAAATATAACACAAAATATACGTTTTTCGCTAAAATTTGTTAATTTTGGGGAATAATAATAATAATGGAAGAGCCTTTATTTATTTTACTTTTAACTTTAATAATTCCATTATGATTTTGAATAACATTATCAACAATAGAAAGCCCCAATCCAAGGCCTTTTCCGGGCGGTTTTGTTGTAAAAAAAGGTGTGAATATTTTACTTAAATTTTCTTTTGCAATTCCCTTCCCATTATCTGCGATTTCTATATACATCTTAGAAGCATTATATTTAGTGGATACCGAAATTTCCCCATTATTTTCAGTAAAATAAATTGCATTCAAAATAAGATTATAAAAAGCATGGTGAATCTGATTGCTATCTGCCCTGATATTAGGAATATCCTTATGAAAATTTTTGATTAAATGGATATCTTTTTCAAGGAACTTCTCTTCTACCTTTTTTAAAACCTCCTCAATAATATAATTAATATTAATCCATTCAAGGATTGGATTTTTCTCTGAATTAGAAAAAACAATCAAATCTTTAATGCTTTTTTCGACTTTATCCAAAATTTTATTCATTTTTATTAATATATCTTTATCTTTATATTCATTTTTCGTGAGAAACTGCAAGTATCCAGAGAAAATACTTAATGGATTAATAAATTCTTGAGCCACAATTTCAGCGACCTTTGAATATTCCGAAGATAGTTTAATTTTTTTATCTTTCTCTTTATAAAAAATATTAACTTGGCCAGACATTCGAGATTGAATCATTTCAATTTTTTTTTCTTTTTCTTCTAATTTTTCTCTTAATTTTTCATTTTCTTTTCTGATTCTCTTATTTTCAATATGTTTTTCAACCATTAACATGAGTTCTTCTGGAATAAAAGGCTTAATCACATAATCATCCGCCCCTTTTTTCATTGCATCAACAGCAATCTTCTGGGAACCATATGCAGTCATAAATATCACAATTATCTCAGGATATTTTTCTTTTGTCTTCTTTAAAACCTCAAGCCCACTCATCCCTGGAATCATAAAATCTGTTATAACAAGGTTGGGCTTTATCATTCGAATCTTTTCGAATCCATCTTCACCATCTCCAGACAACAATACATGATATCCCAACTTTTCGAGATTTAACTGTATTATCTTTAATATATTATCATCATCATCTATTATTAGTATTTTTCTTTCTTTCATAATATCCTTTTCTCAGAATCCTTATACAATATATTGCAATATATATGCCAGTTTTACCAAAATTGTTCTTATTGGATATTCTTATTTCTGATTTAATTCATAACTATAATAATTTTAAAGTGTTAACTGATTTTCTATAAAGTAAAATTACGGCACTTCTTTATTTTTTTTCTTAAATGCTTATAAAGTTGATTAATATTTTACAGATAATAATAGTTGTAAATATATTTATAAATGAACCGTTCATAAAAAAAACCCCTGATTAATATTTTGTAAATCAGGGGTTATATTTAAAAAAAATTCATGAATTTTTATTCTAAAAACAATTCTGCATTTTCCTTAGTAATTAATTTCGTTTTCAATCTTATTATCTTTGGAACCCTTTCCCCATTAAGTATCTTTAAAACATATTCTATAGCCTCTTTTCCACATGTCGGGTATAAAAACGTGGCGTTTAGTTTTCCATCGATAACTCCCTGCAAACCTCCACCAGGACCAGATAGTCCTCCAATTCCAATAAAGATGATTTGATTTTCTCTTCCTTGAGAACGTGATGCAAGATAAGCACCAAGAGCCATTTGGTCGTTGTGGGCAAAAGTTAGATCAATCTTTTCATGGGCTCTTAGTGCCAACTCCATTTTTGTTATAGCAAGTGGTCTCAGCCAATCCGCAAAATCTGTACAAATAATATTAATTTCAGGATTCTTGTCTATAATTTCTCTAAATCCCTCTTTCCTTTCTACTGCTCGATTCGAGCCCGGAGGTCCTTGTATCTCTACGATATTTCCTCTTCCATTAAGGATTTTCGCTGCATATTTACCAATCTCTCTTCCTATTTCTCTGTTATCCGCTCCAATAAAGCAGGTATAATATTCGCTCTCAAGCATTTGGTCAAGCACAATTACATGTATTTTTGATTTATAAACTTTTCTAACCGTCTCGGTTATTAATTCTGTCTCATCTGGTGCAACAATTAATAGATCAACATTCATTTTAAGAAAGTCCTCTATATCAGATTCCTGTTTTATAGGGTCTTGAAGGGCATCTGCATATTCTATACTCAATATATCTGAATATTTTTTTGCCTCATCGAAAAGCGATTTGTTCATAGCATTTCTTATTGGCTCAACACTACTGTATTGTGAAAAACCTATTAAATATGGACCTTTTTTTACTTTGCGCCCGCAACTATTTAACAATAAAAATATTCCTATAATTACTATAACTAAACTTACTTTTCTAAAACAATGCATTAATCTGAATCCTTACAATTCATTTTCAATGATTTTCTTTAAAAAAATTTTGTTAAGAAGATAAGAATGTCTGCCAATCTAAATATAAGATTCATTCCTAACATTTACTCTAAGAGATTATAATTCATAAAAATAACGTATTAAGGATTATACGAACTTTCAAGATTTTTCATTATTTCTTCTTCGGTAAAAAATGCAGATTTTAATCTTTCAGATACAAATAAATACATCTGGTCATTATAATGCTTCGAATTTGGATTCCCGCTTATACCATAAGAAAGAACACTAAAAACCTTTAAAGGGTCAGAAAACTCTACTGCCATTATAAAAGAATCACCACCATTAGCATAAAAAATATCATCGAATTTATTGTATCTTATAACTCTGAATATTCCCAAACTTCCGTCCCCACCACCAATTGAAAGGTCAATATTTCCCCTTTTTATTCTGTGGTTTTCCCCCCATTTCAGATCAATTCTGCCGTATATTCTTTTTAATTCGTGTGCAGCAAAAATTAGAGAATTCAATGCAGTTTTAGGGTCACCTATTCCAGCAGGAGTTTCAATCGGTTTATCAGGATTCCAATCCTCTCTATAAATGGGATCCGCTTTTTTAATATATTCATTCCACCAAAAAATAAAAAGATTTGCTCCTTGACTTTCTGCTTTTGCAGTATTATCCCAATCATTTAAAATATTAACTATCTCTGACAACAATCTTTTATCTTTAATATCTTTTCGAATCCTACTTTCACAAATATTTATTAATTCAGGTTTTAATCTATCGGCAAGAACTAATTGTGAATCAAACTTGTATTGGATCATTTCATCAAAAGATATTTTTTTATCTCTCTCAAGCATCTGCAGACTTCTTTGAGTTCTTAAACTGAGATGGTCACCTGCAAAATAGTTCGGGTAATTCTCTTTAGGAATTAAGTCCTGCAGTGAAGTATACCATGGAGGATTATTGCAATTCTGAAGATATCCAGACTTTGGATTCATAAGGTATGGCAGTTCCTCGAAATTATGATATCCCATCCACTCTGTTTTACTTGTTGAACCCGGAACAATTCCTCTCCAGTTGTAGCCTTTTGCTCTTTTCGGAATTTGACCATTATATATATAAAATATATTCCCTTTATCATCAGCATAACATATATTAAACATCGGGATTTCCATCTTCTTCACAGCATCAATAAACTGGTTAAAATTCACTGCTTTTCCCATATCATACCATTCCCCGGCGAATCCAATATCATTAAATCCAGCATACTTTACAGCATAAGCCTTACTGCCTTTAAATTCAACAACTGGTCCATGAACTGAATAGTAAATATCCCTTTTTTCCCATCTGTATCCACCGTTAATTTTAACCTTTATGGAATCTTTAATAATCTCAAATTTTTCGATTCTATTATCGTACTTATAATGATTTTTCTCAACAAGTTCTAATTCATAAATATCAACTAAATCAGGTGAATTATTAGTTTGAGTCCATGTTAAATGTTCATTATGCCCGACTACAATTATAGGAAAACCTATACTAGTCGCCCCTGCTATATTTAATTTTTTGGGAACCGTTATATGCATTTCATACCATGTAAATGGTCCAGTCCAGGGTAAATGAGGATTAGCAAGCAACATAGCCTTACCGGATTCCGACCTTTCTGGAGATATAGCCCACATATTTGAACCCATTTGCATAATCCTTCTTCTATCGCTTCTGTATCTGCTTGAACTGTATATAAAATTATTTAATATAACATATCTTCCATAAGTTAACACATCCTGAGGTTTTATTTGTTTAATCAAATCGGGAATTTTATCTCTATTTTTATTTATAAAATGATTTATCCCATCGGCATAGCAAGTAAGTAATTTCTTCATTTTAGAACTTAATTCATTAAATCTCTCTTCAGCAATGGTTTTTATTTTAAACCTGATTATATTAAAATCGGATTCAACATATTCGTCTCCAAAATATTCGGAGGCTTCTCCCTTTCCAATAAGATATAACTCTGCTATAAGTTCCAAGTTATCTTCTGCCTGAACATATCCTACTCCGAAAGATGCTGCCTCTTCTGTCTCTGCAAGTATGTGAGGAATCCCGTATATATCACGTCTTATGGTTACCTGTTCAGTAATAGGTTTATCATTAATTTTTTGAGAACAATTATCAAAAAGCAGAAACAAAAATAAAACTTGAAAACAAATACGTCTGTTTAAAACAATTTTCATTTTAAAAAATCAAAAATTTTTCGCATTGAATGAAGAATAAAATATTCGAGATGATAAAACCAAGCTCGAAGTTTCTTTTCCGCCTTGTACCAATTCGCTGTGGTGGAACTTACTTTCTTTGAAAAGAAAGCAAGTCTCATTTTCAGAATAGATGAAATAATAAACTAAGATGAAGAAATTAAATCTTAATATTTAATAAATTTGTAGCATTTAATCCTAATATTTTTTCTTTAGCTACATCCGAAATCTCAGTAGTTACAACTCTTCCAATATGAATTCTTGGGTCCATCAGCGGCATATCAGAACCAAACAAAACCTTATCCTCTCCTGCTCCCTCAATTTGTATCCTTTAATATTTTTAATATTTATACTTTTTATAAAAATAAAAATTCCTAACCCGTTTTTTACCAAAATAAATATTCCCATCAAAAATAGAAATATCAATTGTAAACATTTTAAATTCTTTTTTGAAATTAAATTTTATCTACCCATCCATCCGCCATCTACTACAAGAATATGTCCTGTTATATAGTCTGAAGCATCTGATGCAAGAAATACAGCGGCGCCTTTTAAATCTTCTGGATTCCCCCATCTATTCATTGGAATCCTTGATGTAATCTCGTTATATCTCTCAGGGTTTTCAATAAGAGATTGTGTCAAGGGAGTTTTAAAATAGCCGGGCGCGATGGCATTGACATTCACATTATATTTAGCCCACTCATTTGAGAGAGCCTTCGTAAGCTGGCTTACTCCTCCTTTACTTGCTGCATAAGCAGGAATCGTTATTCCACCAATAAAACTCATTAAAGATGCGATGTTTATTATTTTACCCTTTCCTTGTTTTATCATAATTTTTCCAACTTCTCGACAACACAAAAAAACTCCCTTCAGATTAATATCAACAACTTTATCCCAATCCCGTTCAGTATACTTAATCGCCTCTTCTCTGATGGTAATCCCAGCACTATTAACAAGTATATCTATCCTCCCGAACATATCAATAGTTCTATTAACCAAATTTTTAACCTGAGCAAGTTTTGAGACATCGCATTCAACAGTCAGAACTTTTCTTCCTACGTTCTCGATTTCGCTTTTAACCATTTCAAGATTATTAAGCTTCCTGCTCACGGCAACAATATCAGCTCCTGCTTCAGCCAGCCCACAAGCCATTGCTCTTCCCAGTCCATAACTTGAACCAGTTACTATAGCTGTTTTACCTTTCAGAGAAAAATATCTAAGTATCCCTCTTCTTATTTTCGCCATAGTAAAAAAATTGGTAATTATAATAAATTAAATAAATTACTATTCAAGAATTTCCAATACAACCCTCTTATACGACCTTGCTGTCATTGCTGCCAATAAAGTTCTAATTGCTTGAGCAATCCTGCCATTTTTACCTATAACTTTACCCAGTTCTCCATTGGCAACTTTCAGTTCAAGAACAATTGTCTTTTCCCCTTCGACTTCGTTTATTGATACCTCTTCGGGATGGTCAACTAACTTTTTTACTATATACTCTACGAATTCCTTCATTTTTACCTCCTATTCAATTTTTTTAGCATCTTAAATTGACAATAATAACTCGATTTTTGAAATCACTAATAGATTATAATGTAAACCGATATTGCCCACAGCAAGATATTTATTAAAAGAAATTTATCAGACAATATTATTTTTACCGGATCTCCACCCTTTTTTTCTTTATAAACAAGATATAAATACCTGAAAATTCCATAAAATACAAAAATGTTGGTATAAATTAAATTTCTGTTCCCAAAATATTCTATCGCTTTATCTGATATGGTATACATTATATATGTAATAATCGTTAAAGCAGTAACTATGGAAATCATCTGATCTATAAAATATGGACTGTAATAACTCAATACCTCCCTATGCATATTTGACCTATTTTCCAATACCACAAGTTCATGTCTTCTCTTAGAAAATACAAGAAATAATGAAAGTAAAATAGTACATAAAGAAAGCCACACAGAAGGATAAACATCAATAACCACCCCCCCAGCAAGTATCCTCAAATAAAAACCAAGTGCCACAACCATTACATCAAGTATAACTATCCTTTTTAAATAAGTCGAATACAGAAAATTTAATAAAAAATATCCTAAAATTATATTTCCGAAAGCAAAATTTATTTTATATGCTGAAATAAATGTAATAACCGATAAAACAATAATAGCGTGTATTAACCTGGATTTCTTTATCTTTCCTGAAGAAAGGGGTCTTTTACTTTTTACTGGATGATTTTTATCATTTTCAAGATCAAATATATCATTGCTCATATAAACACATCCGGAAATAAGAATAAATAAAATTACTGCCGCTAATACTTTTATATCATTAGCAATGAAATGGATATTCTTCGAAAATATTAATGGTGCTAAAACAAGTAGATTTTTAATCCACTGGTCTGGGCGCATTGATAGAATAATATACTTCATAATTGTAATACGACTAGTTTTTACCTTTTAAAAACCTTTTTAATGCATCATCCCACATTGGCATAAAATCCATATTCAAAGATTTTAATTTCTTATTCTCTAACACAGAATATAATGGTCTTTTAACCTTTGATGCAAATTCTTTTGATTTTGCTCTTTCGAGATTTACCTCAAGACCTATTAATTTAAAGATATTTTCGGCAAACTCATACCAAGAACAAAAACCGCTATTTGTAATATGATAAGTACCGTAAAACTCGGTATTGATTAATTTTTTAATTTGTTTTGAAAGGTCATACGTATATGTGGGTGTTAAGAATTCATCATCAACGACTCTAATTTTTTCTTTCTTTTCAGCAAGAGAAATCATTCTATCAACAAAATTACCACACTTTGCTCTACATTTATGTTTCCCATATAACCCTGAGGTTCTTACAATAAAATATCTTTTTAAAATACTCTTGATAAAATGTTCACCTGCAAGTTTTGTCATCCCATACACATTCAATGGATTCGGCAGATCATCCTCATTATAAGGAGAACCTTTCACTCCACCAAAGACGTAATCTGTACTTATATGTAAGAGAACGGCATCAACCATCAAACAGGCTAATGCCAAATATTTTGCACCAAGAGCATTTGCTCTAAATGCAGTCACAGGTTTTTTTTCGCATTCTTCAACCTTATGAAAAGCGGCGGTATTTATAACTACATCCGGCTTACTATCCTTTATAAATGAAAATACAGACGTTCTACTTTTAATTTCGATATCATTGTGGGTTGCTAAAACCAACTCGTGATTTTCAAGTTCAGAAGAAAGTTCCATCCCAAGTTGTCCATTTGAGCCTATAATAACAATCCTCATAAGCGCAGTAACCAATTATGAATAAAATTTATTATTTTTCAATATTAAAAATACTTCCAGTCTTTTTTATTAATTCTTCGATTTCCGAAAGGAGCATCAACCATTGAATATTGTAATACTTTGGGTTAAAAAAATCTGAGCAGTCATACTTTTCAATCTGATTTATCATATTTTTTACAGATTCAACTACAGAAACTTTTGGCTGAAATCCTAAAACCGTCTCAATCTTCTTAGTTGAAATCCTATAGCTTCTTTGAGTGAAATTAGAATAATCAACATTAATTTCAACATTTTTAATGTCTTTTAATGCTTCTTTGACCCAATGGGCTAATTCGAGTATTCTGTAATTCTTATAAGAGATATTAAATACTTCTCCTTGTACTTTGTCTTCTGGTGCTTCCAAACACAGAATATGTGCCCTTGCAACATCGTTCACATCAATTAAAGGTCTCCACATCTCTCCTCCAGAAAAAACAGTAAGAAATCCTTTTGTAATTGCATCTTTCACAAAAGTATTAACTACAAGGTCATATCTCATTCTTGGGCTGAATCCATAAACAGTCCCCTGCCTGAGAATTACCGGACAGAAATCTTCATCCGCTAACTCTAAAAGAGCCTTTTCTGCCTTGTATTTGGACATAGCATAAGCAGCACGTGGTTTTACTTCAGAGTCCTCATCCTTCAAAACATCTTCTGCATAGAATCCCATATCATAAATTGAACAGGTCGAAGCAAAAGTAAATCTTTTTATACTCTTCTCTTTACAGAGCTCTGCAAACCTTTTTGTTGCTACATAATTTATATCATTGTTTGCTCTTGGATTGAATTCAGCCATCGGGTCATTAGATAAACCCGCAAAATGCATAACTGAATCAATCCCTTCAAGAACATTTTCACCTATATTGCGAATATCCCCCTGAACTAATTCTATTTTCCCCTTTAATTCCCTAAGTCCATCTTCTCCAAAAAGCAATTTATCAAATACTCTGACCGTCTCCCCCTTATTGAGAATGTGTTTCACGAGAACCGAACTAATATATCCTGCTCCTCCTGTTAATAGTATCATATTTTTTATCCCTACAATTATTTAATTTAATAAATCTTTAATAATTTTCGAATAAGAAAAACATTATTTAAATTTTACAGACCAATCATAATTAAATGAATCATATGGGACTCTTACTTCGTCAGGCTGTTCACGATTATAAACTTCGCTCGCAATACTTATAAGTTGAGTATCATTTTCTAAAGACATCCATCCATGAAAAACACCAGGTGGAACAGAAAGAATACTCGGATTTCGGGAACCTATTACGAAAGTATTGATCTCTTTGTATGTTGGACTGTCCTCGCGGTCATCATAGAGAGCAAACTTTGCACTGCCATGACTAATAAAAAACCAGTCCCAGAGAATTTTATGTTTATGCCAGGCTCTAATTACATTGCGAGAAACCACACCAACAATATAAACCTGTCCAAATTTGGTAAAATGTTCATCTGATGCTCTCAATATTTCAATTAAATAACCCCTATCATCTACTTTTGCTTCAAGCGGAACCAGTTTAACATCTTTTATCATTTGAAACCTCCAGTTTAATTTTTTTATTTCACAGTCGATCAAAAAATCTTGGGCTTTTATTTCTCATCAAAAAATCATAAGTACCAAGAAAAAGTGAAAGGCTCGCTTTTAATTTCTTTTCTTTCTTAAGCCAAACAATGAACAATTTATATGGAATATAGCAAAAAATATGGATAAATATAGCATAAATTAAATAAATCTTTGGAAAATTTTTTTTAACTAAAAGAAGACGATTTTTTGATTGAAAATACAAATAAAATGGAGAAAAATTCCCCTTCATAGTGCTTGCAACCTTGTGCCATACCTTTGACGAAGGGACAAATACCACTTTACATCCTGCTCTCTTTGCTCTTAAACAAAAATCTGCATCTTCACCGTAATTGAAAAAATTTTCATCCAGCAAACCTATTTTACTGAAAATGTTGGACCTTACAAGCAAAGCGCATCCTGATATATAATCAACTTCTTTTACATTTTCATTCTTTGTGGTATCATTTTTATTCAACCCGTATACCGATGTTCCTGATTTAAAAAAATTGAACTTTCCTCCACCAAACCATATAATATTTGCATCAGAATAGTAATAGACCTTTGAACCACTTACTACTATTCGGGAATCTTTTTCCATATTTGTCATTAATTCGCTCAAAAATAATCTGTCTACTATTGTATCATTATTCAAAAGAAGCACATAATCACATCCTTTTTTTAATGCATATTTTATACCAACGTTATTTCCACCAGAGAAACCTAAATTCTCATTATTCTTGATAAACGATACACTGGAACTAAATTCCTCATATAACTTTTTATAAGAATCGTCTTCTGACCCATTATCTACAACAAGAATATTATAATTATCATAATCTATTTTCAAAAGCGATTCAATACAATCCTTAGTATCTTTGTAGTTATTCCAGTTCACCAAAATTATAAAAACTTCAGGGCTCATTAAACTGTCTTATGATTTAATTATTTAAAAAATTATTTTTAAATATTGAATTCAACAGTATTTTACAATCGAAATTTGTAAACCATATAATAAACCGCAAAATATTAAATCTGTTGGGTTGAAACTGTTGCCTGCTTCAAACATTAATAATAGTAAATATGATGTTATAGCAATCATCTGAGCCTGATAATATCTATCTCCCCTTAAAAGCCTTATAAAATTTAAAGACCTTTTTAAAAAAATTAACATAATCACCAGGAAAAATAAAGTTCCTACAATTCCAAAAATATATAACTTTGAAATATAAGGAAGATGAAAACCAGGCCACCAATTTATGCTTCTCTCCATTTCTTTTTTATCATGTGACATAGAATCAAATGGAACATCAATAATTTCTTCCCATCTTGTTCCTAATCCATAACCAACAAAATATGAATATACCCTTTTATTCATATTAAGAAACATATTTTGCAACTCTGTTTTTCTTATCATCCCTCCATGTGACAACCCAAATTCAGAAATAAAATAAATTGATCTGATAGAGTCGAATACACCTACGCTGAAATCCGGAAGCACGATTATTATTACCAAAAAAATTACCAATAAAAAAGTTATAACTTTAGAGAATTTTTTTAACAACAACCCTAAATTAATATCTCTAACTTTATACACTAAAAATATGGTAATAAAAAAACCTAATATCAAAATAAGATAATTAAATCTTCTTGTACTTGTCAAGATTATCAAAAAGAGCGAAAAAGCAACGAAAAAATTTTTTTTCTTTGATCTCACTTTTAATAAATTTAATGAAGTATAAAGAAAAATAGGATAATAAAGAAATGACATTTGGTCATAAAGTATCATTGGAAGTCCAAACATCATCATAGTTTCTATACGACCGGATAATATGCCCAAAAACCTATAAATGCTATAGATAATCAATAGAATCGTTAATACCCATATAAAATTAAATATCCTTTCCAAATCTAATTTAGATTCAATTACATTTACAGTCAAAAGATACATAGAGATAAAATAGAAAAAAGGCATAAAAACAATTATAGGTCTTAAAAATTCAGTCGGACCAAATGAAAGATAACTGCCCGAGACATGTAAAAATCCATTTATTAAAGCAAATATCATTAAAAATATATACAAATTTACTTCCTTGTATTGAATTCCAACAAATGTTAATTTTTTCCTTAATAATTTTTTTATTAGCAGTAATGTTGCAAGAGAAAATATAAGAATATCCCAGTAGCACAATGTTCTCCCAAACCTTTTAAATATAGAAAAATAGTTTTCCCCAACAAGACCATGAAGATCAGGTCTAGAATAAGGAATAAAATAAAACAATATTAATATAAACCATAGGCCATATAAGCTCTTTTTAAGTGAGAGATAAATAAATGTAATAGCAACACATAATCCTACAAGAATTTGTATTGACTTTGAAATTTCAAAATTGTCAATAAAAAATATAAATATTGAAAACAAAATGGAACAGAAAGCTATATAGAATAATTCAATTTTATGTTTCAAAATTTCAGTATAATAAATTTTCATGTGCTTATGTTAATCAATTTTATAAATTTTTAATCTCAACAAATCTACCATTTTTAAATTTAAAATAAATTTTACTTTCCTCTTCTTTAAGCCACTGTTTAATCTCTATTCTGACTTTTGAAACTCTATGATAATCATTAAAATCAATAATTTCTACCTTTGCATATTCATTCTCTGCTATATCACCAATATCTATATTTCCTCTTAAAAATAATTCATACTTAGGAAAAAGCATGAAAAATTTGGGATCATTTGAAGATAGCTCAAATATGCTTAAATCTCTTGAGTGTAAAATTTCTGTATTGCTATTAATATCAGGTAAAAAAACATGAGATAACTCTACTACTTTAAGATTGGGTTTGTTGTACGTAAACCTCAGCGATTCCTTTATACCATACATATAAACAAAATTCTTCTTTATAACGCCAGGAACGTTAATAAGAACTATATTTTTATTAATATTTAAATATGGATAATCTCTTTTAAAATTATAAACTATATTTTTCGAATAATTTCCAGTTTCAATCCAATCATTTTTTTCTAAAAGAAAAGAATATGTATAAATTATTAATATTAAAACAGAAATAAATGTACTTACTATTATTTTTTTTCTTTTTACTTTAATAGGAAATGAAAAAATTAAATAAGACAATGCAATACACAATCCAACCGTAGGAATATAAATATACCATCTTTGAAACATTCTTATAACAGGTATTAAAGTTATAACAATCCAGAATATACCAAGTAACATAAATTTCTGTTTCCAGAATATTTTTATGAAATATAATAAAAAAAGTATTAGTATTATTGAAACAATTAAAAATAACTCTAAGTTTCTGTAAAAATAAAGTTTGATATCATTAATATTGAATGGATTTATAATATAATAAATGTATTTTGAAACATTTATAATTATCTGTTTGAAATTTACGATTACATGGTATTTACCTGGATTAATAACATATCCTAAAAGGA
>JABXJV010000281.1 GCA_013375355.1 Candidatus Helarchaeota archaeon
ATTTAAAGATTTAAAGCATCACTTGGATTTCTTACCTGATATTGTCCAGAAAACAATCATAAACCAGGAAGAAAATATTAAAAACGCTGCAGAACAATTTTCAAACAAAGAGAATTTTTTATTTTTAGGTCGAGGAATAAATACTGCCACTGCATCGGAAGGAGCATTAAAATTAAAAGAAATTTCATATATCCATGCAGAGAGTTATCCAGCAGGAGAAAGTAAACACGGCCCCATCGCTTTAATAGAAGAAAATTTTCCAGTAGTGTTTGTCGCTCCTCCAGATGATACTCAAGAGCGTTTAATAACTAATATAATGGAAATGAAAGCTCGAGGGGCCAAAATCATTAGTGTTGTTGAAATTGATGATTTAAAAATTCAAAAATTATCTGATGTAAAATTCATAATTCCCTCTAAAGTTCCTAATATATTTACTCCAGTGGCATATATTGTCCCACTTCAAATGTTTGCTTATTTTTCCGCAATTTTACGGGGTTATGATCCTGATATGCCCAGGAATTTAGCAAAAACGGTTACAGTACATTAATTCAATAATTCTTGAAAAAATTTTAGGGAATCTTATCTTATGTTGAAATATCATCCTTTTAGAACCCACATTGAAGGATTTCATTATATATATGATCGGCTTTCAGATATATTCGATCTTTTTGCCAGAATTTCAATGTTTCTTGAATAATTTTTCCATAAACTCTTATAATATCTCCTTCCTTTATATAAGTATACTGATGAGCCCTAAATCTCATAACAATTTCTTCAGGTACTCCTTCTATTTTTTCATCCATTTTAATAGTAGAAGAAGAATAATAATCTCCTGTTGTTGGGAAAGAAGTCACGATTCCATTCAATATTCCTTCATATAATAATCTCTTCCGAATTCTAAAAACCTCCATATTTGTATTTGTTATTAAATTCTAGTTTTTTTCGATATTATAGATAAATGAAATCAAACTTTGAGTTTTTATTAATTGTATTTCTCATATTCATATAGCAAAAAAAGAACTCTTAGGATTTTCTTCAATTTTTTTTGCATCTAATAATCTATTAATGTGTAATTTAACCATAATCCTTTCTGCAATTGCAAACATTTCTTCAGGTTCTGGAAATTTTCCGTAAATAAAAGCCTTGTTTACAATTTCTTCTAATGTGTGCTTTTTATCAAGAAAATTCAAGATTTTTTCTTCTCTATCATAAATCTTATCCAAAAAAATCTTTAATTTTTCTCTAATTTCCTCTTTATAAACCCCTTTATGACTTGAGATGGCAATATCTGGGTTTAATTTTATCGCCTTATTGATAGAATTTATAAAATCAGTTACACTTGAAGAAATATCACCATACCAAGGACCAAATGAACTCAAATCAATATCAGCCAAAAATAAAATCTTATTATTGGATTCCCAAAACATGCAATGCCCAGCACAATGACCAGGTGCATGAATGGTTTGAAGTTTTATTTCTCCTAAATCAAATATGTGATTATCTTCAATTTTAATATCTGCTTTATAGTTTCTAAGATTAAAAATAGCAAAAAATTGCTCATTCATTTCTTTATATTTAGGATCATCGATACCATATAATTCTGCCAATCTGTCTATGTTTTCTAGAATTGGAACCTCTATTCGATGAAGAGCAATCTTTGAGTTTTTAAAAATGTAATTTCCACATATGTGATCCTCATGAACGTTAGAATTAATGATTAAAATCTCATCATTTCCAACATAATTCTTTTTTAACTTTCTAAGAGGGGATTTTCCAGTTCCAGTGTCGATTATAGCTTTTAAATCATCGTCAATATAAAGGGAATTTGAAAATATATATCTTCCTTGATTCTTTCCTTCAATGAATTTTATTTTATCAGTGATGGGAATCATAATATATC
>JABXJV010000028.1 GCA_013375355.1 Candidatus Helarchaeota archaeon
AGGGCACGAGGCTCACTTCGGACAGGTGACTGATGCCTTTCTGGAATATCTCGGGGGCAAGCCTATGCCACACTGGGAAAAGGCAAATATGTTAGCCAAATACTATGTAACTACGCGTGCACTTGAGATTTGCCGACAGGGAAATTAAAATCGATATACTGATTTAATTTGCTTGCGAGTTATTAAATATAAAAATAGCCCTTTATGACGAGCCTGTCGTAAGGGGCTTATTGCTTTGTGCTTCAATTTAGTTTGGAAAGAGACTGAAATCGAAAGAATGTTGACCACATATAAAAGGATTGCGATTTTTGAAAATTATTATTAGATTTTTATAAAATGATATATTTTTCATTTTAGGTTTGAATCAGATGAAAGAATAAGTTCGGACATCTTACCAGATTGATATTAACGCTGAATTTAAAACAGTAGTGTAAGGACTGGAATCAGAACCAAATATGCAATAATTATAGATGAGTGCGGAAAAAGGCTTGATAAATCAAGCCCTTATTAATATAATATTAATTATTAAATATGGAGATTCGATAAATCGAACCTCTACTAATTAAAAATATTTTTTAAGTGATATATTGATTATGGTTCTCAATAGTTTTTATAGATTAATGGTCGAAATATGAAATTTGATAGAGAAAAAAATCTTAAAAAATCTATGGAATACTTTGCTTCAGGAAAGTTTGATGATGCTTTGGAACTTGCTCAGGAGATACTTAAATATTATCCAAAAGACCTTCAGGCTATGACCTTTATAAGCATAATTAAAGAGGTCATAGGTAAAAAGAAAGAGTCGGATGCATTACTGGGAAAAGTTCTCGAAATCGACCCTAACTATCCAGAAGCCATTTATTTTTCTGGAATAAAAGCAGGTAAGAAGGGTGATTATAAGAAGGCGGCGCAGTTGATACAAAAGGCAATAGATTATCAATCAAAAGATGCGAAAAAAGAACTTTCAGAATATTATCAGAACCTTGGTTCTGCCCTCTGGAGACTAAATCTGAGATTCGACGCTTTCAAAGCCTGGGAAAAGTCTCTTGAACTTAACCCCGAACAGAAAATGGCTAAAGAATATCTTGAAAAATTTTCAAATGAATACGGTCAGCCTACTGCACCTACAAAGGCATTTGATGATTTTTACGCATTTCAAGCAATGAAAATTAAAGAGTATCTGAATAAAGATAATAAAAATAAATTTGGGGATCTCGATGAAGCAAACAATGTGATAAAAAAAATCATTGACAGGTGGAGAATTATAAATAAAGAGGTAAATTTATCCGAACTTTCAACTGATGAAAAGATTAAAATCTTTAAAGAGACCGAAATTAATTTTTAAACCAATAAAGATGCTGTTTTTGAAATAATTTATCGCTTTTTTACGAAACTTTTTAAAATAATTATAATTCCTGTAAAAATAAGACATAAAGGCAAAAAAAGTCTCCAGATATTAATCCATTGATACCAGTGGATATAGCCCAATGAGTTGGTAAAAAATATAAAACCGATAAAGGTAAGGATAAAAGCAGGAATCAGGTGTCCTATCTCTCTTGGTTTAAAAAGATATATAATAAAAAATGATACTCCAGCAGCGAGTACAAAAATTGGCCAGATTTCTATTATTTGATAGAAAGGAAAAAACTCATGTTCTCTCATATAAAAAAATAATCCGATTATGATCATAAATGTTCCAGGGAATATTCCCTTTCTATCTTTATTAAATAGACCACTTAAAAATAATAATCCACCTATTAATATTAATATCTGAGGCCAGATTACTCTTGGGTCAAAATAACATATTCCCAATTTGTGAAAAAGAAGAATAAGTCCTATAAATATCAGGACCAACCCCCAAAAAAATGACCTTCTATTATGTTCCTTCATTTTCAATTTTAATTTGCAACTTTTTTGTAAAAAAGTTGCTCATACGCCACAGTCCACCCCAGCGGAACCGCCTTGTCGGACAGTTCTGCAAGGCGGAAGAAAGCATTGTCTATGATTCTGGAATTGGTTTTTCAG
>JABXJV010000282.1 GCA_013375355.1 Candidatus Helarchaeota archaeon
GAATTAATAGGCTTGGCGGCCTTACCTGTAGCAGGAGCGGGTGGAATAGGATTTCTTTTAGCCGGTCCTCTCCTTGACCGATGGGGAAGAATATCTTGTGTACGACGGTTCTCTTATCTTACTTTTATTGGGGGTTTAATGTTTTCCTGTCCTGCTGTTTTTGTTGAGGCAAACATAATAAATCCAATTATTATAACCATTGTTATTGCTGGTGGAGCGTTAGGTGCTTTTAGCCTTATATTATCTATGGCTGGACTCACAATTCTACCCTTGGAGATGATGCCTACTCATACTCGAAGTACTGCAATGGGTTGGATGGGATCTATAAGTAGAGGGGCGATGATATTGGCACCATTCTTTATGATGTTCGGTGCAGAAAAAGCGGGTGGGTTAGGTCTATCATATCAATTTATGTTTGCTCTTATGGGTATGATTTTGACCGTGCTTCTATATGCTGTCTATATGTTAGCCCCTGAGAGTAAGGGAAGAGGATTAGAAGAAATTGTAGGTACCGAAATTTATACAAAAAAGAAAAAAATTCGAGATAAAAAGTATTTCGAACCTTACTATTTATTTATATTAGAGATAGGTGTATATTTCGCTAATGGATTTCTTTATGGTTTAACAACCGATTCGGATTTCCCCCAGATTTTTATAATGGTTAGTCTTTATGGTATAATAGCAATAATTTGTTTCTTATTAATTGTTTATGTAAGAGAAAAAATTATGTAGAATTTTAAAAATTTGTTATTGAGTTTAATTAATAAATGAAAGTGATTAAATGTATTCGGTAGGAATTTTACTGGGTGTGTTGATAAGCATAATATATCCACTCGGAATAGCAATATTATTCAAAATATTAAAATTTGAGGAAAAATTGTGGAAATATTTTCTTATCGCTTTTATAATGGGTGCTCTTTTCTTTTATATCGGATTAATTCGTGGAATTTATTCTCTGTTTGTTCCATCACCTGCCCTTTATTGGGTCAGTTTAATAGTTGGAGCTTTTGTTGACGAATGTATGAAATTATTAGTAATTTTTCTTTTAATAAGAAAAATAAATCCTGATGAAGAAAATGGAATGTATTTCGGTTTAATTGTTGGATTAGGGCTTGGAACAGGTGAAATGCTCGTTTCCGTTCCTACAATTCCTGCTGATATTATTAATATCCAAAACTTATTTTTAAATAGCATTTTTTGGTATGTACTACTTCCTCAACTATCGGATTATTTTATAATCCATATTTTCTATTTTTTCCTAGCATGGATTCAATATACTTCTTTAGCGGGTTTATTTGGGATACCTTTAATAGCATTATTTGAACGATTTCTTGTAGTCCTATTTCATTCAGCAACGGCAATAATAATTGGTTATGGATTCAATACTGATTCTCCCACGCATAATATAAAAGATATTACACTTAAACCATATATCCTTTTTTATTTTTTTATGGTTGGGATTCATACATGTTTAAATTTATTTGAAATTCTGTTTTATTTACAAGCTATAACAATTTTAATAAAGGAAATAATGATAATGGTAATATCCATACCCTGTTTTATTGGTGCTACCTGGTTACTATTAAAAAAATCATGAATGGAGAAAAATCTAATGGTAGAAATGATCAATTTTAAGGGAGACTCTATAAATCCCGCAGATATTGAGGAAAAACTATATAAAAATAATCATATATTACAAGCTGCCGTAATTGGGGTCAAAGATGAAAACGATGAGGATACAATTAAAGCATATATCTCTTTGAAAGAGGAATCCCGTAACAAAATTACTTCTAAAGATTTACTAAAATGGGCAAAAGAAAATTTACTAGAAAATGAATATCCAAGACAAATTGTAATCTTAGATGAAGTTCCCACAGGTACAACAGGAAAAGTTCTAAGACGTCAATTAAAGGAAAGAGAGCAATAACAGAGGTTTTATTTTTTAAAATTA
>JABXJV010000283.1 GCA_013375355.1 Candidatus Helarchaeota archaeon
GCTGGTATTCAAGCTGCTCAGAATATTATTAATTCCGGAGCACAAACTGTTATAACCCCCAATTGCGGACCAAATGCATTCAGAGTATTGTCTACGGCAGGGGTAAAAGTTTTTTCCTGTAAAGAGGGGAAAATTAGTGATGTTATTAATGATTATAAGAATGGTAAGTTAAAGGAGATCGAAGAGGCAAATGTAGAGGGGCATTGGTCTTAAGTGACAGGTAAAACTTTGGTAGATTTTGAAGTTTGTGATTTTAAAAAGGGTTGAATAAAAACTTTAGGTCATTTTTGATTCGTTGTCTCAGGTGGCATAGATAAAGATAATATTTTTTATCTGCATTCTTCACAAAGATGCGAGGTAACAAAGGTATATTGGGATACGTTTTTCTTCAAAAGAAACGAAGTAGCAGTGTCAAGGCAGAGAATTTATTTTAGGTAAGGATAAATGAAATGAGAAAAATATTTAAAATTTTAATAGTTATAATCATATTTTTTCCAATGCTTTTTTGTTCTCAAAGGAAAGAAACTGAAGTAAAGAGAGGTTCAAGAGCAATGTTTATAGCGATTGCATCGACCGGTGATTCACTAAATAGCAGTATAGACAAAACATTTGGAAGAGCAGAAAAATTTATTATATTTAATTTAGAGAATGACACATTTGATGTTATTAATAACGATTATGCACATTCTCCATCCAGTGCTGGAACACAGGTTGCATGGATGATGGTGGATAGGGGTATTGAAGCAGTGATTACCCAGAGATGTGGTGGGAAATCGTATGATATACTCAATTCGGCGGGTATAAAGGTTTTTCACAATGTCAAAGGAACTGTAAAGGATGCTATAGAAGATTTTAAGAGTGGGAAGTTAAAAGAGGCAAAGTAAAATTTTTCCGATTTTAGGATTTTGGAATTAAAAGGAAATTTGTTATGAGAAAGGTGAGATATATAGTTCAGGGGTTATTTTTATTTTTGATGATATATTTGGCAGTAACACATCAGATATATAGAGGGACATCTTTAAAAACATGTCCATTAGATTCCTATTGCCCGTTTGGGGCAATAGAAACTGCATATTTGTATTTGACTTCAGGAACATTTGTCCTTAGAGTAGGATATTCTAATTTCATTTTATTATTCGGGCTTATAGTTATGGGGGTGATATTGAAGTCTGGATTCTGTGGATGGATTTGCCCTTTTGGAACTGTACAGGAATGGCTGGGAAAACTTGGGAAAAAACTTTTTGGGAATAAAAAATTTATTCCTGAAAGGGTTGACCGCTACGGGAGATTTATAAAATATCCTCTCTTCATTTTAATAATAATTGCGACTATAATTTCAGGAAGAATGATATTCAGAGATTACGACCCTTTTATTGCCTTCTTCCATATGGGATTTGGCGAACTTCCTTGGACGGCATATTTTGTTATGTTTATTGTGTTGGTTGGTTCATTGTTTATATTGAGGTTCTGGTGTAGATATTTTTGTCCTCTGGCAGTTATAGTTGGACTGATTGGGAAATTGGGATTGTATAAAATTGAATGTGATGAAGAGAAATGTGTATCTTGTGGAAAATGCGAAAAATTATGTCCGATGGATGTTAAGATTGCGAAGATGGGACGCATTAAAACAGTAGAATGCAACAGCTGTCTTGACTGTCTTGAGGCAAGGGACCTTAAAGATGCAATAAGTTTAAAACTCCCAAAAAGTGGCAAAAGATTAATACCAGCATTCTATCCGATGATTCTTTTGGTCATATTTTTTGGTATAATTTATTCTTCTAAATCATTAGGTATCTGGAAGCCAGGAAGGGGACCAGGAAGACAACAGAAACCAGGCTTCAGGTCTTCACAAATCATTCAAGGAACCATAGAAAGTATGTCTCTGGATACTTTGCTTCATAAAGGTGATAGTTTAGAAGTCCGTTCTGGACTTAGAAAAGCAGCAGAAGCAGAAGAGACAGCAAAAGGAGAGGAAAGAACGATAAAAATAGGTGATAAAAAATTAGTTGTAAGGGGTAATTTATCTCTTTCTCAGATTGAAAGAATAACAGGTGTTCCTTCAAGTTATTTGATTTCTAAGTTAAAACTTCCGCCTAATGTTTCACGAAATGTTAATTTGGGAAACCTGAGAAAGAGATATGGTTTTATGATGCAGGATGTTCGCAAATTTATTCGGGAATATCTTGAGAAATATAAAAAATAGCAAATTTACTGGAATTTGGATATGAAGAGGTTATTAGCGAAAGTGTGTGTTGTTTGTCCAGTTTGTAATTTAGTGCGTAAAAATCCGTATTCAAAGTTTGCCGATATCTGGAGAAAAGTGGAAAAGTTTTGTCCTTTTTGCCGTGCATATTATAGTATGCACAATAGAACTAACGAAAAATAAGGGATTTAGATATGAACTGTGCAATATGTGAAAATAAAAAGTGCCGTGAAGGTGAACCTTGCATAGAGGTGGAAGAAAATTTGAGAGAAAGATATCTCGATAGTTATAATGAAAAGTTATTTAGGACTGCTTCGAAGGTTGAAGCAGAAGGATATATGAAACTTACAAGGCTTGAGGAGATAATTAAGTTTTCTTTAGAAATGGGATATAAGAATATAGGAATTGCTTTTTGTGTTGGTCTGTCGGAGGAGGCAGAAATTCTTTATAATATACTCAAAGCTCATTTTAAGGTAACCTCTATATGTTGCAAGGTTTGCAGTATTAATAAAGAAGAATTCGGGCTTCCTAAAATCAGATATGATAAATTTGAAGCGATATGCAATCCGATTGGACAAGCATATCTATTAAATAGTCAAGGTACTGATTTAAATATAATTTGTGGTTTATGTATAGGGCATGATATATTGTTTACAAAAAATTCTAAAGCACCTGTTACAACTTTTATTGTGAAAGATAGAGTGTTAAGCCACAATCCTGTGGGTGTTTTGTATTCGAATTATTATAAAAGGCGATTAATTCAAAGCAGTAACAATGGGAAATAAAAATTCTTTTTGAATTAAGTTATCTAAAGTAAAAAGGAGGCTTTATTTATTGCTAAAGTCTCCCTTTTTTTTATTAAAAAGTTTTTCTTGTTTTATGTGTCTAAATATTAGGTTCTTATTTAAGAGTTATAATGAATGATTTTGAAATAATAGAAAAAACTAAGCAAGGGAGACCGGAATGTTTTAGAGAACTTGTTGATAAATATATTGAAAATATGTATTAGATTTGATAAATTTTAGGAGATAGTTATGTCTTTAATAGAGTTAAAAGATGTAGATAAAACTTATTTAATGGGTGAAACAAAAGTACATGCTCTGAAAGATGTCAAATTGGAAGTTGATGAGCAATCTTTTGCCGCATTTGTGGGACCTTCGGGCAGTGGGAAAACAACCCTTCTTAATTTAATAGGATGTCTCGATAAACCTTCTAATGGGAGTGTTTTTGTAAATGATGTTAGAGTAAATGATTTTTCGAATAAGGAAGCTGCTCTTTTTCGTGGAAATAATATTGGATTTATTTTTCAAAACTTTAATCTTTTGCCGGTTCTGACTGTTTATGAAAATATAGAGTATCCACTATTTATGGTACAAAATGTTACTGAAAAGAATAGGAATGAGAAGGTTATGAAATATCTTGATGCAGTTGGAATGACTGAACAAAAAGATAAATATCCTTCCGAGATTTCCGGTGGACAAAAGCAGCGTGTTGCTGTTGCGCGTGCATTAGTGACCGATCCTAAACTGGTTCTTGCTGATGAGCCAACTGCAAATCTTGACCATGAAAACGCTTTTAAGATAATTGAGTTGATGAAGCAGATGCAGCGTGATTTGGGAACCACATTTGTTTTTTCGACTCATGATTCCAAAATTGTTAAAGAGGCAAAAATTATATTTACTTTAGAAGATGGAAAAATTATTAACAAGGAAATTATGAGCAATAAATAATTAATCAAATTATGGAGAATTAAGATGAAAAATATTTATAAGATAGCCATTAGAAATATATTGCGATATAAAAGACGAAGTTTAATGACTTTTCTTCTAATTATTGTGGGAGTGGTTATGGTAATCGTATTTTCTGGAGTATCTCTGTCATTCAAAAATATGATGGTCGGACAAATTACTGATTCTATGCTCGGGCATTTACAGATACATAAAAAAGGTTACCTCAGTTCAATTGACAATTTGCCTTTGCATCTGAATATTAATGAACCCGAGATGAATAATATAGAAAAACTTTTTGATGACCAAAAGGATGAAATTGAAGCTTATTCTTTGCGTATAAAACTTGGTGCAATGTTAAGTAATTTTCAACAGACAACTAACATTCGCCTTACTGCTGTTTATCCTGAAATGGAGAATAAAACCTGTCCAAATTTGATTTCCAGGATAAAAGATTTTTCAAAAGAACGGGATAAATTTGTACAGCCCGGTGAATTGATTTTGCCTGAAAATTTAGCAAATGGGATGAATTTAAAAGTTGGTAATGAAGTTGTTTTAATTGCAACTAATAAGGATGGTTCTGTCAATGGTATAGGATTAAAAATATCCGGAATCATCGAAAGCTTGATCGGTCCAACAGGCAGGGATGGTTATATACATATTGATGATGCCAAAAACCTGCTGCGAATTACAGAAAATGAAGTAAATGAAGTTACTATACGATTAAAGAATATAAACAAATTAAATAGAGCAGAGAAATCATTTGGCAAAGAGATTGGAAAATTCGTTAACAAGAAAGGGATGCCCACTTTTGAGCTTCATACATGGCCTGATTTATCGCCATTTTCAACAATAGCAGCTATTATTGATATTTTAATAATTACTGTAAAGATTGTTCTTATTTCAATTGTTCTTATAAGTATTTTAAATGTTATGATGATGGCTGTCTATGAACGAGTGAGTGAAATTGGCACAATGTCGGCTATCGGAACCCTTCCTTCAAAGATATTATGGCTTTTTGTGACAGAGGGATTTTTTCTTGGATTCATCAGTACAGTTGTTGGAATTATAATAGGCGTTTTGTCTCTATTCTTTATTAATCTGGCAGAGATTCATTTTTCTTTTGGGCGAATGAAGAACCTTCTTTTAGAAACATCTATTGACCCAGGTGAACTATTGACAATATTTATTATTGTAATGATGGTTGCAATAATTTCCAGTTTTCAGCCTGCCTTGAAAGCGTCACGGATGAATCCTGTAGATTCTCTAAGACATATTTAGGAGAAGTAATACAATGAAAAATTATAAAATCTTACTCTTCATCATCTTATTATTTTCGGTGTTTTCTATAGTTCAATTATTTTCTGCTAATGATAAAAAAGCGGATGAAATTCTTAAAAAAGCAGATGAGAATTTGATGCCCAGTTCTTTTGAAACATACAGAAAGCTTATTAACGAAGAGCCTGATGGAAGCAAAAAAGAATTCATTTTTTACTCGGTAAAAAAAGATATA
>JABXJV010000284.1 GCA_013375355.1 Candidatus Helarchaeota archaeon
GAATAACCTTTAATTACAAAATAATTAGAAAATATCATATAACTGCTTGATAGTTGATTAAAGTCATGGGTAACTTGGAAAAATTCTTGGAGTATATCTCTGAAGTATTTGAAATAGATCAATCAGAAATATCTGATGAGTTAACGCCAGACGATATCGAGGTCTGGGACTCAATTAGCCACATGGATCTAATGGCTAAATTCGAGGAAGAGTGGGAAGTTACATTTGATGTTGAGGAATTAACAGAAATGGAAACAATCGGTCTTATAAAGAAAGCCTTGATTCGTCATGGAGTTAAATTATGAATTTAACACAAGAACTTTTTAAAGATTCACATAAATTAGATAAAATCGCCTTTTTTCATAGAGATGAGACTATCTCCTATCCAGATCTATATGCTAAAATTTGCACTGTTATAGAAGAACTTAAAAAGCAAGGGTGTAAGAAGGGAGAAAAAATCGCTATTTTTGCAAATAATTCAATTTTTACAGTCATCGCGTATTTTGGGATTATTGGAAATGGAATTGTTGCAATTCCTCTTTATCCAAGAATTTCAGAAGAACATTTGAATTATATTATTAAGGGCTGTGAAATAAAAACGCTCTTTATACAAAATAAACTTCTCAAACGCTTTGAAGAACGATGTAAAGTTAAGATGAAAAATTATTTTATTGATGCTGAAAGTGAATTTGGAATAAATATAAATGCTTTACCAAAAAAAGAAATAAAATTTCCAGAAATTGATGAAAAAAAGGAAACCGCTGTAATAGTGTTTACATCCGGATCCACTGGAGTTCCTAAAGGGGTGATGGTGTCTCATCATAACGTTAATTATAATGCAGATTCAATAATTGAATATTTAAAACTCACTGAAAAAGATAGATTTATGGAAGTATTGCCTTTTTCTTATTGTTATGGAACATCATGGCTCCATACGCATATGAAAGTAGGTGGACAATTAGTTATTAATAATCGCTTTATGTTTCCAGGAAAGGTATTGGATGAAATAAATGAAAAAGAATGTACGGGATTTGGAGGAGTGCCTGCACATTATCAAATTTTATTGAGAAGATCAAATATACATAAAAGAAAATTTCCTTCATTGAGGTATTTTGCTCAAGCAGGAGGCAAATTAGCAGTTCCTTTTATTAAAGAATTAATGGAACTTTTCCCAAATAAACAAATTTTTATTATGTACGGTCAAACAGAAGCTACTGCTCGGCTTTCTTATTTGCCACCAGATTTATTGGAAAAAAAATTAGGGTCAATTGGTAAAGGTATTCCTAGAGTTACTCTTGAAGTATTAAAAAAAGATGGATCTCCGATAAAACCTGGTGAAGTCGGTGAAATTGTGGCAGAAGGTGGTAATATAATGCAAGGATATTGGAATGATCCCGAAGGTACAAAAAAGACACTTAAAGAAGGGAAATTATATACGGGAGATCTTGCAACAATTGATGAGGAAGGCTTTCTTTTTCTAGTTGATCGAGAAAAAAATATAATTAAGAGTGGTGGATATCGAGTTTCACCTCAAGAAATTGAAAATGTAATCTTTCAAATCCCAAATGTTGTTGAAGCAGCAGTTATTGGAGTACCGGATGAAATTTTGGGAGAAGCAATTAAAGCGTTTGTTGTGACTATTAAAGACGCTAAAAGTTTAATAGATAAAGATTATATTGTAAAATATTGCAGAAAGCAATTACCATCTCATAAAATCCCAAGATATGTGGAATTTATAAGGAATTTACCAAAAAGTAGTTCAAATAAAGTAATGTATGAAGTTTTAAAGAAACAGGAAAGGGAGAAAAAATGATAAAAAAGAATGTAATGATCCCCCATATTTACTATGTAAATGAACTTTTTATGGGAAAAGGGGCACTGTCAACTTTAAAATATTTAGGAGAAGAAAAATTTTTAATTTTCGTTTCCAAAACCGTGAAGGGTTTGGAGAATTACCAAAAGATAGAGAAATATTTGGATGGTAAAACTTATACCGAAGAAATTATAGAAGATTGCTTAGAAAAAAAGATATTAGAATTTAGAAATAAATACAAAGATTATAATCCTGATGTTGTTGTCGCTATCGGAGGAGGTAAGGTTATAGATTCTGCAAAAATTGTAAAATTTTTAATAGAGAATCCCGATCATGATTTAGAAACGCTTAAAAAAGAGTATTTTAATTTTAATAAGAAAATCAAGCTCGTTGCTGTCCCGACTACTCCTTCGACAGGTTCTGAATCTAATTCTACTGCATTGACAAAAACAGAACAAAATGAAAAAATTGCATATATAAATCGTTCTTTCATCCCCGATATGGCAATTTTAGACTATGCTTTTTTGGAATCGATTCCATTGGATAAACTTATTCCGATGACAGGGGATATATTTGGGCACTCTTTTGAAGCTTTTTTCTCCAAATTAAGTAAACAACTAATTATAATATATGCAAAATCTAGTATGAAATTTTTAAAAAAAGGCATTCTAGGACTTAAAAAGAATAAAGAGGATAAAAAAAGTCTTGAAAGTATCATGGTTGCAGGACATGTTGGTGGAATTGCTGCAGGAAATGCATTTGTAGGTGCTTGTCATGCCCTTGCTCATGCGGCAGAAATAAAAATTAACAAGGGACATAGTAGCCTAATTATGAACTTAATTAAACCAACCCTTACTTGGCATCAGAAAAAAACAGAAAATCCAGATTATGAACAATTCATAAATGCTTATAATGAGATAGGATACGACTCTTATTTGGAACCAGGGATTTTCGACGCTTTAGATAATAACTGGTGGGCAGAAACTGCTCTTAAAGATCCCGCTGTTAAAACAAATCCTATTAGAATGAAATTGGAATCTATGCTGGAGTTGGTCAATTGGATCAAGACCAAATAATTAAGGAAATAATAACAGCTAATCAATATAATCTTGCTCAAAAAGAGAAAGAAGCTAAATTACTTCCTATTTTTAAAGAACAAATAAAAACACAAATTGAGAGTTTAAATAATTTAAAATCTTTTTATAATAAATTTAATGTAAATATTGATGATATAAATTCATTAAATGAGTTACCACCTATTCCTGTAAACATGTTTAAAAAATTTGATTTGAGAACATGTAAAAAAGAAGATGTATTAAGGGTTTTACACTCCAGTTCCACAACAACCGGAATTCCAAGTAAAATATATATTGATAAAAAAACTGCCTTTCGTCAAACTCGTTCCTTCCTTTCTACAATTAAGAATTTTATTGGAAAAGAAAGAAGACCATTATTAATTATAGATACGGAAGAAGTCGATAAGGCTAAAACGGATACATTAACCGCAAGAGGTGCTGCAATTCGGGCAATAACTAACTTTGCAACTAAAAAAACTTATGTAATGGATCTAAAAAATGGAGATCTCGATGTAAATTTCGATAGACTCAAAGAATTTTGCAATAATTTCGAAGGACAAGATATAATAGTCTATGGTTTTACTTATATCATTTGGAGTCGATTTTATAAAATTTTAAAAGAAAAAAATCTTCAATTAAATTTTCCAAATATTAAAATTCTTCATAGTGGTGGTTGGAAAAAATTAATTGAACAACAAGTTGATAAAAGAACATTCAATTCTGAAATCGCTAGCATTTTTAATACAAGTCCAAAAAATGTCATTGATTATTACGGAATGGTTGAACAAGTAGGGGTTGTTTTTGTTGATTGTGAGGAAGGCTGGAAGCATGTTCCTGATTTTGCAGAAGTTATAATAAGAGATTTCTATACCATGAGTGAAAATGAGCCAAAAAATCCTGGGTTAATCGAAATTTTGAGTATATTACCAACAAGTTATCCAGGACAAGCTTTATTAACGGAAGATGTTGGTGAAATTATTGGTATAGATGATTGTCCATGCGGAAGAAAAGGGAAATATTTTACTTTTAGATCTAGAGTGCAAAAAGTAGAATTACGAGGGTGTGGAGATACTTTTGCTGAAAGGAGGGGAGATTGATTATTCAAGTTTTGTTCTTTAAAAATAAAATTTACAAATTAAATGAAAAAACTGTTAGCGATTTAAAAGAAATTAAGTCTGAAATTGAAAAGAGCAGGGAAATTTTTAAAAGTATCACTATTGAAAAAATTATTGACCTTTTTCACCAATTTGGTAGAGAATTACTCCATAATAAGGAATTTATATCATTTGAAGGGGTTCCCTTTCTCTCTAATTGGCTTAGGAAAGGTAATATTGAAAAAATTGTAATTAAGAATTTAGGTTCTTTTAAAGTTTTGAAAGATTTTATTGGTGAAGGGCGGAAAAAGGTAAAGGCTCAACCGAGGGGTGTTATTTGCCACTGGATTGCTGGAAATGTCCCTACTTTAGGATTTTTTTCATTAATTCAGTCTATTTTAGTTGGAAATTCAAATATAGTTAAAATCCCTCCTGAAAGTCAATTCATTTTCCTTGAATTAATTAAATTATTTGGAAAAACTGAAATAGAAGGTCTAAAAGGTTCTGATATTTTAAAAACGGTAGCAGTTATTGATTTTTCACCCTCAGACACAAAATCCAACTTAAATTTTTCATTAACTGCTGATGCGAGAGTAATCTGGGGGGGTCAAGAAGCAGTAGATGCTATTTCAAAAACAAGCAAAATGAGTCATTGCGATGATATTGTTTTTGGTCCAAAGTATTCTTTTGGTATAGTGGATAAAAAGGCACAGGAATCTGAAGAGTTTCCTAAATTAATCCGCCGATTCGTTAATGATATTATAATTTTTGATCAAAGTGCATGCTCTTCACCCCAAGTAATCTTTTTTGAAAAAGGGCCACTAGATTTAGAATCAATTGGAAAATTCTTTGAAGATGAATTTAAATTAGCTTCAAAACGCTTCCCAAAAAATGGGATTGATCAATTTATTGCATCAAAAATAATTAATATTAGAGCAGAATACGCTCTTGCTCCAGAAAAAAAGGTAATTGCTTCTAAAGAAAACGATTGGACAATACTGATGGATGATAATATTAGATTAGAGGAACCAGTCCAATCACGAACTATTTTTTTAAAAGAAGTAGACTCTGTCATGGACTGTGTTGACTTAATTACTCCAAGAATTCAAACTATCGGCACTGCTATTTATAATAGAAATAAATTATTAGAGTTTACTGATGCCGTGACATACAAAGGAGTGGCAAGATGCGTTTTACCAGGTCAAATGAATTTTTATGATTCTCCTTGGGATGGGATCTATTTTTTAAATAGATTAGTAAGATGGGTAACTTTATATATGCCAGCTGATGAAAAATTATAACACAATAAGGGGATTTAATTTATATCAATTTCTAACTCAATCGGAAATCATTGGAAGATTGTTCTTTATAGCACAATATTTAACTTTTTATTTGAATATGCAGTTCGTGGTTTCGATAACATATTAGAAATTCCCATACTGCTTTTTGGTATTATTGGTATATATTTCACCTATTTTATTTTATTAGAAGATCTAATTGTAAGGTTTAGACTTAAGGATTATGAGCTCTTCTTGATCGCATTTTTTTACTGTCTTATTGGGATGGTGCTTAATTCAGGCTATATATTTTGGGAGCCAGGTCCATTCCAACAAAATTACTTAATTTTTGGAGTTAATTATTTGATAGTCATTTTTGTAGGTATTTTTTGGTGGTCTGAATTTCAAACTGTTCTTACTTTTTACTTTGCAAATAGAATTTCAACAAGAGATTGGGATCAACCATTTCTTGGTAGAAAAGGATGGATATTAACCTTATCTATAAATGGTTTATTGCTTTCATTATTTTTTCTAAGTGGAAAGATAATTTACGGGACAATAGAGGGTTATATTTCAATGTTTATAATTTGGGTTGTATTTGGAATTCTTTGTTATATAATGTTAAAGAATAAAGATCGTAATGAACAGCCAAAATTTGAATCTTCAAAAATTTTAGACATTATAATGATATCTACTATAATTTTATCGATTTTTTGCGCTACTTTTCTTATTTATGACCCCGTTATTATTGGGGCGTCTCATGTTAATAGTCTTGCAATAAGAATTACAATACTTTGGGCCTGGACGTTTGGTATTTTTGTAATTTTTTTTCGTATTCTATTAAAAAAACCAATTTCGGTATGATAAAACCGCTATTTCTAACCAATTAGGTTTTAAGACGTCTAAAATAGTCCAATATAGATAGATTATCTATATCACCTGATAAGCATACTATTGTTTCTTCCTTATCTTTTTTGTAAAATTTTGAAAATGCTTCTTTTAAGGATAAAATCATAAAATTCTTTTTTTTATTAATAATTTTAATAAACCCCTCCAAAATTTCGACATATTTAACTTGTCCCATTCTAATTGGATGCAGATCATAAACTAAGACTCCAGTTCTACCATAATCTAAAGCTTCAACAAAGTGTCTTAAGATGACATTATTATTATTTAGTCCAAGATTATCTATAAGAACATCATCTGACACACCAATCAAAGGGAGTGTAATCACTCCCGATTTATGTTTAATGGGATGTGGAGGTTCTTTCCATGGTGGTTTTTGGATATTTATTGAAGTGTCATATAATATTCCTAACTTTTTCTCATATTCAAAAAATAAATCAGAATTTTTCTCAATTCGGGTAATTCCATAAGGAGCCCTAAAAATCCAAGGATTTTGATTAAATTTTTTAAAAACTGAAATTGCTTCTCTCATATCCTTAAAAGCTGCCTTTCTTCCTATTAGAGAATAATCTGGATGAGTATGTCCATGTGGACCATAATCATGATCGCCAAAATGTGAAAAAAAGGTTGGTTGATTTTCAATTAAATAAGTAGAAATAAAATAAGTCATTTTAACGTCATATTTTTCAAAAATTCGATTCATTCTCGCTATTAAACTAACCATATTTGCAGAAAATAAACTCAAATAATTAGAAATCTTCTTGATTAATACAGGAATTTTATTTTTATATGTTAGGATTCTTCTAAACAAAGAATTTTCACTCTCTATCCAAAACCATTAAAAGTTGAAAATTAATAAATCTTAATTTATTAAATTATACATAATGCCTTAAAATAAAGATAATTTAGACTGTTATTTAATTTAAATATAGGTAAATATAGTAATTTTTATAATATTTTAATGTGTCTTGGAATGGAAAGTCTAAAATACCTAAAATTTGAGCCAAGGGAGTATCAATCCATATCTGCAAAGGAAGCTTTAGATGAAATAGAAAAGGGGAAAAGACTTATAATTATACTTCTCCCAACGGGCACTGGAAAAACAAAAGTAGGGGAATTGATAATTACTGAATATATATTAAAAGGAAAACTAAAAAAACAAGATAAGATTCTATTTTTGGCTCCAGATAGGAAAATGAAACATCAACTTTATGAAGTTGCAAATGAAGATGGACTTTCACACTTTGGAAATTTATTTATATTTCCTGAAGGAAAAACAGTTCCTCCAAAAATGATAAGAAAACATTTTAAATTTTCAAAATTCATTTTTTCTACTCCCGAACTTTTATTTAATGCTGTATTTCCGAGAAATCCGCGCATGAGAAAAGTTGAACTTGAAGATATGAAAAAAATTAAACTCGTAATTATTGATGAGATCTTAGAGGTTCTCGCACAAAAATTTGGAAAAGAGAAATTTCGGGTTAATTTAAGATTTAGACCTCTTCTAGAAATATTAGGTGTATTTGATCCTAATTCAACGAATGTATTTGTAGGATTAACTGCTACAATAAGTCAATTTAAAAAACGAGAGATATTGATTGATTTATTTGGAGGGAAAGAAAAGGCTGCGGAGGTAAAACCTACTCAAACTGAAGATTATAAAGAACATGCACCCGCAATTATTGTAAAAAAATTCTATGCTTTTGATGATTTTGTAAAAGGTATTGATGTTTTATTCATGAGTTTGAATTCTAGGTGTTTAAGTATTTTACGACAAGCCCATCGAATTCTTACAGGTTCTCCTTTAGAAGGCGACCGCACTTTATTATTTGCCAATGAAATGTTAAAAAAACAAGATGTAGTAAAAGAACATTTTATAAAACGAAAACGAGGCGAATTATTTGAAAGGGCAAGGGGATACGCAGGAGCATATTTAGATTTAGTAGTTGCAAGGCAGATGTTGTTCGAACATGGACTTCCAACTTTATATAAATTCATCCATTCAGTTAAGAATTCAATACTTTTAAAGTCTGATGAATGGAATGATATCATTGAGCAGTTGCAAATTAGGTGGGAAAGCCCTGACGGCATAATCACTAAAAAAGAAGAAAGATTAATTGAACTACTAAAGCGGAAAGTCATTAAAGAAAAAAAACGTGGGATTGTATTTTGCAGATTTGTTCTAATGACTAAGAACCTTTACCGTCTTGCTGAAGCAGTAAATATAAAATCTACTTTCATTCATGGAAAAATGGAAGGTGTAAGTCAGAATAGTCGAATTAATCAATTCAAAAATGGTGAAGTAGACGTTTTATTTGCATCAAAAAAATTGATTGAACGTGGAACCGATATTCCCCAGGCAGATTTCGCAATTCATTATGGAACGACAATGTCCGCCTCACGGAGGGAACAAAGTATGGGAAGAATTAGATCTACTATGAAAAATTTGAAAGAAGATATTACAATTCTCTACCACGAAACCGCGGAACAATCTAAATTTTCAAAATTAATTGAAGATTTTATGCAGAATGTGGAAAAGGTTAAGGTCGAAGGCTGGACTATTTTTAAAGATGGAGAAATTTCGGAAAAATAATTAAGGAACTTTCTTTATATATTCTTCTTTCTCTTCTTTTGAGAATATTCTAAAAATTTTCTCATCTGTTCTTATAACTCCAACATCGGTATGATCTGGCACAAATTCTTTAGAGATTACCTTTTTTAAAGCGGAAAGGGCAAGAATTATGGTCTCTTCTATACTCATCTTTTCTTTGTATTCTTTCTCTAAAAACTATAATGAAGAATGTATGGAATTTCATAATTGCTTTGGATTGGAATATTAATTAATTAATTTTGTTCTCTTATATTTGCGCATTCTAAATGGCTCTAAAGACTTAAATGTGATAGATTATTTTTTGTTAAATAGATGTCTAGTCTTCTTTTTAATAAAATTAAATTATTAAATGTGTGTAATAAAAATGAGCTATAGTGAAGATGATTGGGATTGGGATGAAGATGGGAATACGAGTACTGGTTGGGTTCATAAGGGAAATTATTATAATAAAATAGGGAGACGTCGTGAAGCTATTAAATGTTATAAAAAAGCTATTGGGTTAGATCCTAAAAATAATGTCCCATGGAATAATATGGGACTTACATATGGCCGTTTAGGTGATCGTGAGAATGCTCTTGAATGTTATAAAAAAGCTATTGAATTAGATCCTAAAGATAACACTCCTTGGATAAATATGGGTTGTTATAAAAAAGCGGTCGAAGTAAATCCTAAGGATTCTAACGCTTGGTCTTTATTGGGAGGTACTTTTTGGAAAAAAGGAAATTATGAGGAGGCAATAAAATGCTATAAAAAAGCGGTTGAAGTAAATCCTAAGGATTCTAACGCTTGGTCGTATTTGGGAGAACTTTATGAAGAAATTGGTGAAAGTAGTGAAGCTACTCAATGTGTTTTAAAAGCAAGAGCTATACGTTCTTCTAAAAAATTAAAAGTTGGAAGGTTGGACTAAATTTAAAGGTGGAGAAATTTCAAAAAAATAATTAATGTATTTTCTTCATGTAGGCTTCTTTCTCATCTCCTGAAAATATTCTAAAAACTTTTTCATCTGTTCTAATGACTCCAACATCGGTATGATCTGGAGCAAATTCCTTAGAAATTACTTTTTTTAAAGCAGTTAGTGCAAGAATTATTGTCTCTTCAATACTCATCTTTTCTTTATATTCTTTCTCTAGAAACTCTCTAGCTGTTGGAGCACCTAAACCTATGGCTTGCGCACTGTATTTATTAAAAGCACCTGATGGTGCGGTCATATATAGTTCTGCTTTAGAATCAACACCAACTCCTGCAATAAGCATGGCGACGCCAAAAGGTCTTACTCCTGCATTCATGGTATATAATTGTTTTAGATTACAAACTCGTCTTACAAGCATTTTAACATCTATTGGTTCATCATAATTAAGACGGTTAATCTGAGCTTGCACTCGTGCGTGTTCTATTAAAACTTGAGCATCTGCAGTCAAACCTGCTATTACGCAACCAATATGTTCGTCAATTTTAAAAATTTTCTCAACTTTTTCTGAGATTTGTAAAGATTTTAATCTTTTTTCCGCAACTAGAGCTGCACCTTCTGCACTTTGAACTCCAATTGCTATTGTCCCTTGCTTTATGGCCTCTGAGGCATATTCTACTTGGAATAAACGACCTTCAGGTGAAAAAATAGTGATTGCTTGATCGTAGGTGGCTTCGTGTGGCTGCAATTTCTTCAATTCTCCAATTTTTTCTAATCTAACTTGTTTTAAATTTTTAAATAATTCTTTTTAAGATAATTACAGAATTAACCAAATAAAAATTCGTCTATGAATTTTACAAAATATCAAATTTAAGAAGCTTAAACACAATGGAGACTCCCTCTAAAAATCTTGAATTCTGGTTTAAACAGCTTGAAGACTCAGATCCTAATAAAAAAATACAAGCTATTGAAAAATTAATTGAATTGAGACATCCCAAAATAGTGGATATCTTAATTGAAGTCGCAGAAGCGGAAAAAAGTGAGACTACTCGTATTATAGCAATTCGAGCTCTTGGTAAAATAGAAGTATCTAATCATTCTGAAATATTTGATATCCTTAAAAATTTGTTAATCGGTGAAAATCCAAAAATCAGAAAAGCTGTTCTTCGAACTATTGTCGATTTAGGTGATGTCAGTGCAATTAAATATCTAACAAAATATTATTATTCCGATCATAGTGTTGGGATAAAACCAGACGTTAGCAAGGCTCTGGCCGATCTCTCAAAAGTCTTGGATGAAATCAAAAAGGATAGCAAATTAAAGAAATTGAATAAGAAAATAATACAGAAAAAATTACCTGGAAAATCACCAAAAAAAGAAAATGATATAGATTATAAGAAACATATTAAAAAATTTTTTGATTAGCTAATTATTAAGGAGTTTTAAGGTGATTAAATGGAATTAGTTTTAAAAATGAATAATTTTAAATTTCCTTTCATTAACATAGCATTCCAAAAACTTGGTCAAACAGTTCCAAATCCCGATTTAAGTGAAACTGAAGAATTGATCTTTGTTTTACGTGCATATTCAGGTGCAACTGGACAAAAACTAAATATAGAAAAAATTGTCCAATCTGAAGAGAATCCCGATTATTTATACGCCCTTTTGAATAGGGGTGATTCCGAAGCAACAAGGGACCCAATGGGAAGAAAATTGGTAGGAATTAATAAATTTAATGCTTGGCTGCAAGATCATGGATTGCCTATAAGAATAATTCCAAATAAACTTTATATAGATACTTAAATCATCCGATAAAAGTTTTTATGCTTTTTTTTTCATTAAGAGAGAAATCATTAAAGAGAAATTACGGCAATTTAAACCAAATTTTGCCCATTCTGAGTGATGGCATATATTTGCCTCTACGTTTCCGCTTCCGTTCGATAACTTTTTTTATTCCATCAGCAAAGCGATTGAATTCAACCTCAGCTTTTTTCGGGTCAGTTACAGCCATAGCTGAAATCTTACCCGATAATAAGGCACCTGTAATTCCACCTCCGAATGCAGGTTCTACAAATCCAGCCATAGTTCCCGTCAAAATAAAATCTTTATAAAATAGGCGTGGACCTTTTGGTGTATTACCTAAAAATCGTCTCCACTTATCAAAGGAGCGCCCCTCTATTGACTCTAATTGTTTTTTAAAGGATTCCAAAACTTCTGGTGTAACCCCTCTGCGAGCAAACAAGAGAACATACCAAATTCCGTTCATTGCACAAGTGTAACCATACTCATTA
>JABXJV010000285.1 GCA_013375355.1 Candidatus Helarchaeota archaeon
AGCTAGAATGGAAACAAAAGCCGTATTAGAAGGTGACGAATGGGGTATAAATGGTAAAAAACGATTCATTACTAATGGTGGACAAGGACAGCATACAGTTTGGGCAATTACTAACCCTAATGCTGAACGACCACAGAAGGGAATGAGTTGTTTTATTGTACCTAAGGACACAAAAGGATTAAGTGTAGAAAAACGTCACGACTTGCTTGGTATGCGTGGTGTACACAATACACAGTTAAAATTTGAAAATGTAAGAGTACCTAAAGAAAATTTGATAGGAAAAGAGAATGAAGGATTTAATATTTTAATGCGAATGTTTGTAACTGAAAGAGCCACTGCAACAGCTGAGGCGACCGCTTTTATGCTTGGTGCAATAGAAACAGCTAAAAAATACGCTAAAGAACGAGTTCAATTCGGCCAGCCAATAGCAAAATTTCAAGCCATACGTTTCATGATTGCTGATATGGTGACGATATGTTATGCAGCGAGATTAATGCTATGGAATTTATGTAGACAGATAGACGCAGGCGGTAATCCATTCAAAGAAGCTGCAATGTCTAAACTTTTTGCAAGTTCTCAAGGGATTCAAGTTTGTATTAATGCTCTCCAGATCTGCGGTGGAGACGGGTACACAAAAGAATATCCTGTTGAACGATATTTAAGAGATATGAAGCTTATGCAAATTGGTGGGGGTACTGATCAAATTCAAAGGTTGATTATTGCAAGAGAAGAGCTGGGTAGATAAAAAAGAGATTTTATAAATATTTTTCTACGAAATTTTTAAATTCATCCATATCTTTGAGACTATCAAAGTCAGGATCTTCCAGTGCTTGCTTTGCAAATTTAGGATTTAAATCTATAGCTTTCTTTATATAAGGCATAGCATGTTCCGGCTCATTTTTTAAGGCATAAATGCATGCAACGTTGTAGTGAGCTGAGCTATTACTTGGCATGAGCTTAATTACTTCTTGAAAATCATTCATTGCTTCATCTATTTTTTCTAGATTCAATAGATTATAACCCCTTTCAAATATTGCTTTAGTATTTGTTGGATCAATTTCAATTGCTTTAGTCCAACTTTCAATTGCTTCCTCTTTCCTATTTAATTTAACTAATACAAAGGCCCTATTGCTCCAAGCAAGAGCGTAATCATTTCTAAGTTCTATTGCTTTCTCATAACTTTTAAGGGCTTCCTCATATCGATTAAGGTTTTCCAAAGAAACTCCGTGATTGTTCCAAGCCTTCTCGTATTTAGGATTAATCCTTACTACTTCCTCAAAATCTTCAAGTGCGAGTTCATACTTTTTCAGATTTAAATATTGGAAACCTCTGTCAAACATGGTACGATAATCAGAAGGATTGATAACTAATGATTTAGACCAGCTTTCAATTGCTTCTTCTGGTTTCCCTAATGATAACATTGCATAACCTCGATTTGCCCAACCCAGAGCATAGTCTTTTTTTATTTCTACGGCTTTATCATACGATTTCAAAGCGTCCTCAAACTTTTTCATTTTCTCAAATGCGTATCCTCTGTTGTTCCAGCAAATATAATCATTTGGATCTATTTCCAAGCTCCTATCATAAACTTTAATTGCTTCGTCGGGTTTTCCAGTATCTTCTAATACTGCTGCTTTGTTTAAAAGAGCTTTAGTATATTCTGGAAATATTTCTAGTGCTTTATCAAAAAGTTCTAAGGCATCATCGTATTTTTTTTGTTTATGTAATATAAGACCCATATTATTGTAGCCTCTGTAATATTTCGAATCTATTTCTGTAGTCTTTTTATAATTTTCAAAAGCTTTATCGAAATCCCCTAATTTTTCTGACAATATACCATAATTATTCAAAGCAGCTGTATAAGAAGGATTTAGTTCTAAGCTTTTTTCATAATATATTTTAGCTTCTTGTAATTTACCTAAACGAACAAGTGCTTCTGCGGTATCATACCATGTATAGGAATCTTTTGGATATATTTCCAGAGCTTTTTTAAATAATTCTAATGCCTCTTCCAAGTTTCCAAGATCTTTCATAATATAACCCTTGTCTACATATAATAAATCGTCTTTTGGATATTTTTCAATTAAATCGTCAAGTATTACTAATGCTTCATCTCTTCGATTTATTTTTGCAAATATTTGAGCCTTTGTCCTTAGGGCAGCTTTATAATCAGCTTTGATCTTGAGAGCTTCTTCAATGGAGCTCAATGCTTCATCTAATTGTCCCAGTTTAAATAACACGAAACCCTTATTATATAAAGCAGCTGCATCTTTGGGTAAAATTTTAAGACCTTGTTCATAAAAATCTAGGGCTTCATTGTATTTTCTTAAATTTTGGAGTGTGAGTGCTTTATTAAAGTATGAAAAAGGAGAAGATGGATCGAGCTCAATACATTTCGTAAAGCATTTTAAAGCTTCTTCATAATTCTTTTTTACATTTAAATATAATAAACCTAAATCATTATAGGCAAATCTATAATTTGGATTTATTTCTATTGCTTTCTTATGATTTTCAATCGCTTTATCTTTTTCTCCCATCCCATCAAGAGTAACCGCTTTATTATAATATGCAAAATCGCTATTCGGATTCAATTCTATAGCCTTTTCATATGATTTTAGAGAATTTTCAGGGTCCTTAAGATCATCTAATATATTACCTCTATAACCCCAAAATAAATCATCATCTGGAGCGAGTTCCACTAATTTCTCAAAAAGTTCTAATGCTTCTTTTTTCTTATTATTCTTATTTAAAGCAAGAGCCTTGGCAAACAAAACTTCAATATTTTCTGGTTCTAATTTTAAAGCTTTATCATATAAAACAAGAGCTTTATCAATTTCACCTAAATCAATTAAGATTCTTCCTTTATTGATATATGCTTGAGTATTTGCTTCAACATCAAGAGAATCATCTAAATATTTTAGGGCTTCTCTTTTCATATCAAGTTCTGAAAGAATTTTAGCTTTGTAATTTAAAGCATAAGTATATTTTGGATTAATGTTTAAAGCTTCCTCCACGCATTTCAAGGCATCATTTGTCTTTTTTAAATATTTATGTAATAAACGCCCTTTATTGTACCAAGCAACATGAAAATGTGGATCTATTGCTAAAACTTTATCATACATTTCAATAGATTCCTCAGCCTTTTCTAGACAGTCTAGTGAATAAGCTTTACGGAATAAAGTTTCTTGATGATTTGGCATTCGTTTTAAAACTTCATTATATGACTTTATGGCGTCTTCAAATTTTTCGTTAAGTTCTTGACACCAACCCAAATTAAACCATGCTTCGGAATAGTCTGGGTTATATTCCACTGCTTTCTCGTAGTATTTAATCGCTTCATTACAATCTTTTTCATCAAGATGAATATTTCCAAGATTATAATGGGGTATATCGTAATCTGGTTTAATTTCAATCGCTTTATTATAGCATTCAATAGCTTTTTCCTTATTATTTAGTCTATAATAAGCCAATCCCATATTATTCCAAGCATTATGAAATTTAGGATCAAACTCAATCGCTTTTTTACTGAATTCAATTGATTCTTCATATTTTTGTAATTGGATTGCTACATATCCTTTTTTAAACCAGATTAAAGCAGGATCTTTTATTTCACTCTCATCCATTATCTTATCTAGACAGGTCATTGCGCCTTCAAAATCTCCTGTTTTTATACAAGTTTCTGCTGATGTTAACCAAGCTTCTGAACTTTCTTCGTCTGGAAATTTCAAGGCTGCTAATCCTCGAGTTAATACATTTTCTGAAGTTTTCAAACTTTCCGGTGCCGATTTTTCCCAATCAAGTTTTGGTTTTGTTTTATATTTCAATTGGTCTCTCGGGTGCCAAAATTTTTCTTTAATTTTAGCTCTTTCTTTTTCTTCCTTGCTCAATTATAATCAACTACCATATCAATTTTCGAGACTTATAAAAAATATCAAAATCTTTTCTTATAATATTTCTTTCTTTTTCTTAGTCGTAAATTAAAAAATATTATTTTTATTAATATGTCATCCATTTAAAGGATTTTAATTTTCAAAATTTCTTAGAATCAAAATGAGGAAAACTAATGGAATTTGATTTAATAATTGCTGGAGCTGATTGTGCAGGAAGTACAGTTGCAAAATTAGTTGGAGAAGCTGGATATTCAGTCTTATTAATAGATGAGAAGGATGAGGGGGAACTTGGTAGACCTTGGCATGATGCTGTATTTCCATTTGTCTTCGAATTAACTGGTATAAAACCATTTGGAAAAGAACGTACAGCCGCTAGTACAAAAATATTTTCTCCAAATCAAAAGATCTCTGGAGTTGTAGTAGGAGGAAAAGATTATTTAGTATCTCGTGAAGAATTGTCAGCAAAACTAATTGGCTCGATTAAAAATATAGATAATATTGTCTTCAAGGATAAAACAGAAGTGATAAGACCTCTCCAAAAAGACAATTCGGTCGTTGGTGTTGAACTCAAGGAGATGGGAGCAGTTAAACAATATAAAAGTAATATAACAGTTGATGCAACGGGATTTAAATCAGTTCTCAGAAAACAAATGCCATTTGAATCGGGGATAGATTCGAGTGATGTTGATGATTATGAAACATGTGTTACTACAAAACAAATCCGAAAGCGTAAAGAAGGTGATATTGTTGGTGAGTCTGTTTGGGGTGTATATGGAGGAGGTATGTGGGTAAATAATGATAGACCTGGAATTAGTGAAGTAGGATTGAGATATCGAGGGACTCTTGATTTAAATATAAATGAAATATTAGGTGAATTTAGCAAAAGTCGAGAATATATAGATGATAAAATCATTACAGCAAGAACTGAATTAGTACCAGTTCGACGCAGTTACGACCAGCTAGTATCTAACGGTTTTATGCTGGTAGGTGTTTCGGGCTGTCAATCTGATGCAATGTCAGGTATGGGTGTGTCTGCATCAGTTTTAGCTGGAAGTTTAGCAGCCAAAACAATTATAAATGCAATTAAAGAAAAAAAATATGATATGAGAACGCTTTGGCCTTATCAGGTAGAATATATTAGAGAAAAAGGAGCGGAATATTCTGGTTTAGATATAATGAAAAAATATTTTCAATATATTACTGAAGATGAATTTAATTTCCTATTTGAAAAAGAAATTATCACTTTTGAGATAATAGAATACCTTGGAGGTAAAAAAGAGACTACAGCAGAGATTTCATTTCGTCAATTATTTTTAAAATTTATGAAGGGAATGCTATATAAGCCAGGACTTATGAATCGACTTCGAAAAGCTATTTCACAAGGCGAAAAAATGAGAAAAATTTACGCAAAATTTCCAGAAAAATATGATAAAGAGTTATTTGAAAAATGGAAATTTAATGTAAATAAATTAATAAACAAGGTTAAGAAAGAATGTAGTAAGTTCGATGATGGGATCGAATATAACCATTAAAAAAACTTATTCTATTCTTTTTTAATCGCAACTCGATAATAAAACCAATCAATAACAGGTAAGTTCGGATCTTGGGGGTTATGTTCATATATACAATCTATTATGCCAATCTGTCTAATCCAAGGACAAATTACAACACCCGCTTGAGGAATCAGTTGAAAATCAATAGGATCTGGTTTCAATTGATATTTATTGTAAATTATATCAATTTGGTTCTTTATTGAGGACCAAGTGTCCGGGTTTTGTTGTACTATCACCGACATAACTTCTTTAAAAACTGTCGTGTAGGGAATAGATATATTAATGGCTTTAAGAAGAAATTCAATTTGATAAATATCAAATTTACGTAAAAACGCTGCTAAGTGAAGCATTTCATTCCAATTAAAGTTTGTATTCAATGATAAATATTCGAAAATTGATAGTGTAGCAGTAAGTCTTAAATGACTTAATTCATCTCCAGGTGAATAAATAGGAACACTTTTATATGGATGTGAATGAACAAATCCTATTATTTTATCCTCCACTTCTTCAAGCTCTATCATAATTTTAATTAGATTTTTGTAATTTTGAGCAGTTATCATTTCTCCTCCAACTGAAAGTGGTTTATAACGAGTTATTTCTTTTATAGAATTATCAGAATTCCGCTTACCTATTAGATAACCACTACATTCGCGATCTCCCGATTGACGTGCATGTTCTGAAATTTCCGTCAAAATTTTATTGCTAAATACTAAATAGCCTTTAGTTTTTATGTCAAAATGCTTTTTATTAGTCATTTTAGAATGAAAACCCACCTGTGTTATTTTTTCAAAACCAACCATTGATTGATTAGAAGAGGAGAAATCTGTTAGGGTTGAATAATAACACTCAATAATTTTTTGTAAAGATAACTTATCAAGAGGGATCTGGTAATTATCACTTAATTTTTTCAGCTGTTTTAATGGATTACCAAAAATACTTAGCCAATTCCAAACTCCTTCAATTAAACGATGCTTTAACATCGGTCTCATTCTTCTAATTAAAATTCTCCCTTTAGGATTGCTAATTATAAATTTTCTTAGCACTAATTCCTTGTGCTGGGTGATATTTTCATCCAGATTTATGTAAGATTTAATTAATTTGTTAATTGATGAGGATATCATATTAATATCTAACGTGATTTCTCCATTTGCAGGATAATAATATTTGTTAGTAGTAATTTGACTTGTTAATGCTTTATCTTTATTAGTCTCTGATAGAGTAGATGTTAATTTAGATTCTTTTTTATCAATTTTCTCATTACAATTATGATTCATAGGTTGTCTATGTTCAAAACAAAAATCACGATTACATTTTTTACAATGAAAGATTATATTAACAGATGCGTTGCAAAACTGGCAAGTTGTCACTATGTTATACTCCCTAATTGATTTCAATATTAATTTTAAAAATTATAGATAAATGTGTTTTCTCATATAAATGTTAAATCTGATAATTACTTTTAATTGAAAAAATATAAAACCTTAGAATTAAAAATCGTCCTCAATATCCATCGAAATAACTCGTGAGGCATATCTAGCAAGTTGTGAACTCTTGAAATTTGAATTTAAATCTTTATCCTTTGGATAACCAACGAAGGGGCTTACTGATTCGTCTTCTATATCCACAATCCAAACAAAATCTTTATTTAATAAGATTTTATTTGCATTAATCTTGTAAAAATTCAAATACGGACCAGGCGAAATTCCTGTAGGTACAGCAAAAACAAGATTTTCTTCCCAGCTCAAATCTTTAATCTCATCATTTAAAATTAGAATTGAGGGATAAACTAAGATTACATATTGTGAATTTCCTTTTATAGCTAAAATTTTGCGTTTGTCTGAAATAATTTTAGCTGGTTCATAATCGCTTTTATTCAGAAATGTATCAAGAATTTTTCTCATCTTTTCATTTTTAAATTTATATACTCTTTTTCTTGCTTGTTCTAATATTTTTTCATCAATCCCAAATGTGTGTCCATAATAGAACGTAATATCTTTATAATTAATATGTTCGATTAACGAGGGCGCATTAATAGAATCAGGAATTTCTTTTATACTACCTAAAAATAGGTAGTTAATAGGTGTTGAATCATAATTTTCTTCTAAAAATTTTTTATCATCTTTAATTAGAGGAATTTCTTGTAATAAGTCCTTGATTTTTTCCCTTAATTCAACCCTAGAAATAATTTTGTATTCATCTGCAAAAATTTTTAATTCTTTATAGATAGAATTGATTTTTTCAAATAATTTTGATTCTGATTTCAATTAAAGCCCTAATTTAATTGTTTATTATAAA
>JABXJV010000286.1 GCA_013375355.1 Candidatus Helarchaeota archaeon
ATGATGAACCCGTCAGTGAAATCAAATCGATTAATGTTCAGATTCTTGCCAGTTTGCAACAGCGTGGTTTCTATATGCAAAAACACAATAAACCTTATGGTCTACAAATGTTTATCGTTTTAACTGTGCGCAAAAGAAACAATATGATCTCTGATAGAGTAATCCGGTTACTAAAAGAATTAGACGTCCCTCTTGAGATGATTTTTTTGAGAAGATCATCATCAATACAAAACTGGACTGCTATCGAATGTGAATTAGATAATATGAATTTAAAGAATTACCTACAATCAGAGTTTAAATCTTTATCGCATTATGACGTCCACCAAATTGCTATATTCTGTGAAAAGAACAAGTTAAACTTTGATGTGGCTCAAATGATGGGTGAAATGTTAAATAAAATGAATATCATGAGAGCCCAAAGAGGTAAGAGAGAAAATGCATTAGAACGTGAAGAAATAGCTGCTGCAGGAATAATTGCTGCAACTCATTTTGGAATAAAAGGTATTGAACTCTCCAGTGATTTAAATAAAGAATATTTAAAGAAAATTGAAAATGAGTTAAATAATTATTATTAAATTTAGCTTAACTAACTTGTAATCGGTGTGCCATTAAATATTCTGGACATTTAATACCAGATTCAAGCATTTTTATTCTATCTTTTTCTTTTACATATTTACATTTGGCTCTTCCACCTTTTAATAAATACCATTCACAACTATCACAAAGGACTTTTTCCTCTTCTGCTTCTTCTTCTACTTCCTCTTCCTCTACTTCTTCTTCGGCCATTTAAAAAACTCCAGAGAATTTATTCAAATTTGATTGAATAAAATTTTAAAATTTTTGAATAATATCTTTGTTTTTTTTCTTAATTTTTGATGTATCCTTTTTTATTTCTTTTAATTTCTTAACTTTTGTCCCATATTTTTTGGTCATTTATATCAACAATTGATTTTTTAATTGATTTTTCTTACTCTATATCAGTTCTAATCCATTATATAATTATTGGTTTTCAACTTTTAACCTAAAAAAATCAACCATATTTGCTTCAACTTGACTAATATTTCTAATGCTTGATAACTTTAATTTATTTACAATTAAATTAACCACTTCTTTCATTGATTGTTCAGTAAAAATTCGAAACTTTTCATTTTTCCTTTCTTCAAGGATTGTATTAATGTTGGTAATTTGCTTAAAGATATTTAAACTATCTTTAATTGGTTGTTTTAATTCAATTAGAATTACTCTACCGTCACCAGGTAATGATGAAATTAATTCCTTTGGGGTACCTACCGCAATAATTTTCCCAGATTCCCCCTCTTTTGCAAATAAAACAGCTTTTGATACGAATTGCAATTCATCTGGATAATGAGTAACAACCACTAACGTCATATTATAATTTTCATTTAGTTTGATAAGGGTTTTCCAAAATTCTTTTCGTAAAACAGGATCTAATCCACTTGTGGGTTCATCTAAAAACAATATTTTCGGATAATGTACTATACTTATTGCTATAGAGGCTCTCCTTTTTTCTCCTCCACTTAAGTTTTTTACTAACTCATCTGCTAAGTCCTTGATTTTTAATTCTTTTAAAATTTTTTTTCCGCGTTTCGTGATTTCTTTAAGCGTTAGATCATATTGTTTTCCAAAGTGCTCCATATTCTTCATTATTGAAAAATTGGGATAAATAGTGCTCAAATCTTGTGGAACATATCCCATAATTTTACTAATGTTTCCCATATCTTTAGTATTATAACCTGAGATTGAGATTTTTCCACTTGCAAGTGGCATCTGACCAATAATCGCTTTAAGAAAGGTGGATTTTCCGGTTCCTGATGGACCGACTATACCTAAAATCTTATTTTCTTGTAGATAAAAAGTAATGTTTTCAATAATAACCTTTGATTTTGTTTTCACTTTAACGTTGTCAACAAGTAAAATAGTATTGAGAGGTGCAGAAGCTTCTAATTGTGAGACTACTAATTTGTATTGTTGAATAAATTCGTTATTTCTTTCGTCAATATAACCTATTATTCTTCCTTGAGCCACAAGATCATAGAGAATTTCCTTAGTTTTTTCTAAAGATATATTAAATCTAGTCGAAATTTCGTTAAGATTTTTTCGATCAGACACTTTTAAAGCAGTTAGAATTTCTTCAGTAATTTTTCTGTGTGTAATATAATGAATCTCATTTCCAACCGGTGTGCTTTGTATAAATATTAATTCATTAAAAAGAAGATCATCAATTGTTTTAGATATCATTTCTTCAGATACATTTAACTGTGAAGAAATTAAGGGTACAGTCATACCAAATTCTTTATCAATTAAATCAAGAATCTCATTCTTTAAAGTTTCATAAATTATATATTCTTTGCCCTCATTGATGTAAATTCCTTTTAATTTATTATTACTCTGAAGGTCAACAATTGCCTCGCGAATAATATTTTCTGAAACTTCAAATTCTTCGGCTAATTCCTTCGGATTGAGTCTTCCCATATTAAATAGCATACGAAGAATTGTCTGATATAAAAAATTAAGGGAAACAAACTCAGTCATTTTAGAATTGAATGTGCCTTTTAATTGCTGATTTTCTATGAAAAATAATAATAATCTTTTTAATGTGTCAGTATCTACCTTTAAATCTTTAATTAATTTCGAAACGATTTCTTTACCTTCAGATAAAGTACATTTCGAATTATTAAACTTTGTAATTAAATTTTGAAATTCAATACTAGTAAGTTGATAAAATTTCATGTCTAATTTGTCTACAAATCCAACTTTCTCTCCGCTTGTAATTATTTCACTTAATGTCATTACAATATCTCTTGGCTCAACTCCCAAAGTTTTTGCAATTTGATTAATATTAAAGATTCTTTTTTTCATATTCGAATCAACACTAATAATAGTGATTTAACAATATATTTTTTATTAAGTATCGAGTTGATTAAAATTGAAAAAGGGATTAAGACGTGTATCAGCCTTAATTAAAAAAGAGTTAGAAGCGCTTTTTAGAGATAAAATTGCTTTAATTATATTGATTCTTTTACCATTAGTTGTAATTTTCGCTATTGGGCTACCTAATTTAAATAAAATACCAGATCGATTTATTCCAGATGATGTGAAAGTCTGGATGGACCAAGAATGGGCGTATTTAATTGCTGTTGACGCTGATACGTCTGAGGGAGACCCTGAAAATGATCTTTCTCAAGAATTTATTAATATTTTAAAAGAAGTAGATTCTCCATTTACTATCGTATTACAAACACCAGATCATTTTTCAGCATTTATCCTTAACATATATCTTATTAGGAAAGGAGTTAGTCAAGGGATAGTGATTTTAGAACAAGGATTTGAAAGAGCTATTTGGAGTGGTGCCTTTGGTAATATATCAATATATTATGATGTAGTAGACATACAAGCATCTGTTTTAGTAACCGATAGAGTGACCAAAGCGGTAGCCAAATTTAAAACTGAGTTCAATTTTTATCGATTTGAAATAATTCCTGAATTTGATATAGTGGATGTAGGTGGGGTGGTCTCGTCAGAAGTTTCGCCAATTTTTGATCCAGCACCAATGTCTATTATTATTGTAATACTGGCCTCCATACTAATGTTAGCCACTCAATCAATAGTCAGTGATGTCGCTCTTGGCCGTATGTTACTTACTCCTGCACGTAAAGGAGAAGTAGTAATGGCAAAATTAATAGCATATTCAATTATTGGCAGTATTCAAATCGCATTTATTTTAACAATTGCGATAATATTATTTCACCTAATCGTACTTGCTAATTTATTGATTGTATTCGGCTTATTATTTTTAGTTTCTTTAGTTTCAACAACTATTGGATTATTCTTAAGTTCTTTAAGTAATTCCAGATTACAGGCTAACCAATATTTTGTTTTTACATTTGTCACAATGATTATACTGACGTGGTTTCTTGACAACGAAGCGATTCAAAAATGGGTTCCTTTCTATGCAGGTCAAAAAGCGTTTACTGAACTCGCATACAGAGGTGTATTTGAAACAGAATACTTTATTTCATTAGGATTAGTTTCTCTGATCTTTCTAGTCTTATCATTGATTACATTTCAGTTAAGAAGAAGAATGGTTTAATAAATTGAGGCGGTATTGTTTCGAGTGAAAAGGAAGAATTTAATATTCATTTTTATAATATTAATATTAGTATTTTCTTTCTTTATTGGTGTGATAGCTAAGAGTCCAAATGAGGCAAATTTGGGGCTTCCTAATCAAAAAAATTCCATTTCTAATCATATACCAATTCAACCAGTTTTACTTGACAATTTGAATAACATTGGTGATAGAAGCTATATATCTTCAATTGCAAAGAATAATGGAAATAATATAATTATAGCAATATTAGATACAGGAATTGATGTTAATCATCCCGATCTTGATGATTTGGATGATAATAATAACACAAATGACCCAAAGGTAATTGGTGGAGTTAGTTTTGCAGAGGGTGAACCTATTTATTTTGGCGATATTCATGGTCATGGTACTTATATTGCGGGTATTATTGCGGGAACTGGTAATGCCTCTACTGGGTATATTGGCATAGCCCCAAAAGCGATGCTTTTAAATGTCAAAGTTTTGAGCTCATACGAACAGAATGGAACTTTTTATACAAAAACCTCATGGATTCTTTCTGGAATAGAATGGAGTATTAATCATGGTGCAGATATTATTGTAATGGCTTGGTCAATTCCCGGATCTCCAAATGATCAAATAAACAATGCAATAAATGAGGCAGTTAAAAGAGGAATTATTGTTGTTACAGCTTCTGGTGATGATGGTCCTGAATTTAGCTCAATTGAATCTCCAGGAATGAGCTCTGAAAGCATTACTGTAGGAATTTACAATAATTTAACTAATACTGTCGCGGAAATAAGTAGTAGAGGACCTACTTTTGATTTTAGGCCAGGGATTGATATTGTGGCATCGGGTATAAATATTACATCTACAAGGGCGAAAAATAGTAGTTTTGGCTTAGAGGTCAATGATAATTATACAATATTTAATGGTTCAGCAGCTTCAGCAGCTTATGTAGCTGGAGTTGCAGCAATTTTTTTACGTACTTTTAAGTTTTTAAACCCTTGGGCTTTAAAAATTGCATTAATTAGAACTGCTATAGATTTAAATTTAAATCCTAATATTCAAGGTGCTGGTCTTTTAAACGAAACAGCAGCATTTATTTATTTGAATGATACATTGTTTAACCCTTTAAATGAAAATAGAACATATTCCCCAAGTCTTCCTTATGCTGGATTCATCGGTACCGAAAATAAATCGTTATTTTTAAAAGATTTTAGTTCTAACTGTAGTTTTGGTAGCTATGGTGATTCTATAATATTAACTGAATATACAAATTCCACTGATTTTAATGCTTCTCACGTTCTAGGAGGAATATTTGCAGTTCAATATAATAATGGAAATGTAACTTGGCTTTCTGATTTTGATGTTTTGCGAGAAACACATTATGTATCATTGGGTATTTATGACCGTTTAGTTTCTGTTCTTTCTGACGATAATTTAATCATTATAATTTTAATTGAAGCTTGGGAATGGGCTAACATTTCCCGTTCAGGATCTCCCTCTTGGGAATTTGGCAATCTAACTTCCTATAGGATAAGGTTTATTTTCGAAAATATAGGAACTGAAGATATTACGGATCTTTTCCTATTCAGTTGGTGGAAAATGGATTTGTTTTTAAATGAAACTGATACTTATGATGAGGATGATCAAGGGCAGTATCAAATAGCAGATAACTTGTTTTATGCTTGGGATAATGATAATGTGACTATTAGTAATGTAAGTTATATAGGATTTAAACCAAATACTTCAGCCCTTCAAATGTGGTATGAAGTAAATTCTAGCGAAAATACGTATAATTTCATAGAAGATGATGAAATTCAAAATAGATCTAATAGTTTCACGGGAGATGTTGGTTTTGCTATGAAATGGAAACTCTCTAATATAATCGGAACAAACGAAAAAACCGAATTTGTGGGTTCAATTGGTATAGGAAAATCTTTAGACGATTTAAAGAATCGAACTTCTTGGATTTTTACTAACGTATCTGAATCTTATAATATTACTGATATTTGTGTTGCCAGAAAGAATCATTCCCTTACACGAATGTTAGATGAAAATGAAGTCTTACAATCTAATATTATAGTAATTAATGTTGGTTCCACCACTATAAATCATGGTAAAGTTAAATTTGAAGCTAATAGCACCGATGAGGGTGTAAGACAAATATTTAATCTTTCTTCAAATTTTGAACCATTTGATTTTGATAACTCAATATCTGTATTGTGGGATCCAATAGATGGAGGGTTCTTTAATGTTAGTTGGTTTGGTGTAAATGCCACTATATCAGAATTGGATCAAATTCAACAAAATTTGAATTATAATGACACAACTCAAGATTTCCAGCTCACAGATAATTTACTTCAGAGAAATACATTTGTATTAAATTCTACATTTCTCAATAATGTTACCCCTCTGTTAATTCCAAATAATACTCTTCCATTTTTCCCATTCATGATGAATCACTCGGGGGACATCTCTATTTTCAACCTCACTATTCTTTCAGCAATGAATTTCTCAACAATCGCTTATGAGATAAATGGAAATATATCGGATTGGATAGATATTGAATATCAAATAAGTAGCAGCTATTTTGGTTCTATCTTTCTATCAATCACGTTAAATACATCATTTCTATCCCTTCCCGGTTATTATAAAGGTTATATTAACATTTCTATCGATATTTTTAAAACAATCTTTTTGATAAATGCCTCCTTTAACTTATCTTTTCCAAAAGGAAGAATTCTATTTGATTTATCTCATACTTCGATATCTTCACTATCTGATTGGCCAGAACGGATGGATAGTATTCATAGCTCATATTTTAATTTGTATCGTAATATTTCAAGTGCTGGTTATAAAATTGATGAATTAGCGATTAGTGAGCTAACATATGAAATTTTAAAATACTATGATTGTTTAATAATTTGTGATCCAGAAAAGAATTTTTCAAATGAAGAAATAATAGACATACAAAATTATGTAAATAGTGGTGGATCCTTATTCTTATGGGTAGAAACTCCCGATGAATGTGCAAATTCTTCTATCAATTTATTATTAAATGGAACATTTGATATTGAAATGGAGGACACCATTTATCCAAACAATAGTGTAATTATTAATCACTCAGTTCCTAATTATTCTTTTACTGAGAATATTTATTCAATAGAAATGGTTTCACCAGTCAATCTCTCAATTTCCACATCATCTATAGATGCACAAAATTTAACAGATTATATAGTATATTGGCAAGTAAATAATAGAGGAAAAATTATAGTTATTGGTGACAGCCAAATTTTTAATAACGACCATTTAGGTAAACAAAATAATTCCCAATTTGCGATAAATTGCTTGAATTGGTTGATTAATGAGACAATAAATATAACCCTTACCATTACTCCTGAAATAAAATATTTAGGAGATATTATTTGTTTTACTGTAAACCTCACAGCCCCAAATGGGACAGCTGTAGCCACTGATATTGCCTTTGCAGCTTTTATACTCCCAAATGGATCTTTATTTTATATGCCTATGTTCTGGGTACGCGAAGGATACCACACAACCTTTTTCCATACAGGTTTTATTAAACAAAATGGAACTTATGAAATTTATATCTATATTGATCATGTTTCAGGCGTTCTTTTATATTATAATAGTACTTTCAATGTTACTACAGGACGCCCTTCGGTCACACCCCCTCTATTATGGCCAATATTAATATTAATTAAGTTTCCTGAACATCCCTTATATTTATCAATTATCTGGGCTATTTTAGGAATAATTATATCAATTTGGGCTATATCAGCTATTAAATTCAAAAGAAAAGTCAAAAAAACAAAAATTGAAAGTGAAAAATAAGCTATAATTCTTCTTCTTCATCTATTGGTAATCTTATTTTTATTCCACAATATGGACAGTGAGCGGGCATTCCTCTTTTTAATAGATAAGTTACATTTTCTGGAATTTTTAAACCACATTCACAGAATTCTGGAATTTCTACTTCAGCTTGTCTTGGGGCTTTAATTTTTTGGTTGCAAATTAAGCAAATTGAATCTTTACCTTTACGAAGAATATCACGAATACCAGCTGGCAAAACAGTCCCACAGATTGGGCAATTTTCCGGTATTTTAACTGCTTCTGGATTTAATAAAATTCCAACTTTAATTAAAAAATAATGGGAAAAATTTGCCATTTCTGAATTAATGTAATTGATGTCTCCCATATCATATAATTGATTAATAAGATTTGAACCTTGTGAATCTAAATCCTCTAAAAATAGTTCAACTTCATCTATCCCGGTTCTAAAAAAATATTCAACTCCTGAAATGCTACCAATTGCAGCAATTTTTTGCTCATCTAGACCTTTAATTGACACTCTTAGGAAATTTCCTTTGCTTGGGAGAGATTGGATTAAATCAGAAATTTTATCAAAATCTGAAACTTTTCCACCATGTAAAATAACAATATAGTCACAGATTGAGGCGGTTTCAAGGTCATGGGTAACTAAAACTAAACTAATATTTAATTTTTGATTTAACTCTTTCAAATAATTCAATACTTCAAATTTTAAATGTGCATCTAATCCAGTAGTAGGTTCATCTAAAATTAAAATTTCAGGGTTGTGAATCAGCCCAACAGCAATTGAAACCCGCTTTTTTTCTCCTCCTGATAAAAATTGAACTTTTTTATTGTAAAGGTCTTCACTAAAACCAAGAATATTAAATATTTTCTTTGCACGTTTAATGATTTCGTCATCTTCTAAATTATGCATTCGTCCGAAATAAAAGGCGTTTAAAATGGGGCTTAAATCTTCATAAAGACTTTCGGATTCTAATTGTGGTATATATCCTATGGAACTAATTAATTTTCTCTTTTCTTTTAAAACATTTATACCATCAATTATTATGGAACCTTCATTTGGCTTTAATTGAGAAGTTAAACATTTCAAAATTGTTGATTTTCCAGCGCCACTCCTACCAAATATACCTAATATTTCACCTCTCTTAAGATTAAAGGTGACATCATCTACTGCCACTTTTTTTCCGTATTTGACAGTTAAATGTTCTACATCAATAATATTATCAGAAACACTATGATCAAAAATTGGATTCATGACTTTCTTATCCTACAGGTTCTCCACATTGAGGGCAAAATTTCCCGCCAGATTCTAAGGAAATATTGCATTTAGGGCATTTATTTACCCCAGTTAATGTCGAAATGACAATATTTTTTCCTTCTTCAACACTAGCTTTTTTTTCTCTGACATAGTTAAAAGGTTCTATTAAACTGGGGTTCTCTAAAATCATAAGCACCTCTTGTTTTAATTTAACTTTGGTCACAAATTCTGAATTTTTATTGGCAAAACTGCCCTCTAATTCTCCTATGGATATCAAATTATTTAAAATCTCCTCAACTTGCTTTCTATCTACTCCTACTATATTAGCTAAATCTTCAAGTTTGAAACGACCTGCCTCAGACGCAAATACCTTGATTGAATTTTTTATTTTTGGAGATATATCCATATAGTTAAATTTTGATTAAGTTGTAATAAATTTTTAGGAATTAGTGTAAAAAAGAACCATAAAGTTTTGGATGTTAATTTAGTATGGTGGAGAAAGAAGACATCATTAATATGTGTAAAAAAGTTAATAAAATTCTTGATAATGAACCATCTCTTTTGCGTTTGGATGATAATTATCGAACAATTCTAGTAGTTGGCGATACACATGGAGATTATGATATTACTAATGAAATTGTCCAGAAATTTAAGACTGAAAATTATGATTGTCTAATTTTTTTAGGAGATTATGTAGATCGCGGTGCAAAAGCCATTCAAAATATTAATTTTGTATTAAATTTGAAAATAATGGAACCCAAAAAAATACTACTTTTGAGAGGTAATCATGAATTTCCGAGTATGAACATAAATTATGGTTTTTACCACCAAGTATTAGCCTATTTTAAAGAGGATTCTGAAGAAGTATATGAAAATTATAAATTAACATTTTCAAAACTACCCTATGCAATTATTTATAATAATATCTTAATGCTCCATGGGGGAATTCCTGTAAAGGGGGACAGTGAAAGTTATACTTTGCAAGATATTGCTAATATCCCAAAAAATATCCAAACTCTAGATGAACTACCAGATATAGGACAACAAATCGTCTGGAACGATCCAAAAGAGACAATTCAAAGGGATGAATTTAGTTACAGAGGAATAGGTTATTTTTTTGGATTAAAAAGTTTCAATAAATTCATGAATAAAAACAATTTAGAATATTTAATTCGATCTCATGAAGCTTTTTTGGGAGGACATAAACTATTCTTTAATGGAAGACTAATAAGCTTATTTACATGCGAATATTATAGAAGGGGAACAAAAATTGCAGAGATTATTGATGATAAAATTAACCTAATAGACATCTAAAAATTAAATCTATTGAAAAAATAAGAGAATCAAATAACATAGAGACTTTATATTATAAATCCCTTATTAAATAATATTTATAATCTAAATATTGGAATTGAATACCTTTTAAGCAAAATTAAGGAAATAGAAGAAAAATTGAAAAGTATTTCGGAATTTTATAAGAAAATAAGAGAAAACAAAATAGAACAAAAATACCTAAAGGATTTTATATTTAAAAATCGGATTATAATTCTTAATTATGAACACTTTTTATTACTATTTTTATAAATTTTAAAAAAATGGAGTTATTCCTCTCCTTTTATACATAATCTATATATTATACTCAACCCTGCAGTTGCACTTTTACGTGTTACTTTAATATAATCTCCGGGTTTTGCTCCAATAATCATTGCAACTGGATCGGTGTTAAAAATGAGAGGTAACTGATCTGGAGTGATTCTATATTTTTTCAATATTTGATTTGCCTCTTCTTCAGATATTATTTCATGTTTAGGAACCATTTCGTGTTCTAATATATTCATTAAGACCAGGTGAGCGGGAATAAACTCTATTTTATTTGTCATCATTTCATTTTTAGCAAATCTTGTGACTTTGCCACCAGCTATTATTAATTTATTTTTAATCTTCTTTTTTTTCATTTCTTTAACCATATCCCGAATCATTGCAACTCCAATTGTACCATCTCCCCCTAAAATGAGCACTTGGAAAACCTCTTTATTCTTCCCCGAATTTTTTTCACAAAGTAAAAATATTTGATTTTTATCTAACTTCTCTTGTTCTTTTACTTTATATCCCCGAACTTTCATAATTTTTTTTGTATTACTAATTAAATCCTGCAATTTTATCTCCAATAATTTTTTATAAATTATAGAACCAATTTCATAGTTAAATATACCAATTTTTGGTTATTATACTCAATTTTAAGGCAATATTTTGAATTTCCAAAATGTTTACAACGTTAATATGAGAGAGGATCAGAAAATAAAAATAGAAATTCAAAATAGTATCTCGACTTTTATTTTAAATTCGATCAATATTAAATTGAAAAATTGGTAATATCTCTAATTTAATAATAAATCTATAATATATTTTATTAGAATCACTTAAAAATTTTTATGAAATTTGATTTATAAAAATAATTTTAATAAAGATTTTAATTCTATTAATTTTATTTTCTTTAAAATTCAAAATTATTATTTATTAACTAAATCCGAATAAAATATAGTTATTTTTTAATCCTCATACAAACTTTTTATTTTAGACGTTTATTTTAATTCTTAAAATACAATTTGTTTAATATGTATAAAATTTAATCAAATTGGAGAATTGTATGCGAAATATTATACAAACGGAACATTTGACTAAAAGATTTGGAAAAATTACTGCGGTAGAGGATTTAAACCTTGAAATACCTCACGGAGTGACTTTCGGACTCTTAGGACCAAATGGTGCCGGAAAAACAACAACTGTTAGGATGCTTAATGCTATTATAAAGCCTACTTCAGGAAAGGCTATAATTGATGGATATGACATTCGAACAAATGAACAAGAAGTTAAATCTATATCTGGTTTTTTACCAGAATCTCCAGGACTTTATGATAAACTTACTTGTGTTGAATTTCTTGAATTTATAGGAGAATTATATTCCATTCCAAGCGATATTTTAAAGGATAGAATTTATGAATTGATCGAATTATTTGAACTTAAAGATAGAGAAAATGATTTATTAGAGGGCTATTCACGCGGTATGAAACAAAAAGTTTGTCTAATGTCAGCGATAATTCATGATCCCAAAGTAATTTTTCTTGATGAACCTACTTCTAATTTAGATCCAGAAGCTTCTCTTATGGTTCGAGATATGATTCAACAACTTGCCAAAAAGGCAGATAAGACAATCTTTTTATGTACACATCTTCTCAAACATGCAGAAGACCTATGTGACATTATTGGAATCATTAAAAATGGAAAATTAGTAATTGAGGGAGATACAAAAAAAATTATTGAAAAGACCGAAACTTCAGATTTAGAACAAGCATATTTAAAAATAATGGGGAAGGTACGCGAAGAAGATCTTTTAGAATGGAGAAAGTAAGAGGAGTATAATTTGGCAGGTTGGCGCACAGTAGCTAAAAACGAGATTCGTCTTTGGACGACTAGATTTAGAAGCAATAGAAAACTTTTTTTTAAATTTATTACTCTATTAATTACTGTTGTCAATATTGGGCTAATTTTTTATAATTTAATATTTGTCAATTCGATGCGTGATGCTCAAAAATTTGAACAATTATTCTTTACTATTTTCATCATCCCTAAATTATCAATTTCACCAGCACAAACTCAACATGCCCAAATGTTATTTTTATCGGCTAACATATTCAACTCTCTGGCTATTCAACTCACACCCCCAATAATGGAAGTGACATGTTTTTTTATATTTTTTATGGCATTCACTTATCCCATACAAACTTCAATCCAAAAATTAAATATTAGCCACTTTGAGATTATTTTAAGTTCTCCTATTAAAGCCAAAGATATGTTATTAGGTAACTTTATAGGACGTGTTCCAATCTATATTATCGCTAATTTCTTTATCGCTCCACTATATTGGACAATTTTTTCGATGATTATTCCGCTTTCGATTTTATCTTACTTCACATTTACAATTATATTTCTTTGCCTCTTCATCGTGGGTACTTTCCTTGGTACAATTTCCGCTTCATACATTTCTTTAAAATTAGGGCAATCTAAGGGAGGGGCTGAAAAAGCCAAAGCCTATTTCTTTTTAATAGGAATAGTTATCGCAATTCCAATTCTTTCTTTCTCATTATTCCCATATATTTTCATTGATCCCAATATACAATTCATTTTTAAGTTCCTCCCCACTACTTGGTTTGGAGATATAATTAATTTCACTCTATTACCTAATTTTTTATCATTAGAAATTTTAATATTATTCATTGGATTAGCTTCTATCTTTTCTCTGGGTGTATTTTTCCTTGGTTATCACTATGGTGATAGATTTTATAGTTTAGAATTAGGAACTCAGACCGAAACAGTAAGTATTTATCAGGAAAGTCGAATTTATCATTTTTTACGATTTCTTTTTGGTCCATTATTCGTAACACAAGCAAAAGAATTCTTTAGGAGAAGGGAAAATCTCTTTAGAGTTTTTTATGGAATGATTCTTGCTATGTTGATTCCTGTATCATCGGCTATATTTACCAAACAGAATCTAGATTTTACACAAATCTTATCAGGTGATATTTTTTCTAAAGAATATACTATGCTAATTACAGGTTTTATATTTGCCTTAATGGTTGGTCCAATGTTAGGAAGTATGATTATGGTCAGATCTAAAGATATGATTTGGATTTTTAAAAAATCTCCAAGGGGTGTTTCCAGTCTAGTTTTATCTTTTATCCAGGTAAATTATTTTTTGATTTTTCTCATAATATTCCCTATTGTAATAATAATTTCCATTTTTTCTGGATTTAATTTATTATATTCAATCATTTTTTTTATTAGCACAAATATTTGGGTATTTTCAGCCCTAGCGATTTCAATTGGGATTCAATGCTGGCGACCGGCATTTAAAGAAAGATCTCCAAAGATGACAGTCAATATATTTATTACAATGGCTATCTATATGCCAATTTTTTTTCTCATGATTGAATTATTCAACTTTTTATCAGTTTATACAAATCTTATAATCCCATTAGCACTTCTAGGTTTATCTATTGGTATGATACGTTTTGGGATAAAAAAACTAAACGAACTTGAATAATAACAGGAAAAAGGCTAAGAATTTATTGAATTTCTATCCTATTTTTGAAATTGAACAGGAAAGAAGGGAGTTACGGTCTCAGTTGATTTTTTTAAATTATTTATATAACAAATAGGGATTAGTCCGATAGGTCTCTTTATTCTCTGACACCAATTTCGCAAAATAATCTCATTACATTTTTTTTCTTTTTGAAAACTTATGCAATTCATGCAATCTTCGTAATTCACTTATTCACCTTAAATTGCGAAATTCTTAAAAAAATAATAAAAAATTGCGAAAAATCTATTCTTACATATATCTTTTAAGAAATTTAAATATTTAAGTCTTAACGAGGATTTTTATTGTTTATTTGTATAATAAAAAAATATATTATCAAGATTTTCAACTAGATTTAAGTATTGAAAATTTCGTAATTTATTGTTATTTATATTGATTGTTAAACTGAAATATGAATTCCTTTTCTTGCTAATGAAAGTTTCAGAATCGTGGAAATGGATTTTTAAAAAATAGGCGTTTTAAAATGACTAAGTATATCTTTGTGACTGGAGGAGTCATGAGTGGTATTGGAAAAGGTGTGACCTCCGCAAGTATAGGAAAATTATTTCAATTTCGCAACTACGATGTTTCAATAATTAAAATTGATCCTTATTTAAACGTCGATCCTGGGACACTTAACCCAGTTGAACATGGAGAAGTATTTGTAACAGAAGAAGTTTGGGATTTCCAACCAGTTGAAGGAGGTCCCCTTTATCGGATCAGTGAAATTGACCAAGATTTTGGGACTTATGAACGTTTTCTTGGAAAAGATTTACATCCATCAGCTAATATTACTAGTGGACAAATTTATCTTTCAGTTATTCTTAAAGAACGATTTGGCACATTTCTCGGCAAGACTATTCAAATTATACCACACATTACAGAGGAAATTAAAGCTCGTATCCGTGAGATTGCCCAAAATGGTTGTGATATTTTAATTACAGAAATTGGAGGCACGGTCGGAGATATAGAAGCTATGCCTTTCTTAGAAGCAATTCGGCAATTTCGTATTGAGGAACCAGAAAATGATACCGCCCTTGTTCATGTAACTTTAATCCCATATTCTGAGAGTGTGGGTGAATTAAAAACAAAGCCCACACAGCATAGCGTCCGTATTCTTCAAGGTCTTGGTTTACAACCTGATATTATCGTAGGACGAGCCAAAATGTTCTTACCTGATTCGGTTAAGAAAAAGATTTCATTATATTGTAATGTTCCAGAAAGTGCTGTAATTTCGAATCCAGAATTAGAAACTATTTATGAATTACCTTTAATATTTGAAACACAAGGCTTGGGTAATTATCTTTCAAATAATTTACTTTCGATGGTGGCTCCCAAACCTGAATTGAGTAAATGGGAAGAAATTGTAGATTTTTATAAAAAACCTAAACAAGTCATAAATATTGCAATGCCAGGGAAATATATAGATATTTCAGATAGCTATGTAAGTATCAATGAGGCATTAAAACACGCTGCCGCAAAACTTGGTAAGAAGATCCAGATTACATGGCTTGATACTGAAGAATTTGAAGAAAACCCAGAGTCTATTAATAAGTTAAAAAACTATGACGGAATATTGATGACACCAGGATTTGGTAGAAGGGGAGTTGAGGGTATGATATTATCTGCAAGTTATGCAATAAAAGAAAATATTCCATATTTGGGAATATGTTTTGGAGCTCAAATTCTTTTCTGTGCTTTTTGTAGGGATTATCTTGGGTTAGAAGATGCAAGTACTACAGAAATAATGCCGGAAACATGCAATCCTGTGGTAGATCTTCTCCCAGAGCAACGTAGCATAAAAGAGAAGGGCGGAACTATGAGATTGGGAGCTCATAAAATAGTTTTAAAAGAAAATACTCTCTTATCTGAAGCTTATAATGGGCAAAACATAATTAAAGAGAGATTTCGCCACAGATTCCATATTATGCCGGATTATACAAAAAAAGCGGATAAAAAAGGATTAAAAGTCTCTGCTCATGACGAAACTGGTAAAATAATAAATGCTATAGAAATCGAGAATAAAAAATGGATAGTTGGGGTGCAATTTCACCCTGAATATAAATCCAGACCTGATGAACCAAGCCCTTTATATGTTTCATTTATTAAAAATTGTATATCCTAATTATTAATAAATTTCTTTTTTTAATTCATTTTTTAGACAAAAACCTATTATTTGACAAAAATTTTAGCAATATATTCATTCATTTACTTTTTTTACTTATCTTGACCTCCCTTCCTTTAAATTAGGGGGGTTTAATATTCCTTTTTCAATTAGTCATTATTGAGATTTGCATAATTGTAATATGAGGTCAATTCTTGAGTAAAATAATTGAAAATATTCAATCAATTGCACAAAAAATTAATAAAATTGAAACAGAGAAGGATAAATTTGCTAAGATATTTTCCGATTTAAAGTATGAATTCGACTTTAAATTAATATCTTCCCTAATTATGAATGATATTTCTGAAAATAAATTGGTTTATAAGGTGTTACCTACTTCCCTTTCAGGCCTGTCTATAGCTGGCATCGATGGAGGGATAATTGCCAAGAATTTTTATAATTTTGATTTAATTGCAACACGAGCTGTCGCCTGTATTTTTGAATTTCATAAAGACAAGCCTTATGTCACGTATTTTCCAGAAAAATCGCCAACTCCTAACATAATTCCAAACATAACTCCTTTGAATCAAAATGAAAGTGAGTTATTTATTTCATTAGAACGTCTAAAAAAGGAATTGGATTTGGCAATATCAATGACAAATAAATCAAATAGACCAAATTTAATTGTTTTAGATGGTTCAATCCTACCGTTACCAAGTGATAAACCTCATACATCGTCAAAAATATTTATTGAATATCAAAAAATTATAGAAAAATATCAAATACTATTTGAAAATTGCATTGAGAAGAATATTTTACTTGCTGGATGTATAAAAGATTCCCGATCACGTAGATTTGCCTCTTTTTTAGGAAAAATTATACCAAAATTAATTGATCATTACCCTCGTCTAAATTTAATTTTAGATTTAGACTATCGGAGCATGATAACACAGATTTATGATTGTGAATTATTATACCGGATTTTAGAAGTAAATGAAAGAACTTGCATTATGAGCTATTCGGATTCTCCAGAAAATCATAATATTCTGAAAGATTTTGATAAAAAAATGGTTGATAAATTTAAAATTTTTTATTTAAAATCAGTTCCATTTGATTTTCCTATGAGAATAGAATTTTTAACATTGAACTCAAGTCCGATTTCAACAGCTAATAAGATTTCAGCAGCACTTTTACCACTTGCATGCCATCATGTAGAATTTGCAGTTCCATCAATTTTAATTGAGGCAGATGCTAGAGCGAAATTGATGGAATCAGATATGGATATTTTGTATAACATATTGGAGCAAAATTTAGGATTAAAAAATTATTTAAAATTGAGGAGAAATAGAAGACCTTTCCGTTAGGTGTTTTTATGAATGAAGAAATTGGAACCGTAATTACAACTTTTAAAGGTCCTAGTTCAGAGAAATTTAGTTTTGTAGTAAAGGATAATGGTAAATCCGCCCCTATTCATACAGGACAATTTGTTCAATTACAATCAGAAGAAGGAAATATATTGGGAATGGTATTAGAGATAATAAAGACAAATCGATATTTTAATCGTGCCGATAGCGTGAGAGAATATGAAAGAGGCGGTCTTTCTCTTGATTCAATATTTCCAATCGATAGATGGGAATATATGATCGCAAATGTAAAATGCTTGGGAATTTTTAATGACAATCGATTAAAACGAATTTCTTTCCCCCCATCACCTGGTATGAAGGTTTTCATCGCAGATAATGTGTTATTAGAAAAATTTCTGGGTTTAGATCAAAAAAGTGGACTTTTATTGGGAAATATGAATTTTCACAATCTTCCAGCATGTTTTAATCTTACACGAATGTTTCAAAAACATGTAGCTTTATTAGCAATGAGTGGTGCTGGAAAATCTTACACTACTTCAGTAATTTTGGAAGAATTATTATCAAGAGAAATTGATGATGGTCGAGTTGGAGTTATAATCATCGATGTACATGGAGAGTATACAGTACTATCCGAAAAACCAGTCAATGGTGAATTTAAGGATTTTTCAGATAAAATTAAAGTAATTTCAAGTCCATACATTTCGTTTCAAACTTCTTTATTAGGAGAAATGGATTTTGTAAAATATTTGCCAGAAATTTCATCCGTACAGCTTCGTGAATTGGGACCAATTATTAGTCAATTGAAGAAAGAGAAAAAACATTATAACATTTCAGATATTATGGCAAGTATCGATTCTAATGAAAATATTAAGACCCAAACAAAAGAAGCTCTTAAAGGTTGGTTTTACAAATTAAAAAAATCTGGTCTTTTCGGAGAGTCAGAAAATCCAAATCTAATGAATTCATTAAAACCCGGAGAAGCATTAATTTTTGACCTCTCACCTACAACTGGTATAAAGAAAAAACAAATGATAGTTGATTATATTGCAAATCGATATTTTTGGCTGCGGAAAGAAAAGTTAATTCCACCCTTTGTTTTAGTATTAGAGGAAGCCCATCAATTTGTTCCCGAAGGTAAGAAGCGAGAATTAGCAATTTCTCGTTCAATAATAGAATTATATGCCAGAGAAGGTAGAAAATTTGGCAGTTCACTTTGTGTTATAAGTCAAAGACCTGTAAAACTCTCAACGACAGTACTAAGTCAATGCGGAACGAATATAATTTTAAGAATTACAAACCCATATGATTTAGACCATATACGTGAAAGTTCAGAACAAATTACAAAGGAATCACTGAAAATGATTTCCACTCTTCCCATAGGAGAAGCTTTAATTGTTGGAAATGTTGTGAATTTTCCAATTTTTGTTAAAATCAGACCAAAAAAATCAAATCCTAAGACAAAATTTTTAGATCTAGAAGAAAGTGCAAAGGATTTTGAACAGCTAAAAAACCTAGATTATGTAATTTCAAGTAAATAAACAAAAATAAAAAGAGAAGGAAATGTAAAAGGTGCTATAATATCTTGATTATGAGTTTTTCGCAAGCAGGTTCACAAACTTTTCTAACTCCATGCTCTCCTGGTTCATAATGACATACTACTAAACCTGCTTTTTCAAGTATCTTAATTTGTGCCGAAATATTGGCTTCAGTCTGTTTCAAATGTTCAGCTATTCTTGAAACATCTAAATTATTGCCTTTTGTTAAAAGTTTTAAAATCTTCCACCTAGTTGCAGAGGCTAGAGCTTTAAAGATTTTCGTAACTTCACCATTAGTGATTTCTATTTCTGGAGTTTTCAAATTTAGGACCATCCATTAAGGAGAGTGTTAATATTAAAAATTTTGTAATTTATTATAAAGTATTTTGTTTTATTAAATAAAAAAATGTTATCTACAGAATCGAGGATAGTAACATAATTTTTATGTATTGTTTGGGAGGTTTTAAGGTAGTTATCAGGAGCTCTTTTTCCATTTGTCATTTTATTTCGGTCCATCAATAGGTCTATGACCTCCCTCTTAGTAAAACTTAATATTAAATAACTTATCAATTCTACATATAAATATTTTGAATTTTAAAATCACTTTTAAGTAATTTAAAAACCTATAACCACGATAATTTATATACAAATTACTCGATGGCGGGTTTTATAAAAGTTTTTAGACTCATTTATAGCAAAATTATTTTTTAAGTAATTTATAAATAAAAAGGTTTTATCAAATACATAATTATATATATATATATTTTATCTTTTTTTATTAAAAAAACTTTTACGTTTATTAAACTAAAATTCCTCCTTTTTTGAGGCAAATTTGGGAAAGATAATTAGATCATTTACATTTTTACTGAAAATTTTTACAAATAATAATAAATTATTAATTTTTATGAAACTATGCTGAAGTCTCGAGTTCGATTCAATGAATATAAAAATACTAATTAAAAGATTAAAGAAGTTAATAATTAATGATTACAGAGTTTTAGGTGCTTTAGAACGTGGTATGGCTGTCCATGAATATGTTCCAATAGAAACAATTACAAATTATTCTGGATTAAATATAAACGAAGTGAGTTTTCGCCTTTCCTATATTCATAAACTTGAATTAATTAAAAGATGGACCGGTCCTTATGTTGGATATTATTTAACTTTTGCAGGATACGATTGTCTTGCTTTACATGCATTAATAGAGTCAGATAAACTAGATTTATTTGGCCAAGCGATTGGTGTAGGAAAAGAATCTGATGTTTTTGATGCTATAACTCCTGAAGGCGAAAATGTTGCGGTGAAGATACACCGATTAGGACGAACAAGTTTTCGTCAAACAAAAAGAAAAAGGCCATATTCAAAGAATAAGAAACACATTTCATGGTTATATCAATCTAGACTTGCTGCTGGAAAAGAATTTGAGGCATTGGAGATATTACACGATGCTAAACTCTCAGTTCCTAATCCAGTTGCTCATAATAGACATATAATAGTTATGGAAAGAATAGAAGGCACCCCTCTATTTTTGTTAAAAGAACTTCCTGAAAAAGAAAATATATTGAATAAAATTCTGGATGATATTTATTTGGCTTATTCAAAAGCAAAGTTAATCCATGGAGATTTAAGCGAATATAATATATTAATCACACCAGAATTGGATATTGTGATAATAGATTGGCCTCAATGGGTACCCTATGACCATCC
>JABXJV010000287.1 GCA_013375355.1 Candidatus Helarchaeota archaeon
AAAAAATGATTGAGGATTTAAACTTTGATATAAAGATAATTATTTCTCCATTAATAAGAGAAAAAGATGGAGTTGCTGTGAGTTCGAGAAACTCTTATCTTTCGGTTTGTGGAAGAAAAGATGCACTGGTCTTGTATAAGTCTTTGATGTTTGCAAAAAAAGAAATAAAAAATGGCGAAAAGTCTGCCCGAAATATCATCGCTAAAATGAAAGAGTTAATTTTTCAGAAAAAAAGTGTGAAACTTGAATATATTTATATTGCAGACCCAAAAACTCTTGAAAAAGTGGATATAATTGATAGAAAGGTTTTAATCGCTCTTGCTGCATATGTGGAAAAAACAAGACTGATTGATAATATAATTGTATAATTAGATTAAAATTTAAATTTTTTTATTGCATTAAAAAATAAATTATATTATATTTAGTAAACATTTCTAATATCATCCAGAAAAATCATTTCTAAATTTAATCAATTGAAAAATATAAGTGACTTCTCCTTTTCAGGGGGCAGGGAAGGTGGTAATTTTATAAATTAAATCTCCCTTACAATATTTGCAATAAAAATCATCCCGGAAATTTCAGAAAAAATGTTTAAATAAATTTAAAAATATTAAAGTAGAAATATTGGACTATAATGAAGCAATAAGATATTTAGAAAATTTACAGAGTGGCAGGATAAGAGCCGATATTGATGGTGTAAAAAATGTTTTTAAAGAATTAGGCAATCCACAAGAAAGGTTTATCTCGATTCACGTAGCAGGAACAAACGGCAAAGGTTCAACTGCGGTAATGATAGATTCTATATTGAGGGAAGCCGGATATCTGACAGGACTTTATACATCGCCGCATATATTGAAATTTACAGAAAGGATAAAGGTATCCAACAACCCGATTGCTGAAAGTGGACTATCAACTTATGTAAAAAGGCATAAAACATACTTTGAAAAATACAGATGCACCTATTTTGAAGCGGCAACAATTATTAGTTTTGTCTATTTTTACGAAAGGGGTATTGACATTGCAGTTGTCGAAACTGGAATGGGAGGAAGGTGGGACGCAACTAACGTGCTTAACCCGATTATAACTGTTATCACCGATTTGGGGATAGAACATCAAAAATATCTCGGTAATAAAATCGAAAAGATAGCAGCCGAAAAAGGGGGAATTATAAAAACTGGAACAGAGTGTATAGTTTCAACAACTAAAAAAGACGCCGTTAAGAGACTTAAAGATATCGCAAAAAGTCAAAATGCACCGTTCTACCAGGTTTATCGACATTCAAAAATCAAATTGAAAAATATGAATTTAAATGGAACAGTTTTTGATTACTGTCAGCGTAATCTTGATTTAAAGAATTTATTTATTCCCCTAACTGGTTTACATCAGGTCAAGAACGCAAGAACTGCTGTCTTTACCGTAAATAGATTAAAAAATCTTGGCTTCTTCATAAGAAATGAAGATATCATTAATGGGCTTAAAAATGTAAAATTTGATGGTAGATTTGAAACAATCTATAAAAATCCCCTTATAATACTTGATGTCGGACACAATCCAGATGCTTTTGAAGTAATAAAACAGACTGTCAAAACACTTTTTCCGAGAAAAAAGGTATTCCTTTTATTTGGAACAAAATTGGATAAAGATTATCTATCTATGCTTAGAATCATAAAGCCAATATGCCAGGAAATAGCGGGAATAAAATTAAATAATCAGAATTCTCTTGACCCTGTAAAATTGATTGATATTACAAAAAAATTAAAAATAAAATACACCTGTTTTGATTCAAGTGAAGATGGATTGAAATTTCTACTCAAAAAAGCAGGTAAAGATGACATTATTTTAGCAGTCGGTTCACATATCACTGTTAGCGAGATTAAAAAACAGGTTTCTTTGTTTAAAAAATGGGTAATTTTTTTTAATCTGAATAATTCATAAAATGTTTTATTTAACCTGACTTATTCATAAATTTATTCTTTGCCAAATATTATTTACAAAAACATCAATATATATCGATGTCATTCCCGTGAAAACGGGAATCCATAAATTATATCAACTGGATTCCCACTTTCGTGGGAATGACACTGTTGATGTTCAGTCATATATA
>JABXJV010000288.1 GCA_013375355.1 Candidatus Helarchaeota archaeon
GTACAAAAAACCATATATTCCAAAAAGAACGTGATCTATTCACGAGCTTAAAATATGTGTGTTTAGACAGTCCTAGAGTTATCCTTTTTTCTTCTGATCTCTAAAAATTAAGGGATTGATGTAAAACCACAGATTTCTCCAAAATCCTTCTCGCATTTTTCTATATCTCTTTAACTCAAGGAGATCCGAAAAGTATTCTTTTTGTACATTTTCATCAAGGTTTTCACATATCCACCTATCGAAATAAAGTACTTTACCAGCCTCGCGAGTTTCTGCGCGCAGTGGTTTTTTTTCCCATACTAATAAATTTAAATTTGTGAGAATATCCCGATGTATTTCATGCAGATATTTTACTGATATTTCTCGAATTTTTTTTAATTGAAACTCATATATACCAATTTGATTCATCGATATAGAGTCTTCCTCTATAAAATAAGACATCAGTGAATTAAGGGGACCATAAATTTCCTCGATTAATTTTTCAAATTTTTGTATTCGCTCATTTCTCAAATTTACTTTCCAAGCTACATATTCTCTTAAAAGTAACGTGCCAATCGCAGCCAGAAGTAATGGGATTATATTTGCTCTTATATAAGAAATTAAAAACCATGTCACAGAAATTATAGGTTCTAACTGCAATTCTATTCCTTCATTTTTTCCACTATCATTTGAGAATCATTTAAATAAATATAAACAGTATCTCCTTTTTTAATATCTAAATAAACTTTCTAGGATTTTTTATTAAAAACAGAATAACTCATAACGTGGGTGCTCATTGAAGCATTTATCGCATACTGTTATCAAATCACAATAAGTCTGGATATCACCTACATACATTTCCCCTTTTTTCAGTTTTTCAATTTCCTTTTTCAGTTTTTCAATTTCCTTTTTCAGTTTTTCAATTTCCTTTTTCAGTTTTTCAATTTCCTTTGAAGGTTCAACAGGTACTCTATGTCTTAAATCTTTTAGCCCTAATCTTTCTCCACATATATCGCATTCCCAATCCTCAAAATGTTCTCTTAATTTAGCATGAGAACATAATTGATATTCTCCTTTTACCAGATTTGCAGAAAAACAATTTATATCTGGGAAATCACATTTTTCACATTGTTCAATACTGAAAAGCCTTAGTTTACCCATTTGTTTCAACACTATTAAAGATCTTTTTAAGAGACATTTTCTTTCCATTTAGTTTTCTTACAGACTTTTTTGGAATATGAAGCGTATATAAAGATAATTATTTATTAGTCTTATAGCATTAAACAAA
>JABXJV010000289.1 GCA_013375355.1 Candidatus Helarchaeota archaeon
GTATATGCACAAAAAAGATCAAAATCAGGATTCAGACATATGGTTATGTCAAATTTTTCCTTTCTTAAAGAATTGATTATTTTTTTACGAGGCAGTGAAAAGTAGGTGATATCTTTTTGTTGGTAAACAAGAGAATTTTCATGAGAGATTTCTTTGAACAGATTTTGAAATGTTTCGGGAAGGATACAAACAATTTCTCTGCCTCTAAAAATATTTTTAATCTTTGGAAGGTATGATAATGCAATTTCAAATTGTTCTTTGTTTATAGGAAGTAGTATAAGTATTTTTTTTGAGTTTATAAATGACTTTTTTATATCTACTACTTCCCCTTTGTGTCTTAGTTTCAAATAAATGGAGAGTAGTTTATATATTATTTCTTTTTTCATTCTTTCAAACATTTTTTATCTTAAAAATTTATTTCAATATAGTAAAAAAAAAATAATTAGTCAATATTAATTGAAAATTATGTGTGGAGACTTTTTATTTTTAGAATATTTGCGTAATATATAAAATTTTTAATTAATTAGAGCTGGCAGAGGGATTTGAACCCACGACCTGCTCATTACGAGTGAGCTGCTCTACCTACTGAGCTATGCCAGCAAATTTTATTAAAAATAGTTTTATTATTATTAAATTGCCTTCTCTGCTTTTTAGCAGAGAAAATTAAACATTTAAGTATTTATTTAATAATAGTTAAAAATTATTTAAAATTCAAGTTAAAAATACATTTAGCTATTAGAAGTAAGAAGGATAAGCATGCTGAAGAATTATTTTTTTGAATAAATCTTTCGGATTTCCTTTTTCAACATATATTTTTAGAAGATTATAACCGTAGTAATAGTTGAAAACATAAGCCCTATATGTTTTTATAAAATCAATCTGTTTTTTTGCTGTTTCCTCATTTAAAAGCCCAAACTTTTTTATATAGTTGATAACTTCCGTTTCTTTTTTGTTTTTCTCTAAAAGGAGAATTGCGGCATTACCGGTAACAGATGAAAGTTTTTTCAGAGATTTGCGAATATTATTCCATTTTTCTGTGTCGATATTTTTTAGACCAACCAGAGGAAACATTTCATCTTTTAAAAATTTTAGTAGTTCCTTTTCAGTGAAAATGATTTCGAGACCGAGTTCTGCAGTACCTTCTGATATAACGCTTGCCGGGGAATATAACGGATAAACACTGAATTCTATATAATTTTTACCCCTATAAAGGAAATTTTCTTTTAAACATAGTTCAGTGTGATGACCGGGATAGCCTTCATGTGCGATATAACCCAAAATCTGGTCTATCCTTCTCGGGAGGTCGGTATTTATTTCGATAAGAGAGTAAAAATTTCCCTTAAACCAGTTATATCCGCCCCAAGGTTTATCTGTAACAAGGTTAATTTTTACATCTTCGTCAGGGGGGAGGGGTAAAAATTGTTTGGTCCTCTTTCTTACCTCTTGCAAAGCTTTTTCTATTGCTGGCAGTATCTCTTCTTTCTTTAATATGAAAGGTTTTCTGTATTTTTCAAGTTTTTCTAAAGCATTTGATTTTCCTGGCAGTATTTTATTGATATCTTTTATGGTTTCTGAATAAGATTCTTCGGAATCCATTTGAGGTTCAATATCATAAAGCAGTCGGGCTTCCTCGAAAAGTGAGAATTCTTCTCCTGAGAGTTTTCTAATAAAAGTATTTGCAGCGGTGATTTGTTTTTCTAAAAATTTAGTTCTCTTTGTTTTATTTTTTAATTCGGATAACTCATTCAAGAGTTTTTCAGATTCTTCTTTAAGTTTTAAAAGGTCGATTTTCTCTTCTTTATCAATTTTCAATTTTATTTTTTCATCGCCTATATAGGCATCTACAAACCCTTTATGATGCTTATCAATTCTGAGGCATAATTTTACATATTCAGATGCAATTTTATCAAGTTTTTTTAAAGATGGTTTATCTTTTGTTTTATGGCATCCGAATAGTAGAATTGAAGATATGATAACAAAAAATACCGAAGTATTAATGGTCCTTTTGATAAGCATTTTTTCTTTCAATTATATCAAAAACGGGGAAAGAGAGAATAATTATAAATCTTCTTTCCCCGTTTTTGAGAATATTAATTTTAGAGTAGGATAATTAATTTTAATCGAATTTAAAACTTTTAACAAAATCTTGATATTTTTTTATGTTGTCTCGAATGGCAATTTCGGGGCAAATGAATTCTATATGATAAATATTATCATCTTTTTTGAAAACTGTAAAACTGATAATCGTATTAACATCAAGTCCATAGACCTGTGTTATTGGATTTCTTTGAGTGGGATCGTGATGTAATTCTTTAATTTCAAATTGATATGCCTCTTGAGTACCCCATAAGGAAGTGATATCTTCTTCAGATACCTCTCTGTCGCCTCTGAATCTATCTTGAGGAAATAGATTAAAAAATTCAGTTATGTAACTTTTTTTCAGGTCTTCCATGTATTCTTTAATGTCTTTATTCCCAGTTATAACTTTTAGATAAATAGCTGGGTCAATTTCTACTCCTGCATCCATTCTCAACATTTCTTTTCTTTCTTTATAACGGGTATATTCGGTATCAACACTTCTCAGGCGGGTTTCCTTATTAAAAACGAAATGTCTCCAACCTTCTGGACAGGTAACTGTAAAGTTATAGACAGGGTCTGTGTAAACATTTCCTGTAGTTAATTCTTTTCCTCCACCGCAGTATAAGAGAATTAAAGTAGAAAATATGAAAAATATAAAAAATCTTTTCATTTTTTGTTCACCTCCATGTAATTACTTATGATTTAAATATTTACATCGAATCGAAAAATCATTTAATTAGAATTTCTTAATTTATAAGTTAAATAAAAATACCTCATTTGTCAATAATTAATTTTTGAATATTTTAAATATGACTGAAACAGATATTTTATCTTTAATTATTATATTCATTAATATCTTTAATTACATTATTGCAGAAATCATTATGAGTATAGACAAATAAATAAGAAAAGTAACAATTATATTGAACTTGTCAGATATATTAAAGTTTATAAATTAAGGGGGACTTGTTGATTTTTTAATCGAAATGTTGTATTTTAAAATTGAATTTGGTTTATAAAGTAAAATTTTATTCGGTAGTGCAAAAGGATTAGGAATTTTACAAAACATATTTTATATTGAATCGAATCTTTAATTGAGTTCTGTTCATATTTATTTTTCTCATAAAAAAGTAAGAAAATTTCAAAGGGATGGTGGAGATTATGAATAGAAATAGAATATTTTTATGTGCCATTGTTATAATTTTATTGTTTATAAATTGTGCGACAAGTTATGTTACTGGCAAAAGGCAGTTTATGCTTGTAAGTGAGGGTGAAGAGATAAATATTGGTGCCAGTTATGACCCTCAGATGGTTTTCGAATTTGGA
>JABXJV010000290.1 GCA_013375355.1 Candidatus Helarchaeota archaeon
ATTAATTTTGGATCTTTTTTGAATTTTTCATAATATTGGATAAGGGTGGGAAGAATTCTATATTTAATTTTAGAGTTAGAATTGAGTGTTATGTTTATCAATAGATGATTAATAAAAGGATTCCTAAATCTCTCTATAATTATATTTGCATAGTCGATTAACTCTTGTTTGGGCATGTTCATGCTTGGAATGACTTCTTTGAATAAAAAATCTCTTAAAAATTGTCCTACCAATGGATGCTCTACTGATTCTTTAACTAAATTATTTCCAATTAAATAGGATAAATGAACCATAGAAGTATGTGCTCCGTTTAATATCCTTACTTTTTTTAAATAATAAGGGGTTAAATCGGGAACAAATAAAACGTTAAGTCCTGCTTCGTCTAAAGGGATCTTTTTCTGAACATTTTCTCCTCCCTCAATAACCCATATATGATATAACTCTGAAGTATTAAGCATTTTATCCTCATATTTCAAAATTTCTCTAAAATGATCTATTTCATCTCTTGGATAACCAGTGACAATTCGATCAACTAGTGTATTGCAAAAAATATTAGCTTTTTCCAACCAATTCATAAATTTATTTTCTAAATTCCAATTTTTTATGATTTTTTTAACAATCTTCTTTAAAGTATCACCATTATTTTCTACTAATTCTAAGGGAAGAATTATAAGACCCGCATCTGTTGAGGAGTCAAAATTTTCATATCTGTGGTAAAGAAAAGATGTTAATTTACCAGGATAAGATATTGGAGGATTTAAGTCCATTTTATCTTCAGAATTATAAGTAATACCTGCTTCGGTCGTATTTGAAGTAATAATTTCTATTTCTGGACTCTTTGTAAATTTTAATATTTCAATCCAATCAAGTTTAGCAGCATATGCCTTACCAATTGAAGATATTATGAAATAATTTTCTTGTTTTTGACCGTTTTTTAACCCCCTTGAGCATAATGTAAATAGACAATCTTGATCATTTAATATTTTTGCTTTTTCCACATGAACTGGTTGAATAACAACTGTTCTACCATTAAAAATGTTTCTTGAGTTAGCAATTTCAAGAAAATAATTAAAGAAGGCTCGTATAAAAACCCCTTCTCCAAATTGAATTACTTTTTCCGGCAAATCGAACTTTTTACTATCTGGTAATTTTATTTCTATTGCTGGCTTATAATTTGAAAGAAATTTTCTATTTAATAAAGGAATATCAAATGCCATTATTTTTCACAAATGTATCTTATTTAAAAATAAAAAAATTATTTGAGTTTATAAATCCAATAATAACTCTAGATTATTAGAAGAGGTCTATTTATTGAATGATAATAACACCACGTCTAAACTATTTGAACATATTACAAACTTGGACTATCCTAGAAAATCGGGGTCGGAAGGAGAAAAAAATGCAGCAAAGTATATAAGTTCAATTTTCTCAAAATATGGGTATGAACCAATCCATGAAAAATTTGGTTACTTTTCGTCGTCACCAATTCGTTCGGTCCTTTTTTTTATAATCTTTACTGGATATTTATCGCTTAGTCTAATTAATTTAGCATATCTGGATAATATCATTATTTCAATTTTTACAATAACAGTGCCTATTATCATCATAATTGTATTTGTCAGGATTGATATCTTTTTCAAAAGAATGATAAAAGGCCACTTTAAGCGATTTTCAAAAATTGAAAAAATGGATATTTCGAAAAAAACAAAAAATAAATCATATAATGAATGCGAAAATATTATCGCAGAATATATTCACCCCAATTATACGAAGCACTTATATATTACGTGTCATTATGATACAATTTCTTTAAGATTACCGATGAAAGCGCTATTTCCAATAATTATAATTGGATTTCTCTCATATCTTGGATATATAATCTTATACATTTTAGAATTTGTCTTAAATTTTTTTGATTTAGAATTATTTACCTCTTATTGGTATATTTACCTCTTACTATGTCTTTTTGCTATTATTTTTCTTAATATGTTGTTAATAGTCCGTAGATTCCGCACAAATGTCTCACATGGCTCGATAGATGATGCGACGGGGATTTCAATTACTTTAGAACTTTCACATATTGTAAAGGAGATAAATCCTAGATTAAAAATAACCTTCATAGCATTTAGTTCAGAAGAGGTTGGGTTCTATGGTTCAAGTTATCATTATTATAAGAATAAAGATCTTTTCAATAAGGAAACCCAAATAATTTCTATTGATATGATTGGTGAAGTGCCTCCTCTTTGTTACGTAAAATCTATAAATCCTATTAAAAAAATCAAAACAGATAATGATTTTAACCAGGAAATAAAGAAAATAGCTAGGGATAGTAAAATTGGTTTGAAAGGAATTAAATTTTTTTATCCAGGTTCAGATTTTGCTGTTTGGTTATTAAATGGTTATAAGGCAAATTGGATTTATTCAAAAAGTAGATATATTCATTCAAAAAATGATAAATCTTCAAAAGTGAATAAGAAATTAATGACAGATTGTTTTAAACTTTTCGTAAAATATTTTGAAAAGTATGTATAAATTCAAAATTAATGTAAATGTTTTATTTTTTGACATATTCTGAAAAAAGGTTTATTAAAATTTTACATCCTTCTTCATAATCTGCTAATTCAGCCTTTTCCTCTGGAAAATATGAAACAGAATTGCTAACTTTTTGAAAGGTCTCAATATTTGCTTTTGTTGCTTGTTCTTCTGGAGTTAATTCTTCTCCTTCCTTCTTTGGTTTAACCTTTTCTAAAATATTAGAGGCTATCTTAGAGACTCC
>JABXJV010000291.1 GCA_013375355.1 Candidatus Helarchaeota archaeon
TTAGTGTTAATTTTGCATTACAAGATGGACATTCGCCTTTCATCTTCAAATACTCTAAATAGTCATCTTTGTGTGCCACTACATGACAATTTGGACAGGTAATGGTACTTTGAGTCGGTAAGACAGGTTTATTACAAACAGGGCACGTGACGGGGTTCTGTATTATTTTAAAATTTCTTTTTTGTGGATTATAATTGCAGATTTTAACATTATGTATTCCAAAGGTTACAACCTTACCCTCACTTCTTGATCGAATAAAAAACTCAGAGCCTTTTTCATCATCTCTTCTGTTACCTATCCATTCAACATTTCCACTAAATTTATTGGCATTAGGTTGATCAGAAGCATAAATTGTAGCACTTATTTCATTATCAAATAGATAAGTCTTAAGTGTCTTTGTATAACTCAAAGGTTCCTTCTTATCGACATCTTTTTTTTCCATTACTTCAACAATTTTTTCCGGACCTTCAATTAATTCTTTAGTTATATCTTCATCTGGCAAAAAATCACTTACCATAAATTTGAATTAATGTATATCACAATTTTAATGAAAAACCAGTTTATTATTTTTTTCTAAATTTTGGACAGAATATAATATTATTAATCTGATTTTTTATTCCTAATGGAAACTCCTCATAAGGTAAATTTGCTAATGCATAAATTTTAGAGAGAATTAATAGATCTTTTTGAGATAACGTGGAATGAGAAGACCAACCTTTTGTACTTAAAACGATACAAATGTTTTTTTCTTCCTTACATCTTCTTTTGCACTCATCACAAATTAAAGGATAAATTTTTACATTTGCATTAATTAAATTCACTGAAAAAAGTGCATTTTCTTTTATTATATTTATTTTTTGTTCATCTAAAACCTTAAATCCCATACCCTTTAATATTGAACTTAATACATCTGGATGGCTAACATCATAGGAGATGTCAGGTGGCGTAGTTATCTCAGGTAATGAATCCCTTAACAATGCCAAGTACCCTATATCATTTCTCTTATTGGGATCTACCATAACTTTTGCAAACCAATTTAATGCTTCCTCTAAATGTTGAAATTTTAACACATTTTCTTTATTTATTGGAAGACGGAATGAATCTTGTTCATTTCGCTTTATATAGATAAAAAGAATGGGAAGATCCTTTCTGCTAAATTCTTGAAATTCGTTAATATACATTTTAGTATTTTCAACGGAATTAGAATCATAACATAAAATAGCACCATCGCTTCCTTTATAAAATCCAGTTCTATATAAATTTGGTCGCCCTCGACATAGGCAATCCCATAAGGCAAGTGTAATATTCATGTTATTTACAAGAACTTGAGTAACACCAATATCAACACCAACAATATTCTTATATGTCCTTTGAAAGTGTGATTGGGAAACAACCCTGAATAGTCTCGATTTATACTCTTCATTTTCTCCGATTATTACTGATTTCACTTTGAAGTTTGAAAAATTCATTAATTATTATCAAATATCAAAACAAATTTAATATTTTATTATAAAATCAGAAAAAATTTTATACTTGAAAATGAGCCTAAAATTCAAATTTAATAAAATACAATGGTATTTTTATTTAAAGGACTGTTTTACTTGTTGTTTCGAATGGCTTAACAACGAATTCGCACACATTGTCGCCCTTCGCAATGCATTTAATCTCTTCACAAGACAATTTCATCTTTGTGATATATTCCATAATTCCTGCAAAAACTCCAGCAGGGATATAATCTTGTGATTCTGGTTCCATATATTTGCGGCTCCCTATAAGAGATCTTTTTACCAATGCTCTCATCATCCCTTTTTCAGTATCAATGTCTTGAATTTCGACGAGGCCCCAGCCTCTAGTGCTTATTATCTGCGCATACGCACGAAGTATTGCAATGCCTTGTAAGTTATATTTAGAAGATAATATATTACAAAATTGCATAGCCATCTTTTCTCCAGCGTGATATAGAATCTCTTTTGCAGTTTCTCTATTTGTTATATCTTCTACAGCCTCAACTATATTTATCAGCGTACCCCTAGGCATCAATAAAATCCTTGTACCACGAAGTATTAACTCCCCCTCACGAGTAATTTCCAAATCTCTCTTAATACTCATAATGTCCTGACTGATAGGGGCAAGTTCTCTCAATGGTCCCCCTAAAAATTCACAAAAATCATCACCCGTAGCATTACAACGAGTTTCTATAAACTCCCAAGGTTCCCCCGTGATCATTTCATTAACTCCTGCAAAAACTCCACCTAATTCGGAATGGATTGGGCGGACAGCCCCTTTCCAGTGAAATAGACCGTGGCCATGAAGAATTGCTACACCTTTTTTTAAATCTAGCTTTTCGGTACTTAGTGTTCCCATACCAAGGGAATTGAATAATTTTGTTAAATCATTGAGTGCAGTTTCACTATTAGTATGTAGCTTATTCACAAAATTTTGATAAATTGATTTACCCATTTCTATTCCATTATCAAATGAAACCTTTCTATAAGTATCATAATTTACCGAATCATAATAAGCTTTAGTATTTTTTATGAGACCTTGTTTTGTAGTAATTATATAATCCGAACCAAAAAGTTCAATAGTTCCACCAGGTTGAATAATTAAATTTTTCTTTGTTGATTCAAAATTATCAAAAATATCTGATTGCATTACGATTTTTCCTTTTTGCACAGTGTATGGGACTTCATAACTTATGAGTTCCTCTCCAAAAAAACGATTTTTAACACATCTTAAATGAGGAATAAAAACAGAAGATACATCCTTTACTGACAGATTAATTACGGTCTCAACCATATTTTCTAATGAGGAAACAAATTTCGGTGAGTGAGCAGTACTATCTACATAAAATAATCCTAAATCACCATAGGTTTTAAGAATGTAAAACATTTCCCTTAAAAACTGAAGTACTCTGTCCTCTGAGCCGATTGAAATGACCATATTTGTTATATCATCAAAAATCCATCTTGTAGAGCATCCTTCCCCACATTTTTCTTCGCGTATTGTCCCTATCAAATATCTTAACTTATTTACATCGTTAGGATTGTCTAAATGGGTAATTGAATATCTTTTGAATTCCTCTGGTGATTGGGTTATCCCATAACAATTAATTAATGTAAATTTTCTATCTTCAATAGCTTTTTTTATAATGGGATCTGTAAAGAAAACAAAAACTTGATGGACAGGATAAGAATAAACAACATTGAAGACATGACTATCTTCATATTGGGAACTTGGGCTGAGGATTTCTGTGGCGAAGTGGGAAGAGAAGAATTGTTTTTTGGTTGCCTGATGATCTGAAACTATTAGAATTGAGCTCCCTGGAGATATTCCACCTCCAAGTAGAGCATCCAATGTCTTAAGTCCAAATTTCTCTGCATTTTTTAGCATTTGAGTCCCTCATAGAAGATAAGAAATTTTTTTGGAATTTCGCAATAACTTTTATGAAATTCGTAATAATGTTATATTTACATTGAGAATTTTACTATATTTATATTATTCCTTTTCATAATATGTCAGTCATGTTATATATCAAAATATAGATAACAAAGTATTTTGTTTAAAAATTTAACCAAATTCAAAAAAAAATCTTTTAATAAAAATCCAATTTGTTTTTAACTATATCGAAATTTAATAGGATTAAACCAAATTTTAAAATATTGAATTAAAATTTTTGATTTAAACTTGAAAAAGAGAAATTTAAATAACCTAAAGGTTCAAAATAACTCCAATTTTTAAAAAAACTAAGATATGAGGTAATAAAATGGGAAAAAGTTTTGAGATAAAAAAGATTCAGGCAAGATGGATTTTAGATAGTCGTGGAAATCCTACAGTGGAAACTGATGTAATTCTGGATGATATTATTGGAAGAGCTGCAGTTCCTTCAGGAGCTTCGACCGGAGAGCACGAAGCTTTGGAACTCCGTGATAATGATAAAACACGATTTATGGGAAAAGGTGTAAAGAAAGCAATTGATAATATTAATTCAATAATAATTCCTAAATTAATTGGAAAAAGTGTAGAAAATCAGAAAGAAATAGATAAAATTATGCTTGAATTGGACGGAACTGATAACAAATCAAAATTAGGAGCAAATACAATATTATCAGTTTCACTGGCATCTGCTAGAGCTGCTGCTTTATGTAAGAAAATACCTCTTTATCAGTACTTATATTCTCTAAGTCATGATAAAACAACAAATCAATATCTGCTGCCAGTACCTATGTCTAATGTTATAAATGGAGGCACACATGCCGGATCGGACCTTGCTATTCAAGAATTTATGATTATGCCTATCGGAGCAAAGAGTTTCGATGAAGCTATACGTATTGTGAGTGAAGTTTACCATCATTTGAAGAA
>JABXJV010000292.1 GCA_013375355.1 Candidatus Helarchaeota archaeon
AAGGGATAGAGATAAATTTCTGCCATTTGAAACTGCCATTTTTATACTTGAATCTATTAAAAGATTATTTCCTATGCACGATATTTTTTCAAAAGATTCAAGAATGTTCGAACTCGCAGCAGGAACTGATAAAATAGCGCAAAAAATTAAAGAAAAAGTTGGTGTTGAAAATATTATAAAATCCCTCCAAAAAGAACTTAAAATATTCAAACAAAAAAGAAAATTATACATTATTTACTAAAACCGTGAAAAAGGTCTAATAATTTTTTCTTGCCTTTAAATAAAAAATAATATAAATTGAAATTTCATATAATTCGCATATTCATTGAACCTGACAAATTCAAAGCAATCGTGGAGGCGGAAATGAGGATATCCGATATTCTCCAAGAGGAACGGATAAAGGTAAATCTCATAAGCAAAAGCAAATTAGATGTAATAAAGGAATTAGTGGACCTGATTGGGAATTCAGATTCAGTATTAGACCATAAGGATGTATTGAACTCTATTATCGAAAGAGAAAAAGCAATGAGTACAGGCATCGGAAACGGTGTAGCAATACCACATGGAAAATGTACAGGTGTAAAAAGTATGGTCGGTTCGCTGGGCATTGTAAAAGAAGGCATTCCATTCGATTCCATTGATGGCAAACCCGTAAATATTGTTTTTACGTTAATTGCTCCAGTGGGTCCATCTGGTCCACACATCAAAGCCTTAAGCATTGTTTCCAGAATTTTAAACAGCAATGACACGAGGAAAAGACTTCTAAACTGCAATACTCCTAAAGAGGTTGTTTCCCTTCTTGAACATGAAGAAAAAAAATATATTTAATAAATAATTTTATTAAAAAAAATTATTGATATGCCATTCTGTCCAATATGTAGATATGAATATGTTGAAGGAACTGACGTATGCTATGACTGCGGTGAAAAACTATTAGATAAACTCCCTGATGAAATAGACCATAGTGAAATAAAAGTTAAATGGAAACCACTTCAAAGCCTACCGGGAAGAATCTACGCTGAAATGGCTAAAGAAGTTTTTGATAAAAAGGGAATCCCATCTTTAATCAGGTCAACATTTTTTTCATCCGCTTATGGAACCCGGGGTATCTCCGGAGATACAACCACTATATTTGTCCCGGAAGACCGATTCGATGAATGTAAAGAAATTCTCAAGCAGATGTTCAATCATATATAACTTTTTCATTATAATAATCAATTTCTGTTTCCTCATTCCAGTACTACAAACAAAAAATATTAACTAAAAATCATTATTTCGATAATATCATCCAATATATATTGTGGAATTCATTTCAAAAAACCTTTTAAGATTCTTAAAAAAACTAAAACAGAAAAAGCATCGAAAATCTGAAAAAAGATTTTTAATTGAGGGTGAAAAACTTATTAAAGAGGCTCTGAATTCTGATGCTGAAATAGAATCTGTAATTTGCAGTATAGAATTTTTTGGAAAAAAATCTCCCCTTATCAATGTTATAAAATCAAAAAATATCAATGTAATGCATATCCATTCACGTGATATTGGTTCAATTACCGATGTTACAACTCCACAAGGTATATTTGGAGTAATAAAAATCAAAGAAAAAAAATTTAATCCATCATTATTAAAGAAAAATGCAGAGTTAATTGCACTGGATAATATTTCTGACGCAGGAAATCTGGGCACTATTATCAGAACCGCACACTGGTTCAGAATAAGCGGAATAATTATCGGGAAAAATTCTATTGAATTATTTAATCCAAAGGTTGTAAGGTCAACGATGGGTGCTATTTTTCACCTCCCTATATGGTACGATTTAGACCTTAAAGAAAAATTAACAGAATTAAAAAACATTGGATATAAACTCATAGCAGCAGACCCGAGTGGAACCGACTCCATCAAAAAATTAAATATAAAATCTTCAAAAGTAATTATCCTTGGAAGCGAGTCCAAAGGAATTTCTTCTGACATTTTAAATATGTGCGATTTCAGGATTAAAATCAAAGGAGTAAAAAGTTTCGATTCAATCAACTTAGCAGTTTCTGCGGGGATAATTATGTGGGAAATGAAAAAATAGCATATCCTTCTTCATTTATCCTTCCATAAATTAAATTCACCTTTTCGTTTATATATCCAGATTAAAATTATAATTATTTAATAAAATTCGCGGATTATTATAAATATATTTTGAAATCACCAATACTACATTATTAATTAAAGATTTATTAAGATTACTTCTAAAAAATATTAAATTTTAAAATTTTCCATTGAATATTGCTAAAATCTTCTTATCTTAAAATTAAAAATACTCTTTTGATTAGGAAAAAATAAAATTTCAGGAGGTAAAAATGGCAAGCGAACAACTTTTGAATAAATTGAATGATGCTATTGCAAGGGAGATTCAGGTATCTATACAGTATCTCTGGCAGCATGTTTTGGTGAGAGGCATTAAAGGTGAAACTGTGAAAGATATATTTAGAACCATAGCAATAACAGAGATGAAACATGCTGAACAAATAGCAGAAAGGTTGAATATGCTCGGTGGAGTTCCTACTACACAGCCTGCACCTATTTCCGTGGGTGAATCATTTGAAGAGATGGTAAAAAACGATATTAAAGCAGAAGAAGGAGCAATTGAAATGTATAAGGGAATTATTAAAATGGCAAATGACGAGGGAGATTATACTACCGCAAATATGATGATTAACATCCTTACAGATGAAGAGGAACACTTAGATAACTTCCAGAGTATTCTTGAAGATTAATAAATTTAACATTATAGATAAAAAAGCCCATAAAAAGTGGGGTTTTTTTTATCTTAAATACTCAACGATATAGAGTTTACTAAATAAAATGAGTGAATATGTATGTTCTTTATGTAATAGCAAATATCCAGTAACCGAATTTCGCTATAAATGTGACTGCGGTGGTGTTCTTGACCTTAAAAAATTAGTATCCTTTCCCTTAAAAAGAATTGCAAAAAGGAAGCCAACAATATGGAGATACTGGGAAGCGATTCCACTTGAAAATAAAGAAAATATCGTATCATTTGATGAAGGGATGACTCCTCTGATTGATTTTTTTTATAAAGATTTAAACTTTAAAGTAAAACTCGATTATATTTTCCCGACCGGTTCATACAAAGACCGCGGTGCTTCAGTACTAATAAGTAAACTTAAAGAAATAGGTGTAAAAAGGGTAATCGAGGACTCATCGGGTAACGCAGGAGCTGCAGCCGCTGGCTATTCTGCAAAAGCCCAAATCAAGTGTGAAATATACTGCCCCCAATCAACATCGGAAGGCAAACTCTTGCAAATCCAGTCATACGGGGCAAAAATAAAGAAAATCCCGGGGACAAGGACTGATACATCAAATGCGGTTCTGAAAGATGCCGAAAAGTTTTATTACGCCTCCCATAACTGGAACCCATTTTTCCTGGAAGGAACTAAAACTGCAGCATTTGAAATTTCTGAACAATTAGATTGGAAAAGCCCCGATAATATTATATGTCCCATCGGCTTTGGTAGTATATATTTGGGTCTTTATATTGGATTTAAGGAACTTCTCGAAAACAAGATAGTAGAAAGACTTCCTAAATTACTGGGCGTTCAATCCAGTGCCTGCTGCCCAATATATAAAGCATTCATAAATAAAGAAGATATTATACAGAAATTTGCTCAGAAAAGACAAACTATTGCCGAAGGGATTTGTGCAGAGAAACCGATACGTGATACCCTGGTCATGAAAGCTATGAAGGAGACTCATGGTGCAGTTACTGCTGTCTCCGATGCTGAAATTACAAGAGGGATTAAAATCCTCGCTCAGCAGGGATTATTCGTCGAACCAACATCAGCCGTGGTTATCCCTGCAGTCGATAAATTCTACGAACAAAACATTATTAAACCAGAGCAAACCACAATTCTTATCCTTACCGGCTCGGGCTTAAAAACAACAGAAAAGTTTGTGAAAATGTTTTATAAATGATCAGTTGTTATAAAACTAAAATGAATAAAAAAAACCAAAAATTTCTATCTTTTTTATTTATTTCGTTATTATATTAATAAATATATAATTTTATATATTTGAGATAAAATAATTTCACTTCAAATAAAATTTTTGTAATTACTGATATCCCTGAATATTGATTAGATTTATCCGCTTAATATATGTAAAAAAATGATAAATAACTTAATCAAAATATTCCATGATATAAAACTTGTAGCGAAAATTAAAAAGAGTTTACCATATTTATTCCAACTTGCAGAATTAGAAAGTTCAAGAGCTGGAAAAATAGTAATG
>JABXJV010000293.1 GCA_013375355.1 Candidatus Helarchaeota archaeon
ACCTTCCTTTACATCTTCCCCGGTTTCAGGATCGACTATTCTTACTTCTAAGCCATCTATTTCATGACCTATTGATCTTTCAACTACCTGGTCTGGAGATGCATCTAGTCTTAATGAAATAATTGGAGACATTTCGGTTTGACCAAACCCGTCAATAATTAAGGCATTTGGAGTAAATTCAAAAGAAGTTTTTTATATTTGCCCCTGAATAAAGAGCCACCCGATATCGCTACTTTCAGTGAGCTAAGATCAAATTTATTAATATCCGGATACTCTAAAAGCCGTTTCCACATTGTTGGTACCATCATCAAAACTCGAATCCCTTGTTTTTCAACAAGTTCTAATATTTCTCTTACATCAAACTTTTTTGATACAGGAAAGATAATTGGTTGACCATAAAGTATCCAAGTAACTATGCCACCAACATATGCTGCAGAATGAAAGAATGGGGGCATAAATAGTGATGGAGTTAGGTCCTCGATCTCCCTTTTAAGCATTGACCTTATTACTGCCTTTCGCAATTGTTTATCCCCTTCAAGCTTAATTCCTCCTGTTATCAGTCGCTTAATAGCTGGAAATAACATTTTAAGCTTTCCCCATCTACTGTATGCTAATGGAAAGGTTTTTGCAGCAGACCGAATTTGCTTACCAATTTCATAATAAATTTTCAAGTCTGGTTTAATATCTTCAGGCATACCACTAAAAATTTTTATTTTTTCTGTACCATCTTCGTCGGTTCTGGTAGTCATTGTTAGTGGCGGAAGTTTCACTCCTTTGCTAGTTTCTGTTCTTAGGAGCAGAGATTTGCCTTTTAAAGTTTCGATATCTAATTCAATGAATGCAGAACCTAATCCCATTGCATCTATAACATCGTGTATTTTACGTTGAAATGCATTTTTTGCAAATTTTTCTTCGTGAAACTCTGAAATAGGGGGAAGAAAACTAGCTAAAAATGTAGTAGTCATTTCTAAATTAGAGATAAAGTTATCATAAGTTAGTACAACTCCCTTTGGGCGACCAGTAGTCCCTCCTGTAAAGCAAATGAGGGCCTCGTTGAATTCTGAGAATTTTCCTTTAACATTTACTTTCCTTTTGCTTGATTTTTCAATTAATTTTTCGTAATCAATCCAATTAGAAGGCAAATTATTTCCTTTACAGATAAATGACTTAACCTTTTTTAATTCTGGTCGAATTTTTTCAATTTCTTCTAAATAATCTTGATCGATTATTAAAGCTACTGCATCACAATGATCTATAGCAAAGCTGTACTCTAAATGAGAATACATGTAATTTAAAGGGACCGCAACAGCTCCTAATGCTTGAATTGCTAAATGAGTCTCTAAAAATTCTGGTCCATTCCTAAAAACAAAGGTTACTTTATTATATTTTTTAACTCCCAATTTTCTTAACGCATTTCCCAGCCGATTTACTCTTTCTGCCAATTGTTTCCAAGTAATTTCTTGATCACCACGAACTAGTGCCACTCTATCTTTAGGGTAATGTCGAGCTTTAATATCCAAAAATTCTTTAAAAGGAGATTTTCCCATATTTGAACCTCATTTTTTATTTTTTTTCAGATCTATAATATTTTTTAATTTCAAAATAAAATTTAATTTTTATTCTACTATATCTAGTCATTAAAAATGATAAAATTCATCAGAATTATCATAGCAAAACATAAACTAAAATAAAATAATTATGAAACTATCTATAATTTTTAAGTTAATATATTTTCAAAATATATTAAAGGATGTAATCGAATGGAAACACGTATTTTTGGAAAAACTGGTGCTAAAGTGACTATTATCACAATGGGAGGGTGTGGTCTTAGAGTAATCGGACAAGATAAAGCTGATGAGGCTATAAAACTCGCCATGGACCACGGGATTAATATGATTGATGTAGGTCCAGCATATGGAAAAGCCGAAATACGACTTAATCCATGGATAGAAAAATATAGAAATCGTTTTTTTTTGGCTGAAAAAACATTGATGAGAAAAAAGAAAGGTGCATGGAAGGAACTTAACCGATCATTGGAACGACTTAGCACAAATTATTTTGATTTATACCAATTTCACTCAGTTTCGTCAGTAGCAGAATTACATAAGATCCTTGGAGAAGGAGGAGCAATGGAAGCTTTTAAGGAAGCAAAAGAAACAGGTTTAATAAAGCATATTGGTATAACGTCTCATGATGATATGAAAATACTCAAGAAAGCCCTCGAGTTATCTGATGCGTTCGACACCATTTTATTACCCGTGTATGTTGGTGCAATGGTAAATCCTAATCCCATTAGCGATTTCAGGCCACTTCTTCAAATTGCACAAGACAGAAATATTGGTGTCACTGCTATCAAGGCTATTTCTAAGCGTCGGTGGATAGGCAAGAAAGCTCCAGGTTCTTACAGTACTTGGTACGAACCACTTGATGACCAGAATTTAGTCGATCAGACCGTATGGTATACCCTATCTCAAGAGGGAGTAACAACATATTCACTACCATGTGATGTGAGACTATGGCCTTTGGTATTAAATGCAGTAAAACGCTATCGGAAATTAAACAATGAAGAGCAAGAAAAAGTAATTAATATTGCAAAAGAATATCAATTAAAACCTATTACTCGATCATTTTCTTAGCAACGTTAATTCAAAAATTAGTAAATATTTACTTTAATGCTTTAAAAATAGCTTTTCCCATCTTGATAGCGTCCTCATCCAAATATTTTATTTTTCCTATCTGATTTGCTATGAAATATATTTTAGCTGTTTTTTCTAAAAGCTCACAAGATAGAAATGCACGTCTCATGTTTTTACCAAAACCTAATGAACCGTGATTCCTAATTATTATCGCCAAGCTAGTTTTATTGATAACTTCACTGATATGTTTTGCGAGTTCGAATGATCCAGAGCGATTATACTCGGACGTTATTATAATTGGATGCCCTAAAAAGAAAACTTGATCATCAAGAATAGCAGGGAGAGAATCATCAAGAACTAGACCAAGCGCTGTGGAATGGACAGGATGGTAATGGATGACAGCATTCACATCACGTCTAGCTTTGTAAATAGCCATATGTAAGTAGGTTTCAGATGAGGCAGTTAAATTTCCTTCAATCACCTCGAATTTTCCACTTTCATCAGAAAAATCAATTACAAGCATATCATCGATTGTATAATCTTCTATATCCTTACCACTGGGTGTGCCAATCATCTTTGTTCCTTTTTTTTCAGTCCTAAGGGTAATATTTCCAGATGACCCAAGCGTTAAGCCTTTAGCAAGTAATTTTTTTGCGGCTTCAAATACAATTTTTTTCTGTTCCTCATACATCTTTTTATTCATCTCGAATTGAATAATAGCTCTTATTTAAGTAACTCTATTCTTTTTTTAATAATTTCTTTTTCATTTACTCGAATTTCGAATGGTTCACGATTTATGGATTGAATCATACAAGTACACTCAAATAATAAAAATAATTAGAATATTTACCACACAATTAGAATTATTAATTTTAGTCTTGTTTATCTTTAATTATTGCTAATAAATCTTTGGTGGAATAAGCTTTGAGTTTTTTTTGCTTAAATAAATGTTTATCCTCCGTCCATATACCATCAAGATGTAATGCTATGCCAAGTGCAATAAAGGGGGCATCTTTAATGTCAATATTCTGCATAATTTCCCTTGCATTATCTAGTTCTTTCTTATAATTCTTAAAAGAGACTAAAATAATCGATTTAAAAAGACTAATAAAAAGAATCGCAAAGGAATTTGAATTAAGTTTTGATTTTTTAATTAAAAAATCTTTATATTTTTCAATTTCTTCCAAAATTTCAACTGGAGCATAAAATTCGAACATATCATGTAATAAGATGTCCCTACTTTTGGAATCCTTAATAAATGCGGCAAAAAAACGATTGGAATCAAGAACAAGTTTCATTTCTATTTAGCCATTATTCGTTTAAATATACTTTCTTTGACTTTTTCGTCAATGTCCATAACTTCTTCTTCTTTTAACTCGCTTTTTAAGAGCAATTCATCAAAAAATTCTAGCTTCGTTTCATATTCAATTTTTTCCAATAATTCGAGTTTTTTTGAAAATTTTTCAATTGCTTGACGAGCTACTTCGCTCCAGCGTATTTCTTTATGTTTTTTCATAATTTTATGAATTTCATCTGGAATTGAAAGTGTAATATTAGGCATTTTATTAACCTCAAAATTTAATATGTGATTTCACATATTTAAGGGTATCCAGAAAATCTAATTGTTATGGCTTTATTTAATTTTAAGAAAGTGATAATAGATTTTTCTCCATTTCTTATACAATTTCCGATATATTTTTGCGGAATTTTTATCGGGTTCAAAAATCTTATCTAAATGAACCATTTTCTCGGTAGCTACATTTAAATTTTTATAAATTCCAGCACCAATTGATGCTAAAATTGCACTTCCTAGTGCCGTTCCTTCCTTAATTTTAAAAATCTTAATTGGATTTCCGAGAACATTAGTTAATATATTTGCAAAAATATTGCTCCTTGCTTGTCCTCCAGTTAGTGCAATATCTTCTTCACCTACACTTAATCCAGAGATTTCTTCAACTTGTTGTGCGTTGGCTTTAATTACATATGCTAAATTTTCTAAAAGCCCTCTGCAAATTTCTGCACGAAATATTTCAGTTGAAATGATTGGTAATGGAATTAAAAATCCTCCATAGCCAATTTCTGATAAATTGCCGTAATTTGCAATACTTCCCCCTAAATTTGCTAAAAAACCGCCCGATCCTGGAGCAGCTTGCTCTGCCAACTTATCTATTTCGGGAAAATTGAGATTAGATATTTTTCTAAACCAGCGGAGGTTATGTCCAGTCTCTCCAGCGTCAGAATCTATAACCCACATATTTGGAACAACATGACAACCTGTCCATATTCTATAATTCATATCTAT
>JABXJV010000294.1 GCA_013375355.1 Candidatus Helarchaeota archaeon
AAGAAGCTAAAAAAATTACTGCAGAAGCTTCTGAGCTAGGTTTAGTTCATACCACAGACAATTACGCTAAATATAGTAATATATTATGTGCTTGTTGTGAATGTTGTTGTGGGCTATTAGCAGGTCTGACTAGAACAGGACTTCATAATCCAAAAGCGATCGCAAAAGCGAATTATATTTCTACTGTAGATGAAAATGCTTGTACAGCATGTGAAACATGTTTAGATAGATGCAAATTTGGAGCAATTACTGTTGAAGATACCGCAGTGATAAATATTGAAAAATGTATGGGATGCGGTCTTTGTGCAGTTACTTGTCCTAGTGAAGCAATTTCAATGAAAAGAGTAGAAAGGGAAGAAATCCCAATTGTTTAAGCTATAATTAATTAATTTTTGATTAATATATTTTAAAAATATAATCTTAAATCCGAAAGGTGAATAATCTTGAGCGATTCAATTAAAAATAGGCTAGCTTTATTGAAAATTGCTGAAAAATTAAGCAAAGTTCAGCAAGGAGTAGCGAAAGATGATAAAGGAAACGTATCTGAAACATATCTTAAATATTTAAGTTTAATGTATAATCCTGAAGAAGCAGAAATAGTTCAGCATCTTGGAGTTTTTCCAAAAGCTGTTCGTGTTTCAAAATTAGCGAGGGAATTAGGAAAAGATAAAGGAGAATTAAAAGAAATATTAGGCAATTTAGCGAAAAAAGGATTTTTACAAAAATTAGGGAGTTCTTATTGCATTCCAACTCCTTTGATGGTCTACGATGCGCCATTTGTATTAAAAATAAACTATGAAGAAGATAAAGAAAGAACCATAGAACTTGCAAGATTGAGTAGAAAATTCTTTGAGAAAGACAATTATTATAAAAGTTGGGAAACAAGTTATAAAGGTACTCCAAGATCAAGAATTTTAACTGTGAGTGAGAAGATAAAACCAGAAAAAGATATCATACCAATTGAGGAAGTTTATAATATTATTGATAATAATGAAAGTTTTTCTCTTCAACCTTGTCCATGCCGTAAGAGAGCAGAACTTGAAGGAATTCGAAAATGTAAAGGAAAATATCCAATTCATAATTGTATTTCTGTTGGAAATGCAGCAGAGGGAATTCTAGGATTGGGTGATCCTGTTATTAAACGAGTGACTAAAGAAGAAGTCAAAGAAATTATTAGAGACGCTGGAGAACTTGGTTTAGTCCATACAACGGACAATTATTCGGGACCAAGTACAATTCTCTGTAGTTGTTGCGAATGTTGTTGCGGTTTATTAGCTGGGCTTACTAGATTGGGATTTGAAAATCCGAAGTCTATTGCTAAGGCAAATTATTTAGCTAATGTTGATATAAATGCCTGTGTAGCTTGTAGAACATGTCTCGATAGGTGTAAATTTGGAGCAATTACAGTAGAAGATACCGCAATAATAAATGAAGAGATATGTATGGGTTGTGGTCTCTGTTCAGTTACTTGTCCTAATGATGCAATAACGATGAGAAGGCTGGAAAGAGAAACAATTCCTACCCCTAAAAGATAAATATGGATGAAAATATTAAAAAAAAAGTTTGAGGAAATCTAAATGACTTTAATTAGTGAAATTGAAGATTTTTTACGGGAAAATGGTGCAATAAAGGTGGGTTTTACAACACTTAAAACATTAGAGGGAGGCCCTCCTAGTACAGATCTAAAATATCTACTACCCGAAGCTAAATCAGCAGTAACCTTTGCATTGCCTCTTAATAAGGACTATATCCGTGATTATTTAAGCAAGAAAAACTGGAAAAACCATTTTAAAGATAATGTTCATACTAATAGGAAAGCGCAAGATTTAGCAGATGAGGTAGGTGCAATTCTTAAGAATAAAGGATTCAAATCTAAAAGTCCTCCTAGAGCAGGAGCCCATATCAGTAGTGTGCAAATGGGAAAAGATAGGACGACTGAAGCCCAGTATCGTGAAGAAATCCCAGATTGGAGAATTAAATTATATCCTGTTCTCTCACATAAATATCTAGCAGTAAGATCTGGAGTAGCATCATTTGGTTATAGTGGAACTGTCGGGATAAAAAATGTCGGGGCAGCAATTATCCTAGGAACAGCTGTTACTTCAGCTTCTTTTGAACCCACTGATCCTATACCCCAAGAAGACAATTTCTGTGATAATTGCAAAATTTGCCAAGCCTCGTGCGTGTCTGGTCTGGTCAAAAGGAGAGAGGAATGTACTATAAAAATGGGTGGTATTGATTTCACATACAGGACTCCCCTTAGCCTACTTCGATGTCAACTTGTATGTGGCGGATTTAGCGGGTTACATAAAAGCGGAAAGTGGTCCACATGGTCTCCTGGGCGCTATCAAATACCTGATGCCGACAAAGAAATGAAATTGCGTTTTCTAATTAATGCATATACTAATTATTTAAAATGGCCAAAGATTACTTCACCTGAGTATACAACTCGACTAAGGGTTCGCCTAACATGCGCAATGTGTCAACTGGTTTGTTTTGGTAATCGGAAAGAAACGAGTCAAAATTATCGGGCACTCATTAACTCAGGTTGTGTCATCCAAAAAGAAAATGGAGAATTAGTAATATTACCACCAGATGAGGCAAAAGAAGTTTTTGAAAATATGAATCCAGAACATCGAAAATTATATTATTATCAAGGTAAAAAGAAATTGCGCGTAAAAACTACTCTCTAAAGTTTTATTTCTAAATTTTCCATTATTTTTTTTATATTCGAATTAGTTGCAGAATGTTGTAATGCATATTAAAATATTAAAAAAATTTAATATATTTTATAATGATTCTTTGTCAATTTAATGGCGGTTGCATGGGATGTTGTGGATATCGTATTAAGAGTGTTGAATTAGTTAAAAAAGCAATTAATGAAAATACCGAAGAATTTAAAAAATTTAAAAATTTGGAGGAGTTTAGGGATAGAACTTTTAAAAGCGTTTTACGTTATGGTGTTTGTCTAAATGTGGTAAGGATTAATGGCAATATTTATTGCCCATTACATCCTAAGAGGAATAATGGATTGGATTTGCGTGACGGATATTGTATTGTTGATCATTTCTGTAAAACAGCTAAAAAATTTAGTAAATGGAATGAAAAAAAGCAGAAAAAATTTCTAGATTTTATTAAGGAGAAAAATTTGGATGCAATTGAATATAGCCTTAAGATTGATAGGGGGATTTTACTGAAAGAATTTCAAAAAACTCTTGAGAAATAAAAAAAATCTATAATTTTGGAAATTAGTTGTAAGTAAAATGATTTATTAAATTGAAAAGATAAGTAAAAGTATATATTAATTATATTTTTTAGTTTGGGTATTTTTCATGACTAAAAATAAATCAATTGGAATTATAATTTTAATATCCTCGATTATCGTTATTGGAGTGGCTTTTTTTTGGTATCAAAATTACAATAGAAATAATGATTACAGCTATTACTTTTTAATTCCAGCCACTATTGGTGGAGAAAATGGTAATGAAGAAGAGATTGAAATTCCAGTAATTTGGTTACCAATTAAGTATATTGATAATGTTACAGGTTTTGGCGGCTGGGGTACATTAATAGATTTTGGTCCTCCAATTGGCTGGCGACCACATGAAGGAATCGATTTAAACCTGCCAAACAATACTTATATATATGCTGAGCATAATGGGAGCATCTCTGGTATTTGGATAGGAGATTATGGAAATCAATATCAAGTGGAAGTAGAAATTAATGCTGATTGGAAAATAACTCACATATTTGAGCCTATTAACAATATGAGTATACCAGAAATGAACAATTGCGTCTTTGTGGAAATAAATGAAGAAGTAACAGCTGGTCAAGTTATTGGAGTCTTGAGAGGTGGTGGAGGTCATATTCATTGGGATGTTCTTAAGCGAAATAGAACTGCAGATCCCATTGCTTATAATCGGACTAATCCTTCCTATTATCTCTCGCCAGATAATTACACACTTCTGAATGAAAAATTTCATCAACTAATGATTGCTCCGCAGCCGATTGATAGAATCTATGATTTATTAATGTTTAAAGATCCAATGGATTGGGGCGTTCCCGAATTATTAAATCCTTTTGAATCTCTCTCGAATATTACCTCAATTCGACCATTTGGGGTTCCCAATCCAAAAAATGAGTCTATAAATGAATCAATACATCAAGATTTGGATTTTAATGTTTCGGGACAGACAAAAGTCCTAGCTCTATATTCTGGAAATTGTTCTGCTATAATCGTAAATGCGTCGAATCACCAATTAATTGTTGATATCACCCTCAATCCGTCTTTTTGGATAAGATTTGATCTGATTATTAATGACGATCTTAATGAAAACGAATTATTGAATCTATTAAATGGTTCTATTAATATTGGGGGAGATATAACCCAAAACCAAACAATATTAACCATACCATCGGGCGGAGGTATATTACATATGGGATTAGCACGTTATAACCATACAACTGGAAAATTAAACCCGAGTGAGTACGATTGGGATAATCCGTCTTGGTTCTTTAATGAAACTGTGCTGACCGATATAGATAATTATTATCTGACTCATGACTTAGAAAATTGGCAATTAGCAGGTTTTACACATATATATTAATTTCTATTTCTCTATTTAGAAGATTTATTTTCCAAATCATTATTTTGGACTAATTAATTCCATAATTTCGTCCCAAGTACCAATAATTTGCTGAACTTGTGGATTGTTTAATGCATCTAAAGGATTCCCTTTGAAAGAAATTTTTCCATTATCTAAAATTAATACAAAATCTGCCCAATTTTCTATGAAAAAATGATTATGGGTCGTAAAAAGAATGGTTATTTCATTTTCAGAAATTAATCTATTCAAAATTAAAATCAATTCTTTTATTGTAGGAATGTCTAGATTAGCAAAAGGTTCATCTAAAAATAATATTTCAGGTTTCATAGCAAGGACTCCTGCTAAAGCTGTCCTTTTCATCTGCCCCCAACTTAAATTATTTGGGGAAGCATTTTGAAATTCTAACATATTAACCGATTTTAATGCCCATTCTACTCTTTTCTCCACTTCTTCCTCAGACAATTTCATATTTCTTGGACCAAATGCTACATCTTCCCAAAGTGTAGGAGCAAACAATTGATCATCTGGGTTTTGAAATAAAAATCCAATTTTTTTTCTTACTTGCCAGGCTGTCTTTCTGTTTACTTCTATATCGCTGATTTTTATAGATCCAGATTTTGGTTTGATTAAATTTACCATTAACCTAAAAATAGTAGTTTTTCCCGACCCATTTGGTCCTGAGATGGCGAATTTTTGCCCCTTCTTAACATTAAATGAGATATTCTGTAATTCAAAATATCTAGATCTATTTTTTATCTTATAATTCAAATCTTTTACTTCAATAATAACATCAGATTCACTCATTTTAAATCACACATAATATTGGCTAAATTCTACATACATAAATAGAAAATACATGAATAGGATTATCAAACCTAAAAAAATAAAATCATAAAATTTAATTGGCTTTCTGGTTACAGTAATTTTACCTGAAAAACCTCTTAATCTCATACTTTCATATAATCTTCCGCTTTTTTCAAATGTTTTAACTAATCTAGAACCTATTATATATCCTGCTAATTGAATTCGACTTCGTGTTGATTTAATAATATCAAGACCTCGCAATTTTTGAGCTTCTGCCAATTTTTTATTTCTTAATAGAAATTCAGGAATATATCTAACCATTATGATTAGTGAAGAAGCTATACTTTTAGGTAATACTCGAAGAGTTACAAATTCAGTAAATGATAAGCTGGAAAGATAAATCATGAAGACGAAAAATATAGTAACCATCCTTAAGAAAACTAAATAAGCGTAATCTAATCTGTCAGAATAAACATAAAGTGTAGTAAAACCTAAATTCCATTGATATTTAATCTTAAACCAGATAAATAGGTCAAATTCATCAGTATTCCTAAAAAATGGTATAAAAATTACGAAAAATATGAAGACTGGTAATACTAATATAAGACGTTTAAAAATTCTCTTTAAATTAGACCAAGTTACTAATGCTAAAAATAAATGGGAACCTAGTATAATATAAAATACATAATATTTAGTCATAAATGCTAAACTAACCGTTATTATTAATGAAGTTATAAATCTAACTTCGGAGTTAATTTTTGCTAAGTAATTTCTCTCTCCAGTTAGACGAAAGGGAATAAAACTCATGTTTAATTCACTAGATTTATATCTGACTTCATTAACTTTCTAAGGGAAATGAATAATAAAGAATCGCTGACATTATCACAGCAGCTATTGCAGATAATCCAAAAAATAACAAATCATTGACTTTTAAAATGTCTATTAAATTAACAATGATAAAATTTGCAGTTCCTGTTACACCATTGGCAATACAAGGCCAATAAATGCTATTTGATTTTTCTCTAAACCAACTATAAAGAAATCTTGTAGGGATTAAATATGATAAGAAAATTATAAAAAATATAATTGATTTCTCAAAAGTCAGATTTATATTAGAAAACCATAAGAAATAAGGAATATACCAAATAAACCAAGCAACTGCGATTACAATATTCTTTTTTATGAAATTTTTCATCGGAATAAAACTATAAAACCAACCAGACCACGCTGATTCTTCATAAAGTGCTAAAAGAAGCATGTAAAAAAACATTAAAATGGCAGAAAGAAAAATAATTCCTGGATCATTGATAAAGGATAAATTTAACCCAAAAAAACCCACATAAATTTGTAGTACTAAAATAATTAAAAAATAAATGAATAACATTGATAACATAAGAGAATTAGGGGCTTTCTTTAATTCCGAATAATTAATAAACCCAATTTTTTTTGGTGGAAGGCTATCTAATAAAGTAAAAATTAAAGTTATTATAAAAGGACCAAGGAAAAGAAATATTGTAGTGTCAAACAATATAATATTTCTCAGTGTTGTAAACCATAAAAATCCGTAAATCCAAGCCCATGCCAAAATTAAAGTAATATATGTGTAGATTTTTTTATTTGATGGGAAATCATTACTTAAATCACTATTATTCAATTTTTCACCACTAAATTATTATAAATCAAATCCAACTGAATAACCAATTTCACTACCAGCTTGTTCGAAAGTAAATTTTATGATTTCAACTTCAACTTCTGCTGTAAATATACTTAAATTATCAAAAATTTCTAAAGAATAAGTTTCTCCTTCGGTTGGTGCCAATTCAATAATGAGAAATGTTTCATCCTTTGAAAATGAAATAATATAACTTAATCCATTGGCAGTATAATAAGTAGTTGAAATTATATAGCCAATCTCATCAGACTCGGTAGTTATTTCGATGGTATGAGAAAATCCAACAGCTGAAAATTCTATTGAAACCATTGTTGTTCCATTTGATGTTTCTACACCAATTTTTTTACCATCAAGTGAAGCAGATTCCATACTAAATGATAAAATATTATCTTGGTTAATTGCAACTGAACTCTTCCATTTAAGGCTACCAGCTGCTATTGCAAATGGGATCACTAGTAAAACAACTAATATTATGGCAAAAATGAAAAAAATAATAAATTTAGGTTGTCCTTTTATATCTGGAATTTTTTTTACAAGATAAAATAATCCAATTGTAAGTGCGAATGCGAGTATTATTCCCAGTGGACCTATTATTAAATCTCCAAATGTGCCAAGATCAATACCAGGCAACACACTAGCTTCTGGCTCACTTACTCGGGAATCTTCAAACGTAGCTTTTTCAAATCCATCAGGATTACCGCTAGGAAAAGGAAAACCGAGGAATGATAAAGGAATAATTGCTACTAGACAACCGATTATCAGAATTAATGCAATTAGCAGTTTTTTATTCATTCAATCGATTCCAGATTCAAGTTATTAAAAGTCAGTATTAAATCCGGTTTCGCTTTTATAATATATGCTAATACAGCCGCTGTAATTGCAGCTTCACCGATTCCTATAAAAATATAATAAATCAACATTGGTAATAAAGAAACTTCTATTCCAACTACACC
>JABXJV010000295.1 GCA_013375355.1 Candidatus Helarchaeota archaeon
TCTTTTTCAGTAATCTTTTTTATTTCTTTATTTATTTTTATACCCTGAAGACCGGCAAGTTCAAAGGGAGGCTCCACTTCAACAATCGCAATAAAACTTAATCCTTCGTCCTTGTTATATTTTACATTTTGTACCTTTGCTTCACTGATTGGTTTTATATTCTCTTTTTGTATAACTTCACGGAAATATTTATTAATCAACCTGTCAATTAAATAACCTTCTATTGTTTTTCCAAACATCTTTTTAATCAGCGAAGGAGGAGCTTTTCCTTTCCTAAAACCCTCTATCTTTACTTCTCTGTGATATTCTTCATAAAAAGCACTCTCTTCTTCTTCGATTTCCGAATATGGGATTTTTATTTCTATACTCTTTTCGCAACTTCTGATGTTTGTAACTTTGGTTTCCAACTTTAATTTCTTATCAGTGTTAAATATTTGATAATTTAGTTTATAAAAATATATCAATTTTTTTATAAAAACAAAAGAATTTTTTATTTTTAAAAAATACAAAAAATAATTTTTTTAATAAGAATATCTGTTAACACATTTTTATAAAATTTATCTTTTTGTTTTCCGAATTTTACGTTAGGCTGTCTATGAAATATTGTATTTTTTATTTTGAATTGTAATATTCATTTTACTTTATATTTTCCTAATGAATCATTTGGAATTAAACGGAGATTTGGCAGTTAAAAAATTCTCAAGGGAAGGATTTATTGTTACGGAATGGGGTTTGGTATTGAAATAAAATAATATATTAATCAGAAATTTGATTAAGGTATTTTGAAGAAATTTCTCCAGAATTCTTCTCTTTCCTCACAGAATAGTTTCAATTCTCTTTTTACTACATCTCTGCTTAAAATACCGCTTGAGATGAGTGCTTCACCAAAGTGCAAATATTCCTTTTTTTGTTCTTCGAGTAATTTTGAGACCTGTTCACGGGTTAAAAGTTTCAATTTTTCAGCAGTTTCGCCAAATTTGCTTCCAAGTTCGCTCTGTTTTCTTGTAATTTTTACAATATCATAGTCCGACAACAAACCATCTTCTCGTGCTTTTCTTCCTATCTTTCGACAGTGTTTACTCTGTAAAGAACGGGCTTTATCAATATCTTTGCGAGTTATGAGTCCTTTTTTTAAAAGATATTCCCCAAATATCACCAATATCGCCCTTTCGTAAATTTACAGGGTTGCTTGGTATAAATATATCTTTAATAAAAATTTAGACTTAGTTTGAAATTGAGTTAATAATATATCTATATCAAAAATATAAATTTATTAATCTGATTTTACAAGAAAAATATTCAAATTTTATAAAATTCTTGATATGAGGATTATTAGGTTTTTGAGTTAAAGGGAGCAAAATTGAGTTTTTAATGATGCATATGCAATGTATTTTTAATATATTTTATAATGTATTTTATGTTCTAAATGTTAACCCTTCGAGAAAGTAGGGGCGGTTCGCGAACCGCCCCTACAAATCGAAAACAATTATGAAATTTAATTGGTGAATTTAAAACCGTCTCAAATAAACAACTCAATGAAATCCAACAAACCACTGGCAGCACTATTTGGCAGGATAAATATTATTATCATATAATCAGAAATGTAGGGGCGAATGGCCGTTCGCCCCTACATTTGTATGGTGGTATGTGCATAATGTATAATAGGAGGGGCGAAGCATTCAACTAAAGAGTCTTCAAAAAATTTACATTATGTACAAAA
>JABXJV010000296.1 GCA_013375355.1 Candidatus Helarchaeota archaeon
ACATAATCCATTTCTTTCAGAATTCTTCCAACAAGTAGATACCCCAGACTCTAGAATGAATATAATAGAAGGAGATCCTTGTGTTATTTTAGCTACTTCAGGAATGCTTAATGGCGGTCCTTCTTTAGAATATCTTAAAATGTTAGCTGAGGATCCTAGAAACTACTTATTATTTGTTAGTTATCAAATCGAAGGAACTTTAGGTAGAAGAATTCAAAAAGGATGGAGAGATATTCCAATAAAAGAAGTAAATGGTAGGAATAGAGTGATTCATTTAAAAATGGAAATAGCAATTAATGAGGGTTTCTCAGGTCATTCTTCCAGGCAACAATTACTGGAATTTATAAGGAAGGTTCGTCCTAAACCAGAAAGAGTTATTACATGTCATGGAGAAGAAGCAAAATGCCTTTCTTTGGCTAGTGCTATTCATAAGATTATTCGAGCTGAAACAAGAGCCCCTCAGAATATGGAAACTTTAAGATTGAAATAATCTAATAATTAATTTGTAATTTTTCTTTCCAAATTTTTATACTGGGGCTTGGAGTCATTAGAATATATTTATCCCCTAATTGAGCGATTTCTCCCTCATGAATTTTTGAGATATAAGATAATTGATCTACAGCCCTTTTTAATTCTCGAAGTTTATTTTCTGGATTTTGAATAAAATGAGAAATATTTAAAATGACAATATTTCCTCCCTTGAGTTCTGTTTGAATTGATGGTATGTCTGCCAACCCTAATAAAGGAAGTGCTTTAATATATTGTGATTTGGATTTTAATATTTTATAATTTCTAAATCTAAATCTTCTCGAATTACCATTATTATTATCATTTTTTTCAGATGACTCTTCTCTTTTTCTTTTCAATAGTTTTTTGAAAAAATCAATTATTTTCATAGTTTCAGACCCTTAAAAGTTTCTAAATATAATCTCACTTGAGATTTATTTATACCATTAAATATAAGAAATAAAGTAATATCTAGATAGCATTTAGAAATTATAAAATTAAAAAAGAGAGAAATATTTATTTTTCAAATGAGAGGCATTCAATTTTGACTTTCAAAATTCGAGAACGACATTTTCTTCGATCTAAATTAATTAAACAACTACGGGAAACAATAAAAAATAAATTTTTGTTAGAACCTGACCTCCTTATTCCAAAAAATAGTCAAGTTGAGCTGATTAAATCAGATGAAATTAATCTTTATGTAGTTAATAAACAAGTAATGTTCATTGAATTTAAAGAAGAATTGCTTCCTTCAATTCAAGCCATGATAAGGGATCTAATTATTCTTCCTAAGGTCACGGTTGATAAAGGTGCAATCCCATATGTGACTAAAGGTGCTCAAGTAATGGTCCCAGGAATTACCGAAGTTGATCCAAATATAAAAAATGGTGATTATGTTGTTATTGTTGATGAAACTCATAATAAACCCATTGCCATTGGTATAGCATTAATGGATTCAGAGCAAATAAAAAATAGTAATAAAGGTAAAGCAATACAAAACCTCCATTATGTTGGAGATAAAATTTGGACTTTCATTAAACAGTTAGATTAAAAGAAATTTGGGTTATAATGACTAGGATTTATTGTTTGGACTTTGTGCAAACAATTTTTAATAATGTATTATAATGATTTTTATAGAAATTTAATTAAATTGAAAATCTAAAACTTTAAATTATAAAGACAGAAATCGTAATATTATAAAAGGTATAAAATAAAATTTAAAGACCAAAAATCGGAAAATAGAAAAGATTGAAGAAGAATAGAAGAAAATAGAGAAGAATGGAGTGTTTTTTTGATAAATAGCCAAAAACCATTGGATTTATTATCTAAATCATTAGATCAAAGAGTTCTAATTAAGCTTAAGGGCGGACGAGAACTTCGTGGAAAATTACGTGGATTTGATCAACATATGAATTTGGTTTTAGAAAACGCTGAGGAAGTTGTTTATGGTGACGAAGAGAACATTAAAAATCTTGGAACTATTATAGTCCGTGGAGATAATGTCATAATCATAAGTCCACCTCGAATTAAAGTATAAAAAAATAGTTGGTTGAAATGGGAAAAGGGACTCCCTCTTTTGGAAAAAGAAATAAGAAGACCCATATACGATGTAGACGCTGTGGAAATCGCTCTTACCATGTACGGAATAAGACATGTGCTTCTTGCGGATTTGGTTCATCTAAGAGAATAAGAAGATATAACTGGCAGAATAAAAAGATAAACGGTTTTAGATTAAAGTAAAATAGCTTTTTTTATTAAAAAATAATGATTTCTACCAAAAATAAAGTTGGGCCGGTAGATCAGTCTGGTAGATTAAAATTTAAATAATTGATTGATTTAAGCCAAAATCGTCACGTTGGCATCTCTAATTCATAAAGATTTAAGCTAAATTCGTGAAGGTCCCGGGATCGAAGCCCGGCCGGTCCACCATCTTATATACTTTTTGTTATTTATAATTAAAAGGAAATTTGGGAGTAAATAGGAATATGGGCGTGGCAGGAGTTGAACCTGCGATATCTGCCACGTCAAGGCAGCGTCATAACCATTGTCCACGAGTATCCGTTCGAAAAGCTCGCCTAGACCACACGCCCAACTTATCCAACTTATCAATCATTAAAAATCATTAATCATTTTTAATTTTTATTAATTAAATTGAATAATCAAAATTAATAAATAAAAATTACTTTATTAAACTAAAACAATTTGAAGGGCAAATATTGGCAGTTCGTATTAATTGGAAGAACGTTGAAAACTTGAGTTATATTTTTTTCTCGTTTGCTGTTGCAGGTCTTATCCAATTTGGCATTATTCTTTTCGCATTCTATTTTTTACCTATAATTAGCCCGTTTATCCTTATTCTCGTTCCCCTTGGAGCTACTTTTTTAAATTGCGGAAGCGCCATTTTGTTTGCGGAATTTTTCATTCAAAATCGTCACAAAAAAATTGTTCAGAAGAAATATAAAAAGCCTATAAGAGAATTGACCCCAGGTTTTGCACTATTAATCTCCAATTTTGTTATAATAGGGATGTCTTTACTCTTATTTTTTGCCGTAATCTATTTTTATATGCTTTATGTTCCTAATAACCAAATTCGACAGATTCTTTTTGGCCTAGTTATTCCTATATTTAATATTAATGTCTATAATCTCCCAGCTTTTTTAAGTTTCATGGCTGCAGATCTAGGTAGCGCTGTAGCACCTTTTTTATTGGCTATCTTATTTGATATTTGGGGAAAACGTCCATTTAAAATTAAAAAACGTAAAACGTATTAATTAGTAAAATATACCCTTTTTTAAAATTAGAGGTTTTGGCGCCGAGGGTGAGATTTGAACTCACGACAACTGGATTTCAGACGCTTTTGCCTTCAGTCCAGCGCTAACGGGTCTTTTTATCTCCCGATCTAAGCTACCTCGGCTTTTATTTATACTAATATTTTTTCATATTTAATTTTTTTTAATTACTTTTATTTTTATTAAAAGATACTTAAGGATGAATTAAATGGCGGGCTCGACGGGATTTGAACCCGCGACCATCGGGTTAAAAGCCCGGTGCTCTACCATCCTGAGCTACGAGCCCATATTATATTTTAAGAAAATTTTTGGCGCCCCTGCCGGAATTTGAATCCGGGTCCTGGGAGTTCTGTTGTATTTTTCATTGACAGTCCCAGATGATAAGCCGTAATTTGCAAGACCTTATTTAAGATCCTTCTACACTACAGAGGCTCGATTTTATATTATTATCTTATTGATACTAATATTTAACTTTTTAAAAATGATTTATATTATTTAAATTTTCTTCAACTCTTTTTAATCATCTAATAGTTCAATTTAAAAATTTCAATTACTAAGATTATAACAATAAGTCCTCCGGTAGCTTAGAAGCGTTTTTCGCTGAGAAATCTGGTAGAGCGCTGGGCTGTAGATATTATCGCATGATAGAAAAGGAAAGAAATTCTATTGATGAAATCATGCCAGCCTTATCAACAGATACCCAGAGATCGCTAGTTCGAACTGTTGATATAGACTTTATCAGCAAGGAATTCCGGCCCGGAGGACCATCTTTTTCTCCTCAGTATATTAAACCAACGTTATCAAATGAAATATAAGTTGGATTATATTGCGTTGAATAAATAAAGATATTTGAAAGATTAATAGAAAAGCGGACTCGGAGGGATTTGAACCCTCGATACCTGGCTCCGAAGGCCAGTGCCTTATCCATGCTAGGCTACGAGTCCATAAATATAAATATTTTTCATCAAAATAATATTAACAAATTATTCTATAACAAATTTTTTTTTCATAAGAAAGCGTGTATAATTTAAATAAATCTCTTCTTATTTAATAGTTATATTTTCAAGAGAATATGTAATTAAAAAATTATTCTATCCTATTGAGCGTGAGAAGAGCTGAATGGTTTTCAACTACAACCAATAAGTATGCAAACTCAAATTTTTATAGTTTTAATTTTTATGTTAATTTTCTGGGCTTGTCTTTATATCTTAAATAAATTATTCAATCTAAAGAAAAGAGGTTGGGAAATAGAACCTGGAATATTATTAATAAAAACTAGAAAGTTTAACAGAATTATTGATAAAATAGCCAGAAAAGCTCCAAATCTATGGAGAAAAATTTGGAATGTAGGAATAGTAGCGGGAATAATTGGCATGGTTTTAATAATAGGGTTTCTTACCTATAATTTCATAATTTTACTTTCACCATCTGCTGCTGAAATAAACGCAATCCTCCCTTTAATTCCAGGGGTTACGGTTGGAGGGGAAACTTTACTGCAAATTATAATTCCCCTCATTATAATTATGGTTTCCCATGAACTTGCACATGGAATTGCAGCAAGAATTGATAAAATAAAGTTAAAATCTTCAGGGTTTTTAATGTTTTTAGTTTTATTTGGAGCATTTGTTGAAGTAGATGAAAAAAAGCTTCAAAAGAAAAGCGCAAATTCCCAAATGAGAGTTTTCTCTGCAGGCTCTTTTGCTAATATGATGGTAGGATTTTTTACATTTACCATATTTATAAATGCTAATATTTTTCTAAGTCCATTTTACTCTCCTACCTCTTCAGGGGTTTTAATACAAGATGTTAGTATTGGTCCAACAATGGGATATTTATCACCAGGTTCTGTAATTAGAGCTATAAATGGCACACCTATTTTGGATACTAATTGGCTGACCTTATATATGTGGAATACAAAACCAAATCAAACTTTAAAAATTATTACTGATTCTCCCATCGAGACACTTCTTTTTGAGATTTTTCCAATCAAAACCTGGGTTAATACCTTTATTTGGATGCCCTTACCTTATGAATATTTCCCTCTAGATTCAATTGGTGCATTAGGAGTGAGTGTTTCGAACCATTATCCTGCAGATGGATTATTAGGATTCTTAGTTTCTTGGCTAGGACCTATATTTTATTACTCCATTATCAGAACGATTTCATGGGTTTTTATTCTTTCGCTAGGAGTCGCATTATTTAATTTACTACCGATTCCTATGTTTGATGGAGATAAACTTTGGGTAACTTTAGTAAACAAGTTTACAAAAACCCAAAAAGAAACAAACAATAATTCTAATGATTCAAATTCAAAAAACAACAGTAAGAAAAATGGTCAAACGAAAAGAAAATATACTAAAGCGGATATTATAATAAATATAGTAAGAATATATTCGATATTTTTGTTTTTAGGCAGTGTTGCGATAACTGTATTTAACATGATAATAGGAACTTTTAATTTAAGTTCATTTTTAGGTTAAATAAGGGAAAAAAATCAATGATTTGTTCAAATTGTAAGGAAAAACCAGCTGTATATCACCGAAAATACTCTGGTCAGAAATTATGTAAAAATTGCTTCTGTAAATCAATTGAGAGAAAAGTTGCTAAAACCATTACAAAATATAAAATGTTAAGCAAAAACGATAAAATTGCGTTCGGTCTTTCAGGTGGTAAAGATAGCGTAACTTTGCTTAATATTATGAACAAGATGCAAAAAGAACATCAAAACTTTTCAATAAATGTTATTACAGTAGACGAGGGTATTGAAAAATATAGGGAAGATAGTATTAAAATCGTTGATCAAATAATAGAAAATTTGAATCTTAAATATAATCTTGTTACTTTTAAAGAATTATATGGATATACTTTAGATGAAATTGTTAATATTCTTAATAAAAAAGGAGATTTTAAGACAAAAGCTTGTTCTTATTGTGGTATTCTAAGACGTAGGGCATTGAATAAAGTGGCAAAAGAAATGGGAGCTGATAAATTAGCCACTGCCCATAATATTGATGACGAGGCTGAGACAATATTAATGAACATTACTAGAAGCGATATTACCCGTTTATTGCGATATGATCCTATTCCGTATAAAAAACATCCTCATTTTGTTCCTAGAATTAAACCATATCGTGAAATTCCAGAAAAGGAAATATCTTTATATGCTTATTATAAAAATTTACCGATTCATTCAGTTGAATGTCCATATGCTTCTGAATCTATGAGAAGAAATATCAAAACAGTCATGAGTATATTAGAACAAAAAAATCCATCAGTGAAATTTAATTTGCTAAAATTTTATGATCGTGTTTTTCCAAAAAATCAAACTGATTTTCAAAAATTTGATAATTTTAAAGCCTGTAGTAAATGTAATGAACCAACTTCTTCAGAGATTTGTAAATTCTGTGAATTAATGGAAAATATTTCATAAAAATTCTATTAAATTTTCAATTTAAATAAAAATGACTTAAATATTGACAATGTATTATTTTGAATTGTAAATTTAATATAATTAAATTGCAAAAATTTTTATAATTTAAAAATAACAATAATCTTGCGGTTACTAGGTTGAAAGCTAGGGCCTTTCTTTGCCATAAGTGCTCTATAGGATGGACCGAAGCCGATTGGAGATGATTCTGAATATATATACGCCTGATTCCATGGCAATGAGATGCCGCCCTTGGAATTCTCCGTTATAGAGGGACTTTCGTAGGAAAGTTTCCTACTATATTTAATGATCGAACCCAGCGAGGCTCGGGAGAGAGCAGCGTAAGGTCTAAGGTTGAATGCTCAAGGTCAACGGCTTTGAGACCAGGTTTTGGAAACGATTTATAGGATGACCATCGAATTTTGGGTAATCGCACTTAATAAAATTGTATCAGAAATACTCTTTGAACTGTATGATTTAATTACAAAAAATAGCTAAGGTAGCCAAGTTGGTTAAGGCGAAGGATTGCTAATCCTTTTCCCGTTAGGGAGCGTGAGTTCAAATCTCACCCTTAGCGCCAATATTCTTTCTTAATCTTAAAAATTTTTAAAATGGAATCTTTTAAATGATTAATGTTATTGACTTGTTTTGTGGAGCAGGAGGATTTAGTTGGGGATTTAAGGATTCCCCTTATAATGTAGAATTAGCTATCGATATTGACCCTATAGTATGTAAGACTTATAAATTAAACTTTGCAGAAACTAAAGTTATTAAAGAAGATATCAGTAAATTGCATTCATTAGATATTTTAAAGTTCATAGAAGACTCCATTGATGTTATTATTTCCTCCCCACCATGCGAAGCATTTACAAATGCAAATAAAAGACGTCAAAAAAATCCTTTAGATAGAATTTTCTTGGATGAACAAGGACGTCTTGTTTTACACACCATCAGATTAATTGGAGATATTTCACCTAAACTATTTATTATTGAAAATGTTCCCCAATTAGGAGTACCAGAATTGAAGGGTTATTTAAAGGATGAATTTAAAAGAGTTGGATATCAAAAAATTTATTTTAATCTCTTAAGAGCACAAAATTTTGGAAGTGCAAGTAAAAGATCTAGATTGTTTATCACAAATTTTAAAATTGATCCAAAAAAGAACAAGAAATTACAGAATTTGTCAATTATTAAAGTTTTAGAATCTTTACCAGACCCTAGAAGCATACACAATATTCCTAATCATCAATTCATCCATTTAACAGAAAAAAAAATGAAAAAAATAATAAAAATAAGATGGGGAGATTCTGCTGTTTTTTATCAAGCAGTCAATCGGATTAACACAAATTGGAAAAAATTATATCCTGATCAAATATGTCCCACTATTTTAGGAACTAGCAGATATATTCATCCTTATGATACAAGAATTTTGACAGTTAGGGAGCAGGCACGACTACAGGGTTTTCCAGATGATTTTATCTTTTTTGGAAACCCAAACCAGCAATATAATCAAGTTGGAGAAGCAGTACCTCCTCCAATGAGTAAATTCCTTGCGAATTTTATTTTGAAAAATTATTTTGAAGGAAATTAAAGAATTTTTATTATTTTTAATTAAATAAAAAAGAATATTTGTCTTGAATGGTGGACGGGGAGGGATTTCCATCCCCATCGATTGCGATCTACAGGGAAATTGGACCCTCGACCTCTGCCTCGTAAGGGCAGCATCATAACCAATTTCCAATCATCTAACTGAAGGTGATTCCTAGACTACCCGTCCAAGAGATTTTTGTAATATAAAGTAAGTATTATAATTATTTTAAATTTTTTAAAATCTCATAAAGAACAACTGCAGCATATCCAATTGACCCGATATCGCTAGGTAAGTCGAGAAAAACGGCAGAACCAGTTTCCAACTCCTTTTTAGAAAGCCCAGGTCTACTACCTGCAAAAATCAACATTACTTTTAAGTTTTTTTTAATATAATCGATTACTTCTACAACATTAAATTCAGTTTTGGCGTAGGGTTTATGAATAAAGGTATAAATTTTATCAGGTTTCAATAATTCTATTGCATCAGGTAAGTCTTTCACAAAAACCAAATTTTTTCCTTTTTTGAAAATCATTTTTTGACTTTCTGGTACACCAACTGTTGCAGCAGAGCCCACAGCTTTTGATATAACGAATGTTTCTATGCCAAATCCCAGAATTAATTCGGTCATTTCCCTAATTTTTTGGGAACCAAATACATTATGTAATGTGACATATAGATTTTTCATTTCTTTCACATTTATTCATTTAACAATTAATTAGCAATTAAAATTTTATAATGTTAAATAAATTTATAAATTGAATTAAAAAAGGGTTAAAACTAGAGTTTTTTCATAGATTATTAAAAAATAGGGAGGTTAAAGATTCTAAATGATTTATAATGCTTATATTGCGCTAAATTATTATTTTAAATCGTGTTCAAGAATTTCTACATTAAATTCTAGAATTTCTATTATGCTTTCATTTGAAATATTTTCAAGAGCAGTCGAACATTTAGGGCAATTGAACGAAATTTCCATTGCATCCTCAAAAGTGAATCTAGGACATCCATTGAGACATTGATAAAAAACATGTTCCTTTTCATAATCAAGACGTTCTTTTAATTTATGTAAAACTGCCCTTTTTTTGTTATTTACTAAATCTCCGATTCTTTCAGGATTTAATTTCCAAAAATATACAAACCATCCAGTCCGTTTATCTCTAATTCTTCTAAATACAGCCAGATGGTAATCATACAATTTATACAATATTTTTCGAACGATATTTAATTTAATTTCTAATTTTGTCGCTAATTCTTCATCAGTAGCTTCGGGCTTACTACCAAGCAGAGAGACAATCGTAACTGCTTCATCACCCACTAATATTCGAACAATGTTTAGAAATAATTCGTCATCGACCTTTGGAGACACTTAAAATGAACTTCCGATTTTTTTTATTATAATTTTAAACAAATACATTTTATCCAATTAATTAAATATCTTATGAATACTTAAATTTTCTTACAGGTAACTAAATTTTATTCAAATTCAAAAAACAGATTTAAATATATTCGAAAGTTCATTATTGGTTTATAAGAAATCCCAAAATTAATAGAAAATCATTTTTAGACTTTAAAATTTCAAACATCTAAAAAAAATTAAAATTTTGGGTAAAAATGGTGTAAAAATTGCCACAAATTATTATTTTAAGAATGGGGCACCGACAATTTAGGGATAATCGTATAACTACACATGTGGGTTTAGTAGGTAGAGCATTTGGTGCAAATGGGATGATTTTAGCAGATATTAGTGATGCAGCCGTAGAAAATTCTATAAATGAAATTAATCAAAATTGGGGAGGTAATTTTTTTATAAGAATGGGTGTTCCTCATCTAGAATTCATGAGAGAATGGATAAATAAAGGGAATATTATCATACATCTAACTATGTACGGAGAAAATTTGTCATATTCTCTCATTGATGAAATTAAAAAAAATCAAAAAGATATTTTATTAGTGGTAGGTTCTCAAAAAGTTCCCAGAAATATATATGATTTAGCTCACTATAATATTTCTATTTCAAATCAGCCTCATTCAGAAATTTCAGCATTATCTATTTTTTTAGACCGTTATTTTGAAGGAAAACAATTTTTAAAAAAATTCAAAGGAGCAAAATTTGAGATCACACCTTCGAAGAAGAATAAAATTGTTCGTAGTCTAAAATAGAATTTACTCTTTCTTTTTTTTAATTTGAACAATATCACCTATTGTGGTTCCATTTTTTGGTTTTTTACTAGGTTTTGGATAATATTCCTCGACATCTCTTTCTGTGAGAGTAATATTTAATAAATTTTCAATTTTTTTTACGACTTTTAATGAAGGATTTATTTTATTTTGTTCGATTCGTCTAATAAGAGAGAGGGGCTCTTTTAAAGCACGTGCAAAATCATTTTGAGTCATTTTTCTTTTTTCTCTTGCTTCCTTGATAATTTTCCCAAAGTTTTCTATTAAAAAGATATCACCTTTATATTTATCTCTAATATATCGTGCTTTTTTTCGTTTAACATATCTAGGTTTTGTTGAACTAATCGTTTTAGGTGATTTTGCAGATTTTCCAAACCTTGAACAGTTCTGACATACTTCTAATTTTGCCCCTTCAATATATTTGTAGACTGGTTTCCCAAAAATAGGTCTCCCACAAATATCACATGTGGATTCATTTTCAGGCATAATAGGGACTCCAATTAAAAAAGTTCCCTTGAATATAAAAAGAAGAAAATATTAACAGCAAATCATTATTACATTTTATCCAATTCGCCCAAGGCTGATTTTAAATCTTCATCTTCAGCCTCACCAGCTCCCAATTCTTCCATCATTGGAGGAGCTTCACCTAAAAACTCCGATAAAACTTTTTCTAACGCGGACGCGGCGTTTTTCATTACTAATCTTATCATACCAATGTTTACGTCTTTATCTGTTATAATACATAATACTCCCTGACCACAAGATGCTGCAAAAATTTTACCATCGTTAAATTCAGAAGTCACAATATTTAGATTTCCTATGTCTAAACTCTTACCTTGTTCTTCACTAGCGCAAAAAACAGCACTTGCAATCGCCCCTATACCATCTACGTCAACTGGATAGTAACTAAACTTTGAAACATGTGCAATTGTGAGACCTGTACGATCTGCTAAAATAACTTTTTTAATTCCCGGTTCACTCTTAATAATTCTTGCCAAAATTTTGTCAAATGCCTTTACGTCCATCATACGAGTTTGCTCCCGTTCAGATATATTAAAAGGATATGATAATTTTTTATTTCTTAATAAGTATTTGATTGATATTATAAAAATATTTATGACGTTTTTTAATTTTTTTCTTATAAATGATATTATTTTACAATAAAGAAATCAATTATCTTTAACTTTTAATATATTTTCAATTTCATAAAACAATTCATAATATGCAAATTTGTCTCTAATAACTATCTATATTTTTGTCATTGAATTTGGAAATCAAAAAATTCTTCAATAATTAATAATAAAATCCAAAAAAAATAATTTAGTTAATAAAAACGATTTTCATTTAATATATTAGGACATTTTAAGCTTTTTTCCAATGGTCACTGTATGGTTTAAATATTACTCCTTTTCTCTGAAGATCTTCAAGCCCTCTTTCAACAAAATCTTTCTCAATTCCTCGTGCTAAAGCAAGTTCTAATATACTTTCTGTAGAAACAGGTCCACCTTTTTCTTCAGTTAGTTCATCAATGATTTTTTCTATTTCTAGCATCTTATTTCTTTGACTGGTGAATTGACCTGTAGTTACGGCTGAAATATCAAAACTACCCGTTTCTCGATCCACCCCAACTTGTCTAAGAGAAAGAGTCATAATTCCAATGGCTCTATCAGCATCTTCTAAAATCACTTCATTTCTTAAAGCCATACGAGCA
>JABXJV010000297.1 GCA_013375355.1 Candidatus Helarchaeota archaeon
ATTCAAGAAGCTATTGGAGAAAAACCCTTTCATCGAATTGAAGAAAGAGCAGAAGTTGGTTTTAACATTGCAATGGAGGAAGGTCCAAAAAATATTGCAGGACTTCCTAAGAGATACAGAATGAAATCATTAGGACCGGATATTGAAACAGAAATAAAATGAAAAATAATTAAAAGTTTGAATGCATCTACTTTTTCATTAAATTTTCCCTAACCTCTTTATATGTCATAAAGGGCGGACAACCTGGAATAAAAATTCCTTTATCTTGATATTTTTTAGCACAATCTCCAATTACAAATACTGTGCCTATTAATTTTTCAGGAATGTGAGGGTCAATTCCCATGATTATTGAGATATCACCGTATTTATCTAATTCTCCCTTTTTAACTAACGAATCAATTGCAACTCGTCCCCAAGCAAAACATCCTATTTTACAAGCCCCACCAACATAAACATGGACATTTGGATATACTCCTATTAATTCTTGGGATGCTTTAATAAAAGGATGTTTTATATCTTGAATTTTCTCTCCAAGTATTTCTATATTTCCGATATCAAATTCTCCTAGTTTTTCTTGAGCTGCAAGACGAAGATATGCGACTTCCATGAGTTTATGATCCATTATTTCACAAGAGACAGAATCTAATGCTAGAAAGTCTTGACTGGCTAATACAAGATCTAATTTAACTGGATTTCCATAAGTCGGACCTTGCCCCTCAAGAGAAACTAAAGCATCCATAACAGATAATTTTAATTTATTACGCAAAGCAACGAAACAATCTATTATTTTTTGATGAAGATCATCACGATGAAAGATTTGTTTATCTTTAGGAGAAAGGACCCCAATTTGATTTTTCAAAGATAAGGATACTTTTGTCTGAGAATGACATTTCATTTTAGGGACTGAAATGATAGCATCACAATTAACAATTGATTTTGGTAGATTTATTTCTTTTAATAATTTTCCTTGCGAATTTTCAACTGATATATATTCTTCTTCATCAAAATAAGCAATTTCCGTGTCCATATCTTTAATTATTTCCTTCATTCCTGTTCTTTCAAAACAATCTTTTGCTTTAAATGGAAAGAAAGGCGAATCACCCACAGTAATTTTTTCATTTCCATTTTGTTTGAGAAGCTCAATTATAGCTTTTACAACTAATGGTGAGGTTGTAACTCCAGTTTCGTTTGGCAGTGGAACTACTAAATTAGGTTTTATTAATATTTTATCGTCCTTTTTAATAATTTTATTAATTCCTCCCAATAAGTTGATAGCTTTTTTAGTAGAAATTATTGGATCTTCCCCTTTTACTATTGAAACTAGTGATTTGGATTTCATAAATAATCAATTTATTTTTGAATTTGATAAATAATAATATTGTTTAAAGAAATTTACAAGTTCTTTTAAAAAAATCTGGTTGTAAATCTATGGGAAAAGAAGAAAAATCGGATCCTAACAAAATTCAAATTAAAGTTCATCTTATGGGTTTATTAGGGGAACGTATTGGAAAAAAACAATTAATTCTGGAGTTAGAAAGAGGTATGAATATTAGATCATTCCTAAATTTTTTATATGAGGAATATTCAAACATTTTCCCAGAAAGTTTTCTTGATGTAAATAAAAAAACTTTCAAAATGATACATTTTATGAGAAATTATAAAGATCTTGATTTAAATACTGATTTAGATTTAGAGTTAAATGAGGGAGATGAGTTTTATTTAGTTCCACCTTTGGGTGGAGGCGTTTTTAGAGTTAATAAATAGTAAAAGGAGATTTAAAAATGGTTGAAAAATCTACAGATTCGAAGAAGCCTAATAAAACTATTTTGAAAAAAAGAATTAAAGAAAAATATGATATATCCCTTAACACCCAGAAATTTATTTTACAAATGTGTTGGGCACAACATGATGCTCAATGGTTTTTGAAATCAAAAAATGAATTTGGAATTAAAGAAGCTAATGAAATGAATAAAAAAGTAGTTTATTCGATGGGAAAAATTGAAGCTAGACACATTTTAAACGCATTAAATATCCAAAGTGGGACTATAAAAACAATTTCTGAACTTTTTAAGATTTGTAATACGTTTATGGAAGTCATAATTCCAAAAATTATGAAATTTAAATTCATTGCTCATTCTCAAAATGAAGGTGTAGGCATAGTTAAAAAATGCTTTATTTGGGAACAAGTGAAACAATCTAAAAAAGAATCAGAATATGAATGTTCATGTAATTTTAGACATCGAGGATGGTTAAACGCCATGGGTGTTGATGGAAAAATAATACCTGTAAAGCGAATCTCGGATGGAGATGAATTTTGTGAATTCAAATTTCTAATGAATGACTAATTTTAATCAATATCACATTTTAATCCATATTTAGTTTTAATCAATAATATATTTTAAAATTCGATTAGTAAATAGTCTTAACAAATAGGGATGAAGAAAATGGATATTCCTAATTTTAAATTAATACAAATAGAACAAAAAGGAAAAATAAGTATTTTAAAATTAAATCGTCCTGAAAAGAAAAATGCATTGAGTAAACCACTACGATTGGAAATAATGGAGGCATTGGATATCATTAAAGATGATAAAAAGATAAAAACCTTAATTCTTTATGGCGGTGAAGATTTTTTCTGTGCTGGTTTTGATAAAGATGAAGTTCAGGCAATGTTGCAAGATACAGAAAAGAGTCAAGAATTTATTGAACATAACCTTGTTTTTCATAGAAAATTTTTTGAATTTCCTAAGTTAATGATAGCGGCGATTAATGGTTATGCCCTAGGTGGTGGATTTGACATTTCTGTACTTTGTCATCTTCGAGTAGCTTCAACCAATGCAGTATTTGGTCATCCTGAAATTGGTTTTGGTGCTTGTCCACTTTTTTTTCCATATATGGCTCTTGTCGGTAGAGGAAAAGCACTCGAACTCGTTCTAAATACGGCTACAAGAGAAACTTTCATAAATGCGGAAGAAGCCTATCGTTTAAACATCATAAACAAATTAGTAGAACCCGGAAAAGCTCTCAAAGAAGCTATTAAACTTGCAAAACAAATCAATCGATCCCCTGATTTCGCTGTATCAATCCTACTTAAAGTAAGTACCTTAATATTAGATCAAGTCAAGGCCTTTGAGGCTGAAATTGGAACTATTGAACAAAATATGAGAGCAATGATAAATCCATGAACCCCTTTTTTTAAAAAGTCTAAAGGTTAGTTAAAATGAAAATAGGCATCGTTACCGATGGAAAATACGGTGAGCGGGCCTTTGAAAATATTAAACGGATTTTCCCTTGTGATTGGATCTTAATAGAGGAGGTACCTTCAAGTCAAATTTTAGATGATTATAAATTGGACATTCCAGATTGTGATCTTTACATTTCTTATGTAAGGCATCCTGATCAAGTATTTGCTCTTGCTGAATTGGGAAAACCTACGTTATTAGGAATTAGTTTTGGTTCTGGATTTTTTAAACAAGTTCAAGAAATAAATCCTAAAGTTCTTGCATTTCCTACAATGTGTTCTCTAGAACCAAATACGGGAATATTTGAAATTGACACATTTGCTCATTTTTTCGGTCGTCCTAAATTTGTCTGTGAATTAGATGAAAAAGAAAAAAAAATAGAAAAAATTGAAGCAATTCGGAGTTCTCCTTGTGGTTCTTCAAAAGTTGGACCTAATTTTATTAAATTAAAAGAATTAAATCCTACTAACTTACAAGATTTTGCTATCCATGTTTGCTATGAATGTAGAGCTCCAAGGTTTGGTAGGACTTGTGATAAAGAATTATCAGGGCTAATTCATATACGTGCATTATTAGAGAGTTTAAAAGACAAATATGATTTTAAGGATGAAACTATATTAAAATTTATTGAAGAAATAGAAAAAGAGTATAATTCAAGGCTGGAAAAAAGATAATTTACTAAATCAAAAAATTAATATTCCTTGAAATTCGAAATACTATCTGGAGATTTTTATAATGGATTCTTGGTTATTTGCCACAAAGTCGAGAGGATGGTTATGTACCCTTTGGAAAAGAATATTCAAAGGAAGCAAGCTTATTTTTACTACTGTTAATTGGAGATTGGATGACATTTGGTGTAATGGAAGATTTTGGATGTTATGTTATTTGGGGTCTTGATAAATTTTATGATTATGCTCATCGTATTCATGCTCCTTGGTTCTTAGGAGTTCCCACTCTTTATTGGATGATTATTCCCGGTATTATTCTTCAGACTTTAGCATTAATATATTCTAGACAATTCAGAAAGTAAGAAATAAAACACAATTTACACATAACTAAATGCTTTTAAATTATGATTTTTAAAAAAGAGACTGAGGGATGTAATTGGATTATCATGAATTACAAGAATTATTAGATAAGAGAACATATTTTATTGGAGATAGGGTTGCTGTTTCACAAATTTTATTCCTTTTATTTTCTGGCTCGATTGTTTTTTTGCTAGAGCTATTAGATTTATCAAATTTCGTTATTAATACTTTATGGTGGATATTTCTATTAGTTTTACCAATAATAACAATAATTTTGATAATAATAAAAAAAGTTTCTTTGTATTTTAATCATCATTGGTTATTATCTTCTCAATTATTTCTAATAATTTGGTCTTCTTTTACTATATATCTAGGAATTTTTGTAGATGAGTTCTATGGTTATGGGAATGCACTTTTTGTAAGTTTATTCATTGCTTTTATTTACTTTATTGGATATGCTCTATCAAAAATGTTTAGGAAAATTCGCAATTCGTTTTCTGAAGGGACCCTTGCGGGTTGGATATTATTTATTTCAATTACATTAATAGCTGTAACTGTCGGCTTTGGGATTTATATTTATAATATTGGTACAAAAACTATCCAAGATGAGCAATTAATTCAAATTATTTTAATAATTCTTCATATTGACTATATTCCTAAGGAAATAATTAGTCTTGCACCTGTATCAGTTGAATACTCTGCTATAGTTAATAGTTTAACTTGTAGAATTGGAATTTATGTAATGCTAACAGGCATTGGTATTGTAGTTTCAATGCTGTTACATTATTTTATGTTCTATTGTTTACATGATCCCAAAGGGCTCGATGTGGAAGAGAATCCGCCAAATCAACTTTATATTAGAATTATGATTGTGAGTATAATATTAACTTTCATATCGTGGATTCTTCTATTAGTTCTCTTTCCACCAATTCCGGCTGGTGGAAAAAAAAGGGGTCGTAGGTCTGGTTCAAAGAAAAAAGGAAAATCCAGAGTTTATTCTTCAAGATACCGAACATATCGTTATTATGGAACAGATCCACCTGAAGGGTATTCTGAAGTATTGACAGAAGCAGAATGGAAAGAATATGAGTTGGGTAAAGATAGAAGAAGAAATCAATCTTTATGATTTTTTTCATCAATCTTAATACTTTATTTATAATGAACTTCACAAAAATAATAATTTTCCTTTTATAATTTAAAATGAGTCTTGTTTTGAGTCCTTTTTTAATTTTGAAAATGTTGGTTTAATGATATACAATCTTTAAATCAATCTTGAATATAACTATTATATAATTAAAAAATTAATAGGTTTTGATGAAATGATTAATGAGGGAAAATAAATTGGAAAAAATGGTATATTTTATGGACGCAAGAGCAATTCACATGAATCAAGCTTTAACAGCAAAAGTAGCAGCATTGTTTGATGCTGCAAAATTTCAGAATCTATTCAATGAAGGTGAATATGTTGCTATTAAACTTCACATGGGCGAGTTCAATAACACTGGTTATTTAAGAGATCGGAAGAGC
>JABXJV010000298.1 GCA_013375355.1 Candidatus Helarchaeota archaeon
AATCTCAGTTTCTTTTAATGGAATATTTTTTAGTTTATGAGACATTTTAATATTATGTCCCAGTATTTCAAACTCCTCAAGCTTTGGAAATTTCTTTTTTACTTCATATTTATCCATATTTCCATGAACAACAATAATTTTTTCTGCATTCGTATTCATTTCCAAATCATCAATTACATTGAGTATAACTAGATCTCCTGCAAAAAAGATGAATTTAACTTCTTCCAAATTAAAAGTTTCGTAGAGTTTTTCTGGTATCTTCGAAGCTCGTGTTGGGATATGAGTATCTGCAATACAGCCTATTTTAACAGACATTCATTTAACTTCCTTTTTACTTAATATTCTTTCCTCTCGCTCATTTTCCAATAATTTTACGAATTTTTTCACTTTTTTTGATTTTCTTTTCTTAATAAATTTAATATTTTCACGATTTAAACAATCCTTATCAACTACACATTTCCCATTATCATATACAAAAGGATATAGCCGGCATCCTTGAGGTCTATATCTATGTATCGTACATTTTTTATCTGAAGCATTATAAAATATGCATCGATTCTCATAATTTGCTAGGTAGAGAAACCCATCTTTTTCATAATAAAATTCATATTTAGGCTTTGCTTTGGAAAGAATTCTAAGTATATCCTCATTAGATAACATCATTTCAGTATCTAGACAACAATTCCCACATTTGATACAATATTTCAAAAATTTCACTGATTTGAATTTGTTTTTATCAAGATTAATTTGATTTTTTTATTCTAATTCAAATATTTCATAATTTTCTAAAGAATTTAAAAAATTTGAATTACAATTTTAAATCTTTTAATAATAAAAGTTAGTAATAATATTAAAAAAACAAAAGGTGGGCTTTTTAAAATTGGTAAAATTTCCATCATTTGAATATTGTGAAATATACAAGAAAAAGATAAATGAATCAGAAGAGTACGCAAAAGCTGCAGCTGATTGGGAAGGTGACCTCATGTTCATTATTGAAGGTGAGGGCGATTTATTGGAAGAAGGTGACAGATTCATTCTATATTTGGACCTTTGGCATGGGAAATGCAGAGACATACAATTGATGTTAGACGAGGATGAAAAACCGGATGTAGCATTTAAAATACGGGGAGGAGAATCAGTATGGAGAAGTATTTCAGAAGAAGGCGCAAATGCAATAAACTTAATCATGACAAATCAATTAACAGCCGAAGGAGATATGAATAAGTTAATGAGGGCAACGAAACCATCAATGCTTTTAACGAAGATCCAACAAACTATAGATTTAGAATATTTAACTCCGGAAGAAGCAGAGGAATTGAGAGCAGAAGTAGAAGAAAAACGAGGTTAAATAATTTTTTCTCTTTTTATTTATAATTTAACATCCCATTTCGATTCTATTTATTCATAGAATCTTTGTAGAAAATATTAAATTAAGATTTGCAATTTGGTTTTTAAAACACAAAACAATAAAAGAATTTAGAATTTTTTAACCCAAAATTGAAATAAATATTATTAGATTAATTTTAGGTTTATATCGACTTTAATTAATTTTAAAACTATAAGATATAAATACCAAAAAAGACTCATTTTTTAATATGAACAGCAAAATTTGGGATAAATGATGAGTCCACAAAATTTGTATGCGGATTTGGATAAACCGAACAAAGAATACTTACTTCTTTCAAAACACATGTTTAAATGTTTTAAAGAACTTGGAGCAGAATATATCGAAGCCCTCTTTCCGAAATTTGATCAAATACAATATGAATTAATTAAAGAAAGATGGGATAATATGATTTTGACTTCAAGAAAGGTGATTGATGGACGGATTCCTCCCGATAAAGCCGAAAAAACCGTGCTTTATACACTACCGCATATTATCAGTTTAAGATCTACACTACAAACAGGATTTATTAAATTACTTTATGGAACCAGTGTTGATGTCACAGCTGTCATGGTTGATGATTTTAACTGGCAGGTAGTAACCGCATTTAATGGTCACATGGAGGATGGAATACCTGTAGACTGGTGGGTAATAGGCATGGAAGATGAGTTAATGGATCGCCGTCATTTAAAAAGGGGAATGAAATTTAAAGAGATTTACGAAGTTACCAAAAATGTTCAGAAAACAGCGCAATTTATGATGGAATTATTAAGAGATGTGAGAAATGAAAGAACTCCACAATGGTCCTTTTCTCTATATACATTAGTTATCATACATACTTCAGGATTATTTAATTTTTTCACAGAATTAAGCAATTATGAAGTAATAGGGGGTATTTGGGAAGGTTTGAATTCTAAAAAGAAGTTTAAAACTCCTGATCATTTCTTTCTGATGTATCCATACCCTCCGATGATAAAGAGTCTTGTCATGCTTCCTCGGGGAGGTTATATTAGTAGATTAGCAGATTTAACTACTGGTAAGTACTTAAATCTTAATAATATTGAAGAACCCGCTTTAGAATGGATAAAGGAAGAAATTCCAGAAGCATATAAGTCCGTCTTATTAGATGATTGGGAAGAAGGCTGGCCTTTACCACAAGCTACTTTACAGTGTAAAATTCCAACTGATCTAAATAAAATTTTAACTCCTGATGAGAAGTTAAACTGGAATTATCCCCCTCATAAACGGATCACAATGGATACTTTTGGTTTAACATCTGATGATGCATGGAAAGGATATTTAACAGATATAACAAGCGAAACACCATTGGATGCAGAATTAAGTAAAGACAATTTAATTTCCAAAGGATTTGGGCGGAATACTGAATATTTAAAATAAAAATAGATTTTTTTATTAAATTTTTTAATTCTGGGTTGAATTAAATTGTAGTTCTTTTTAATGATATATATTTCTTTTTTTGATAATTGCGGATAACACTTTCAACTGCAAGTCTAGAAATTTTTGTTTCTTTTATAATATCTTTAATGGTATGTTTTCCATCACATAATCGCAGAACTTTTACGTCATTTATTGGAAATTTTTCTCTACCAGTCAATTCTTTTATTAATCTTGGAAGTCTAGCAAATTTTTTTGAGGTAACTTGTGCATATTGAGGCTTGTCACTAGGAGATGGTGCAGACTCCTTGGAGATAGTAATTTCTTTGGTAATTTCCACTTTTCTTTTTATCGTAATTTTAGTAATTTCGCCTATTTTTTCATCAATTTTTGGAGCATAATTGAACATTTTAGTCTTAAAGGCAAGAAGTGAACCTAATTTAACCCCTTTTGCATAAAGTATAATCATACTTTTTTCTGATATTTTGAAAAAACCAATACTTTTATTGGACATTGGAAATGAGTGATCTCCTACTCCAAGCAAGCTAAAATTTGTTTGTACAAAGTTTGTAATAAATGGAATCATGTTTTCTTTAATAAAATCATCCCTTGCGAATTTAATTTCACCATTTTCGTTTGAAATGGCAGTATATACTCTTACACCTAGTAAGTACCCTAGATAATTTTCAATCTCTTCAACTAAATCATAAAAAGGTTCTGATTCCAAATTTACACCAAAAATGCCTAATTCTCAATTAATATTATTGAAAGATCTCTTAAAAATATTCAATTCATTTTATAGGTTATTCAATCTTTGACACTATTATTATAATTTTACCTAAAGACTTGCAGAATGCCCCCGACTTTAGGCGGGGGATGAATGCAATCAAATTATAGTATTATTGAATTGAAATAAGAAGATAATTATTTTCAAAAATGGTTTTGCGCAAAGTTCCGCCTTTATATATAGAAAAATATATATCTTGCGCATTTCTAATGTATATTTAGAATGAAGCGGACTAATACTATCGAATTAAAGCCCACAAAACAACAAACAAGGATTTTAAAAGATATATTAGTCCGTAGTAGTGCAATGTGGAACTTAGGAAATTATGAGAAACGACAAGCATTTTTTAAGAGACAAACTATCCCTTCAAGTTTTAAACTTGCTGAAAAGTTAAAAATACATCCGATTTATAAGTCTTTGGGGAGTGCCTATTCCCAACAAATTTTGAATAAACTGCAAGAGGCGTGGAGCTCATTCTTCGGTTCGATTAAATCCAAAAAAGTAAAAAATAAGGTTGGACTCCCTAGATATTTTAAGAATCGAAGGGTAAACCAAACAACTCCTGAATTATTGATTTGTAGCAATGATTGTTATCGAATTGATAACCAAAACATTTATATCAGCTGTCCAAAGGACTTAAAACAAAAATTTGGAATCAAAGGACTACTCAGAGTTAAGTATAATGGGGTTCTAAAGTGGAGAGGCAAACAGAAACGCATGGAGTTAAAATTTATCTCATGTATTAAGAAATTCTATG
>JABXJV010000299.1 GCA_013375355.1 Candidatus Helarchaeota archaeon
AATATAAAGATTGTGCTTTAAATTTCTACCATGAATGTTGTAAAATATGGCATAATTGGTGCGGGATTGGCGTGGCAATATCATAGGGCTGGTTGTAAAAGAAATCCAAAAATCAAACTTGTTTCAATTTATGACATAGATGAGAAAAAAGCCAAAAGAAATGCTCGAACTTTTAAGATGGAGGCATATTCTAACCTTGATGATTTTTTTAGGAGTGATATTGACGCCGTCATCATAATGGTTCCGCACTTTCTTCATGAGCAAATGGTAATTGCCGCAACAGAAGCGGGAAAACATGTTCTTTGTGAAAAACCAATGGCAACAACTCTTGAAGGTTGTGATTCTATGATTAAAGCAACTAGAAAGGCAGGAATTAAATTTATGATCGCTGAAAATCATCGATTTTTACCCGCACACCAATACATAATGGAAGCAGTTCAAAAAGGATTAATAGGAAATATATTCTTAATACGGGCTTTTGAAGGGGTTAATGAGATTCCAAATCTTATTAAACCTGATTTCTGGAAAGGCCATCCAATAAAAGCTGGAGGAGGATCCCTAATGGATATGGGAGCCCATAAATTTGCAACAATGAATTGGATATTAAATGATCAAGTTGAATCTGCCTATAGCTGGATAACACAACAATGTACTAATTTGGTTGAAAAGGCAGAGGATAATGCCTTGATAATGTTGAAATTTAAAAAAGGTACTATTGCCGAAACAGTTGTAAGTTTCACGCTTACAACTCCTCCTACAAATTCAATAGAAGTTTATGGGACAAAGGGAACAATTCTTGAAAATCATGCTTGGGAAAAGCCAGTTAAAATAAATTCCTTTCATAAAGATATGGGAGATAAACGTGGACTGTGGTATGAGCCAGAAATTGAACATGGCGTTTTTCCTAAATATTATGAGATATCAGCAAGAATCGAAGATGATTATTTTACAAACTGTATTTTAGAAGATAAAGAGCCGGAGTTTACTCCCGAGCAAGCAAAAGTTGCCATTGCTACTGTTCTAATGGGTTATCTCTCTGCAAGGACGGGAAAAATTGCTACTTATAGTGATTTAATGGAAATTTATCAAACCAAGGGAACTAAAAGTATTTTAGAAGGTTTGGAAAAGTATGTACAGAATAATTATTTGGAAAATTAGGTGTTAATAATGCAATTGACTAGAAGAGATGAAACAGTGAGACCAAAACCAATAGGTTACGATAAAAAAAGAGCAGCCGAATTAATGGAAGAATATAATTTTGATATTTTAATTATAACCTCTCCAGCCAACGTATTTTACGCCTCTGGATTACCAGTTCGCCATCAGGCAATGAACCCAATATTATTTGCCCTTGAGAATCAATATCCTACTATTGCTCTAATTTATCGAGATGGGGAAGAAAGCTTAATTGTATGGGAGATTTATGATAAAAAATTAAGCTGGATTAAAAATGCTAAAGGATGCTTAACACCAAAGGATGCATTAAGGGGATTAAAAACATTTCTTAAAAAGAATATTGGAGAAGGAAGAATTGGAGTTGAAAGCACTTTTCCATTTTATATTCATGAATTTATAACTAAAAAATTTCCTCAAGTTAAAATAAACAATGCAGATGATTTACTCCTTGATATGCAACTAATAAAAACTGAAGAAGAAATTCGTAGAATTACAGAATCTACACGGATAGCTGAAAAAGCTTTATTAAATATGATTGAAGCAATTAAACCCGGTATAACGGATATTGAATTAATTAAAATAGCTAAAAGAACGGTTATTGATGAAGGTGCAGAGGGGTGGGATCACTTTACAATGTCAATAGGTGATAGTGATCCTGAAGCTCCTGGAATTGGATTGAAGGTGCAACAAAATCAAGTATTGCGTTTAGATGTAGGAGCAATGTATCAAGGTTATGTATCAGATGTTAATAGAATGGCTTATCTAGGAGAAATTCCATCTGATCTAAATAATGCTATTAATGCTATAATTCAAGTTCAAAATGCGTGTCAAAAAGCTATTAAACCTGGAGCAGATCCAAAGGAGATTCTATCTTTAGCAGAAAAGACTTGGCGCGATGCTGGCAGACAAGATCAATTTATTATCATAGCACACAGTTTAGGCTTAAAAACTGAAGAATATCATTTTTTTGATCCTATGAGGGGTGGATTAAAGAGAAAATTTGAAGAGGGTAACGTTCTCAATATGGAAGCTTGGACTTTATTAAAAGGTTATGGAACTATAGGAAATGAAGATCAGTATATTGTTACTAAAAGTGGTTGTGAAAGAATAAGCACTTTAGAAATGAAAATTTTTAAACGATAAATCTTCCTTCCTTTTACATCAATGCATATCTTTAATCATTATTTTTTAATTCTTCGATTTTTTTTAATAATACTTCAACTTCCTGATTTAACTTTCCATAATCCTCCCGCTTCAACCTTTCGCTACCTAACTGAGCTTGTAACTTTTCTAATTTGGAAATTAAGGGCTTCATTTTATCTTCTTCTTTCTTCTTCGAACCATAATATCTATTTGCTGCAACTCCTGTATGAATTTCTTCAAGGTTCCATTCAAGCAATTCTCCTTTTGGGTCTACTCTTACTTTACCTTCTAAAACATGAGTTTTATCATATTGAGAAAACCCATCTTCATCAAAATGATATTCAAAAGTGACTATTTTATTTCCAATACCTTGTTCTTTAATTTCTTTAATATTAAGGTCCTCAAATTCTGAGTAAGGTCGTAATGGATCTCCCCAGCCGGTCTCAGAATGTATAAAATTTAAAATTATAGCCAAAATTTTCTTATTCATATTTTAAATCGCCATTTTTTATAAATTCTCTTCCTTAATTATAAGAACATCATTTTTAGTGAGACTCTCTTTGCAATATACTGCATATCTATTAAAAAATTCATCTGGATTAATTGCTTCTTCAGGAGTTAAAACACCTTTTTCTTGTATGTTTCCATCAATATACATTAAGGTTGCAACGGCTAACGGTATACCAGTTATTCCAGCCATCTCGCCATATGGGCTGTATTTTAGGCCAATTGCTATTTTAATTCTTTTATTATTTTTCAAACCTGTTGCAATTACACATAATTCTGGAGGCATGTTAAAATATTCCTTTAAAAGTGAGCTATCCCCTTGAGCTCTTTCAAATTCTTCATTCAATTTGATCGCTGCATCAGTAATTGAAATTTCATTTTTTGTTATTTTATTACTATACTCACGAACAATCGCTGTAGCGTTTTTTCCGATAAACATCACATTTGAAATTGAATTTGCATTTATTGTCCTCGGTAATGTAATAGGTTCGGGATGTCCAATATGAACCGCATAAGCATCTGCATAACCAGGAAATTGAATAGGGTCCACCTCAGTCAAAGCTTCAATTTCAACTCTTTCTCCATCTTTGAAGGTCGGGATCTTTCCTATACTTTCATAAAGGAGGTGAACAATAGCTGCATTTGCGGTAGCAGTTTCTTCAACGGGCTTACCTAACTTTTTGAATATCTTCTTTTTTTTGATGAAATACTTTGGTTTTTTCCCAGATTTCACTGGTCCCATGCCCCATGCTGTGACTACCTCATCTACTTTATCAAGACTAGAACTAGCCATAACTGCCATTAGATTTAAAACACCAGGGCTTGCTCCTATTCCAACAATAGCGGTAACACCAGCTTTTTTTGCTTTTTCATCCATTTCTAATAGTTCTAAAGTAGGCTTCCAATCATCACAAATATCAAAATAAGGTTTTTTGGCATTAATAACTGCATCTAAAATAAATTTTCCAAATTTATAATATGGTCCTACAGTATTTAGAACTATATCATGCCTTAAAATCAAGTCATTTAATTCTTTTTGATTAGTTACATCAATTTCTACAGCTGATAATTTATCAGAACCAACTAATTCTACAAAAGTTTTTGTAAATTCATAATTTTTATCAGCTATTGTTATTGAAGTGATCTTGGAGGAGGGAAGAAGAACTGTTACTGCCATCCTACCCATATCACCGCTCCCACCTAGTGCTAAAACTTTCATTATAATCACTTTCTTTGTTAATTGATTACCCAATTTTAAATTAATGAATGATATTCATCCATATCAATGACCTTTTTTTTAATACGAGATTGTTCAGCCGCAAAAGCCATTAAATGGCTTTCTAATGCTGCTCTAGCATCTGTTAAAGGAACTTCTTTGTAGCCTGGTTGAAGTGAATTTACAAATCCTTCTGTTAGTTGTAAATCTCCACCTCCATGGGCTTCAATTGTTATTTTAGGTTTTATGAGTTGTTTTGTTTCTCCATTTTGAGACTCAATGAAGTACAAATCATCCCAACCCATAAAGGATCCAATTAATGTCCCTTTTGTTCCATCAATCCGGATGCTTCTTCCTTCCAGAGCTGAATGTCCATGCATTGTTAATTCAGCTGTGACTCCATTTTCAAATTCAATCATCGTTTGTTGATGGTCTACTACATTATTATCGCACTGAAAAACACATCTGCCATAAGGTCCTTCCTGTAAAGCCTTCATTTTACCCTCGAATGTAAGATCACTTGTAATTGTGTTAACTGGCCATTCCTTAAAATCAACTAGCCTTTTTAATGGGCGAATTATATGACTCATATATCGAATTGCATTACGATGGCGGGAAAAGAAGCGAAATGCACGAGAAGGGCAATTTTTTCCCATATTATAATATCCATCTATATCGATATAGATTTTAATTGCATTAAACATGCATGTATCGCCAACTGGACAACCATCAGTACAACGTGGAGGAGCTCCTGGGGGTGCATTTTCCTGTTTATAAAATGAGAGAGAGCCAAAGGATGAAATCGAAATGGGTTTTTTTCCTACTATCCAATATAATAGATCCATATCATGACAACATTTTGCAAGAATCATTGGTGATGTAATATCGGAATTTCTCCAATTTCCACGAACAAAGCTATGAGCCATATGCCAATAAGATACATTTTCTCTATGGCTTATTGCAATAATATCTCCTAACTGTCCGCTATAAATAAATGATTTAATTGTTGACCAAAAATTAGTATACCGTAAAACATGGCAAATTTGAAGGTGTTTTTTTACTTCTTCGGCTTTCTTGACTAACTCTAGGCACCCTTCCAAAGTATTTGCCATGGGTTTTTCAAGTAAAACATCATAACCGTGTTCTAAGGCTAAGATTGTTGGTTCAACATGCATTTGATCCGGAGTACAAATGACTGCTGCACGAGCAAATTGTTTTTTTTCAAATAATTGTTCATAAGAATTAAATACATTCTCTTGTGGAATTTTGTGTAATCGTGTAAACCTCTCACGCCATTCCTTACGTGGTTCAGCTACACCAATAAATTTAAGGCGTTTCGGATTTTTTAATGCATAATATCCGTAGGCATCTATACCTCTACTTCCTGCACCTATACAAATGGCTTTAATTAGTTCCGGCATTTATTAATTCACCAACTTTTTAGGATCAAATTTTATTTTGAGATATTCGGTTTTATTCTTTATCACATTAATTTTACCTGGAAAACCGTCTTCCATCATAATTTTTCCTTTAAACAAAGTCATAATTGGAACCCCTTTTACTTTAAATCCTTCATAAAGTGTAAATTCTCCCTTTGTATAAAGTTCATCTATTGAAATTTTTGCAGATTTATTCATATCTATAATACATAAATCTGCTTGAGATCCTTTCCTTATAATCCCTTTATTGGGAAATAAACCAAAAATCTTGGCGGGATTTGTAGACATTAATTGGATCACTCTTTCAAAACTTAGCTTATTTTGATTTACTTGATTTAATAAAAGACTTAATGCTGTTTCTAGACCTGGGATGCCATTATTCGAGTAAAAAATATTACGAGATTTTTCACGTATTGGCATAGGACAGTGGTCTGTCCCAATTGTATCAATTGTGCCATTAATAAGATGTGCCCACAATTTTTCTTGTTGTTCTTTTGATCTTATAGGTGGAATTACTCTTGCAAGTGAGCCTTTTTCTTGATATATTTCTTCATTTAATACTAAATATTGTGGACAAGTTTCAGCAAATACTGTTTTGTTTTGTTGTTTTGCATAATTAATAATTTCACAAGCTGTCCCTGTGCTAATATGAACGAAATATATGGGACAATTAGTAAGATTGGCAAATAAGATAGTGTTTGTAACCGCTTCTACTTCTGCTAAAACAGGTCTGGAGTTCATAAAATCTAAAGGTTGAGTTTTTCCTTCCATAATGAATTTTTTCCTAAAAGATTCAATGGCTACCCTATTTTCAGCATGAATAAGCGCTAAACCACCAACTCTTGAAATCGAATTTAACACGTCTATTAATTCATATTCATTTTCTGGTGTCGGAAAATCATGAGAGCTAAATGGAAGGAAAATTTTGAATGTTAAAACTCCATTTTCAGCAAGTTCTTTAATTTCTAATTGGTTTATTGCTGTTGCTCCAGCATGAATGCTAAAATCTATCAAAAGTTCATTTTTAGCACTCAATTTCTTTTTTTCATAAATTTTTAGAGATGTAGCAGAATCTCCATTTCCAAAAGGCATTAAAAATATGGTTGTATATCCTCCACATAATGCAGCTTTTGAGGCACTTAGATAATCTTCCTTTCCTTTATAGATATGAACATGAGGATCGATACAACTAGGAATTACATATTTTCCCTCAACATTAACTACTTTTTCGTTATGTAAAGGTTCTGAATTTGTTAGTTTCTCAATTTTTCCATCTTTAATGAAAATATCCACTTTTTTAAATTCATTTTCAATAAAAACATTTCCACCTTTTAGAACAAGGGACAAGATTTACCACCACATAAATATTAGAAATGCATAATTAAAAGAATTTAAAAGAGAAAAATAATTATTTTTTTAAAAAGTGTTTAGTGTATTTCTTTAAAAAATTTGTTAATCATGGGATGAAATTGGATAAGATTGAAGAAGTCTGGATAATTGAGGATTCAGGAATCTGTCTTTTTAACCACTCTATAGGCTCAATTGATGAGACACTTTTCTCAGGCTTCTTGAGTAGCCTCCAAACCTTCGTGGGCACAATTAGTAAAGGAGAAAAGATCAAAAAAATAGAATTAGGCGATTCTAAACTGACTATTTTTAATTTAGATGAATATCATTTACTCATTGTTATTCGTACTGATCAAAAAACTAAAGATAAGTATTTAGATAAGAAAATCCAGGAAATTCAAAAAAAATTTATTCTAAAATATGGCTCTAGTTTAGTCGAACATCAAGTAAAAAACATACCATATAATATTAATGATTTTCAAGGATTTAAGGAAGAATTAAAAGAAATATTTGAAGAAAATATTGAGAAAAACATAAGTAAATGGATGAAAAGTCTTTAAAGACGTTCATTATCAAATCTTATTCAGACATAAATCTTTAACATTATTTGGTTTTAACCTTAATTGGAGGCACGAATTTCTTTACTCTATCAAACTTTTCTAATTTGGTTGGGTCATATCTTGTCATAGCATCTACTAATAGGTTTTTCATATTTGCCCCCCTTATGTAATGGAACTTACCATCCAGATTTATTCTAGCCTCCCCAAGAGATTTTTCTATTAATTCGAAAAGTTGCCACATAGGAGGAGCATATTTTGTATCTTTTTTACTCATATTACCCATGGTTATCATTGTACCTGTACAAGCTGAACAATACAAAATAAGTGCTTTATTTTTTACCGATTCAGGTTCCTTAGGGTTATAATTTAATGCTTCATTAGCTTCTTTTATTCTTTTTCTATAAATTTTTTGGACTGATGAGATATCATTACTACTAGATATACTAGCTAATCCGCAACACATTGCTGTTTTTCGATTATGCGTCATTTCTACAATATTGGCACCAGTAATTCTAATTAAATCTCGAACTAGATCATGAACTTCTACACCTGATCTCCCCAATAATTTTCCAAAACATGTATCATGTACTGTAACCGTCAAATCATTTAGTGGATTAGTTACTACCCATTCTCCTTTGTCGAATTTTTTCTTAAAATATTCTAGAATATGTTGTATTTCAAAATCTTTAAAACCAGGTTCATATTCTAAAGCTGTTTCTTTGAATTGTCCATAACAGCCTGTGCACCAAGTATATATTTTCTCAACCCCTAACCATTTTAAACTTTTATAGGTTCGCTCTAATACACTCTCCGCGGATTCGACTAGCCCCATTTGATAGTCCATTCCTGCACAACAAAAATCTTTTCCTCCTATTTTCCCTTTAAATGGTGCTAATAATTTTGAATTTTCAAACAAATACGGAACAAACTCGCTTCCGCAACCCATTAACAGAATTTCTTTGGTTGATGATAAATTTTCTACTTTCCAATTATTAATTGCCTCCAATTCTGATTTAGTAAAATTTTTACTTTCATGAAGAAGACTATATAGGTTTTCAGGATGACCTGATAAAACCATCCTCATCAACGGGTTCATGCCATTATTTCTAATATAACGATCATGAAAGATATCGATAAATAACTCAGTTGGATGGGCATCCTGGGGACAGAGCGAATAACAAGACCAGCATGAACAACATTTAGACATTATTTTTTCCGGAATTTGTGAAAGATCCCCTTTGTTATAATTAATTGCACGTTCAATTTCAACCTTTGCTTCTTCTATATCCAATTCTAAAATTGGACATTTGTTTAAACAAGTTCCACATTTAGTACATTTTTCTTCTAAAAAAACCATTTTTATTCAGCTTTAATGGAATTAAGTCAATAATACGAATAAAACAATAAATTATTAACTGATTATGAAATTTATAATTTATTTGTTGAGAAATAATAAAATCAAAGAGACATACTCTCATGCCAAAAAAGATTGAAGGAAAAAATGCTTACCAATGGAGAAGGGATGGACTTTTCAATAGAGCGATGGAAAATAACGATGTAGCAATTAAATGTTTCGAAAATCTTATTAAGATAGAACCAGAAAACCACAGACCTTGGTTAAATCTTGGTTTAGTTTATGATCAAATGGAGAATTATGAGAAGGCAATTGAATGTTTTGAAAAAGGGATAACTATTTATAATGCTGCAACTCCAGAAATTCGTGCTGAAAGACCTTGGGATTCTTCCGAAATAGAAATTGATAAAGCCTTCATCTACATGGGAAGAGCCTATGGTGGATTAGGAAACTCACAAAAAAAGATTGAGTGCATGAAAAAAGCGATTGAAATTGCACCTAATAATAAAAACGCATGGTGGCACATTGGAAATACATATTATAAGCTCGGGAATTATCAAAAGGCTATTGAATTTGCTGAAAAAGCAGTTAAAATTGATCCTCGATAATTTTATGGACTATGGACATTAGGGGAAGCTTATTATAAAATAGGTGAATATCCGAAAGCCATTGAATTTATAGAAAGGACTTTAGAAGTTAGACCCGATATAAAACCTCTTATAGAACTTTTGGAAGATGCAAAAAAACGCAAAAACGAATTAAGTAAATAAGTAGAATAAATAGTCTGAGTTATTAAATATCTGTTGTGTCATAATTAATTTTATAATCCTAAAAGAGATTTATTGTTTAATAAACAGATTTTTTCGTGATTTTTTTGAGTACAACTAAAAAAAGAGATACCCTAATTGAAATTGCTAAAGAAATTGATAAAATTGTTCATGGTGTTGCTACAGATGATAAGGGTGAGCCAACAGATACTTTTATTGAGTATCTAGATATTATGTACACTGAAGATGAAGCAGATGTTGTTTCACACCTTGAAAATATGCCAAATTTAAAAACCCTTAGAACTCTTTCGAAAGAATTGCAACGTGATAGAAAAGAATTAAAAGATATGTTAAAAAAATTAGCAAAAAGAGGTTATGTTTTAGAAGTAAGTAACTCATTTGCCCTTCCTACACCTCTATTCGTCTATGATTTGCCATTTATTTTGAAAATAAATACAGATAGTCCAGAAGTTAAAAAATTGGCTGAATTAAGTCGAAAGTTCTTCGAACAGGAAGGATATTATATAAAATGGTCAACACAAAGAATCGGCA
>JABXJV010000300.1 GCA_013375355.1 Candidatus Helarchaeota archaeon
AGAGCGATAAAAGCATTCCTGTAAAGATTTCTGTATTTTTCTATTAATTTTCTATCCTCTTCGTAAAAGACAAATTCCTTAAGAAATTCAGGATAGACCACCGCTCTTCTTGCGGAAATAATGTTGTTAAGGGAAACACTTTTGCTTCCATAAGTTTCCCTAATATCCTGTGGATTCGGTAGATTAATTCCAGCGGGACTAATAGGACCGCATCCACCGACCTCCATAACTACATTAATCGCATTTGCAACTGGAATTTCGTCCCATTTCTTTTTGTATTTTTCATCCCAGGGTGCTTTATCTTCGAAATATTGAGCATTTTCAGCCAATCTTTCCATCACAGCGGTCTCCTTTTTGTCAACATAACTGACCAATCCCTCAAATTCACCTTTTACACCGCGGGCATCAAGATAAACCTCGATGAAACCGAGAATTGTATCGACATTTGGGTCATCCTTTACCCATGAGATATTGTACTTTCGAAAATCCTGAGGGTCACCGGTTTTAAAATAATTTATTAAATGCTTTAAAGTCTCCTGCTGTTTTTCTCCTGCATAAGGAACAGCCAATTCGAGATATTCTATCACATTTTTTAACTTTTCAGCATACCTACCGGGTGGGATGCCATCTGTGCCTGCTCTGTAAACCTCTTCAACTATTTTTCCATTTATTTTTGCTAACCTTGAATTAAGAGGATATTTTTCTTTATATCTTACAACCTCTTTTAAAGTTACTCCATCATACAGATTATTAGCGCTTCCTGTAATTATATCCTCACCGGGAGGGGGAGTTTTGTTGGTCTTAACAGGTTCGAAGTTGATATCGAATATAGTTCTTTTCAGTTTTTCAAGTTTTTCATCTATGGTTTCTCCCGATTTCAAACCTAAATCTGCTTCATTCTCCAATGCCTTTTTTGCTGCACCAAGAAATTCATCAAAGGTGAACTCAGGAACAAATTTTTGTGATGTGATATAGTTATAGTGACCGTTATTCATCCAGAATAATTTTGTATATTTTTCAATTTTGGTAAATATTCCTTTATCAATACCTTCTGGATGAGTAATAATTCCTTCCAGAATTTTTCTGATTTCAAGTTCATACTTGTGGTTCTGGTCGTATTCAATATCCCTTCCGGCAAGGGATGCCATCGATAGATAATATGCGAGCATCTTTTCACTCAAACTCAATTCTTCAAATCCATCAGCATATACCTGAAGGACCTGAAAATCTCCTACCCTTTCAAGAAGATACCTCCTCTTTTCCAATTCCTTTTTCGCACAGTTTGCGATAAATATTGAAGGAATGAAAATTAAAAATGCAAAAAGGAGAATTTTAATCTTTATCATCTTATCACCTATATTTTTAAATTGAAATACTGTAAGTAAATACCTGTTAACTTTTTAAATTTATTATTTATTATAAATTATGTCAAGAGAAAAAGAGAGGAAAAATGTTTAATTCTAATAAATCCACAGATTACACAGATAATATAGATTCTAAAGTGGAGATTGCAATGTCTTCCCCTGAGTATTAAGGCCGATAGACATTAAAAAGAGATTTCTCGACTTCACCCTGAATGTTCGAGGTCGAAATGACATAGAAAAAAAGGGGGGAAAGTGTGTTGGTGACAACACCAACCCAAAGGACAGGCACACAGCATATTATTTTGTTTTTTAATCATCATTTGATTTTTGACAAAGTTTTGTTTTACTATAAAATAGAGATATAAAGTTCTCTTTTCCAGATACCCCTTTTATTTGATTTTGCTTCATTTTCGAGCATTTTAAACATTAAATCATATCTAACATTTGGCTGATAACTTTTTGCGTGTGCATATCCATATTCCACAAGCCATTTATTCACAAAAACAGTGTCAACAAAGACATATGCCAATACCCTACGATAATCATCCCTTTTCTGTTTGTCAAAGTATAACGATACAATCTTTTTATCGACGAGATTTATATTAGCCACTTTTGCTTCCTCTCCAAAAAACTCCCCCTTGCTACCATTATGAGCGATCTCAGGACAGTCAATTCCAATATACCTTACCCTTTCACCATTATCCAAAATAATAGTATCACCATCAATAACCTCTGAAACCTTATATTGAACTCCATCTACAAATCTGAAATTCTTGTTGTTGGATAAATCATTTTTAGAACAGTTGAAAAGTATTATTAAAATTATAAATATGTATCTTTTCATATAGATTTTAAAAATAACTTGAATTAAATTATTTTAGTTATATATTTTTTAATTAATCAACTGACCTAAATCATTTGGAAAATTCTTAATTTTAATTAACAATTTAATTATTATGGATCACGAAACAGGTTCAGGATGACAAAAGGTTTATGAATAAATAGCGAAGATGAAATATATCCTTTTTTGAGATTTCTCGACTTCGCTCGAAATGACATAAATATAGTGTATTCATCTTTTTACTTCAAATCTTTTGGAGAAGAGCTGAATTTAAAAATTTTTTCTAAATACCCCCTTTATTAATACGAAATCCTCTCTTTTAAAAAATCTTAACAAAAAGATTATCAAAAAAT
>JABXJV010000301.1 GCA_013375355.1 Candidatus Helarchaeota archaeon
AATCATTCTAAGAGATCGATGCTTAAATAATGAAAATTCTTAACTCTCTCAACTTTAAAGCCATAATTCATAAAATATTCCAAGACAGGATCATCTTTTTCAACTTCAATTATTAACAATCTACAACCTATTAGAGATTTAACTTTGGAACAAATACCACTGGCATATTCTAATAAATCCATGCCTAAATTATGACCCACGTATTTTTCATCTATTGCCAAGCGACTCAATAAAACAGCAGGAATTTTATTAATTGAATATTTTTCACTATCAGCCAGATTTAATCGATATGCAGATAATGAAATAAAACCTGCTATATCTCCATTTTCGATATTTAAATATACATAAACTCTTGAAATTAGTTTCTCTTGGTTGGATATTGCATTTCTTTTCAAGAAATCATTGACTTTTTTATTTGTACAATTAAATGAATCAAATTTCATTTCAGCGGTTAATTCAGTAATGACTAATTTGTCTCTAATTTCAGCCGCCAATTTCTATCATTAAATTAGTTCTTTCTTCTTGAACAATTCTTCTTTTTTTCTCATTTCTTCGTAAAATTTTGACGCATTTCTTAGAAATTGTTTCGCATTTTCATTTGACCCCTTATTTAACCGGTCAATTAGATTTATAGATTCTTCTTCATTAAGATTCAATTCGAATTCTTCACTTACATTGATAATAAAATCAGGTATCGGGTCAATTTGAATTCTGTTATTTCTTTTCGGTTCTTCTTCTTCAATTGGCTTCGTCAAAAAAATCACTATGTATTAATTCTAATATTACTAATTAAACAGCTCATATTTATTTTTGCCTAATTTCTAATGCATTCAGATGTTAAATTTAAAATATTTGAAAGCCTACTTACCGCATTTTTTTAGTATAAATCCATTTAACATTCCTCAAATTATTTAAATCGTGTGTCGTATATGAAATAGTAAAAGAGGATAAGATAGAATGAAGTATAATCGCAGTTAAGTCTGAAATTGGGTATAGAATTGCACCCTCTCGTTGAATTTTCCCTTAATCTTAAAAAAAGGGAAAAAGTGTGACCTTAGGATTCACGTGCTTGATATTCAACAGCCAATATTTTATCAATTCGAATAATTGAATCAAAAAATGATCTCGTGCCTCTTAATTTTAAAACTAGTAGATGTAAAAACACATTCTGAATAGTGCCCTCGATTCTTTGCGATAGAAATTTATTCCATTCATTAAGAAAATGTTGAGCATCAATTAAGGTATACCTATCAAAATGCTCATAATGTTTTAAATCTAATCTAATGGCAAGTGCATAAAGATTTAAATATCCTGATCTATCAAAACGTGGGAAGTCCAGGATTATTGGATGTATACGCTTAAAATAGAACAAAGGATATATAATTAATCCATAATTATCCTTAGAAATCAAACTTAAAATAATTAAAATGCTAAAAAAGGATATCATACTAATAATTATATATATAATTGCTAATCGTTTGTTTGTTGGGTTCATTTTTTTATATACAATTATTTCCAATATAATCTAAACTGAATAAATTTATGAAAGTATTGCTTTTTGGAGTTTAAATAGATGGAGAAACTATCAATAAAGGAGAAAATAATCTATCGATTTATATTTAATGAAAGACGGGTCTATAAACACTGGTATTCAAGATTTCTGATCTCGGGAGTTAATTATAATCGAATATTGAGAGTTATATCAAGAATTAAAAATTTTTATAATTGGTGTGCTGAATGGTCCAAAGAAGGAGTTGTGATGGAGAATCTTGCACAAAAAATGTTATTAAAAGGATATAAATATACTGCAAAAAATCTGTTCCATGAAGCTGCAGGCTGTTTCCATGTAGGACAGCACATTTATTTCTTGGATATTAAACAAAAAAATGAAGCTCAAGATAGAGCAAGAAAAAATTATAAAAATGCAATTGAATTGTATGAACAATCACAAAAGCCAATAAGAATAGAAATCCCTTTCCAAAATACTATAATTCCAGGGTATCTAAGACTTACAGATCAAAAAAATCGTCCATTAATAATCCAAATTAACGGATTAGATAATATCAAAGAAATTGAAAATCACTATTTAGGTAATTTTCTTTTGGACGCTAATTTGAACATTTTTGCCTTTGATGGACCCGGACAAGGTGAAATGTGGAAAAATATGAAAATGATTAAAGAATATGAAAAAGTTGTAAGTACGATTATCGATTGGTTTGAAAATAATACTAATTATAATATCAATATTAAAAAAATAGGGACTTATGGCATGAGTTATGGGGGCTATCTCTCACCTCGCGTTGCAGCTTATGAAAAAAGAATTTCATGTGCTGTTGGAAATGGAGGATTAGGTTATTTAAAGGAAAAACCAAAAAAAATGAATCCAATATGGATACGAGATTTATTACACGTTACCGGTCATAAAAAGATTAATGACGTAATTTCTGAATGGAAAGAACTCGATATTAAAAAGATACCACCACTAGATCGTCCACTCCTCTTCATCCAAGGGGGAATGGATAAACTAATTCCCGAACCTAAAAAACAAGCTGATTATATAATGGATTGGGCAACTGGAGAGAAAGAATTAAAATTTTATCCCGATGGTGAACATTGCTGCATAAATTATTTAGATGAAATAATTCCTTATACCATTGATTGGTTAATAAAAATCTTGTCTTAACACAGAACATACAATAATAATTGGAAATAAATTTTGCTTGTGGTAAACTTACTAGTAACTTTTAATTTTGTCTTTTTTCCTATTTCGTCTAGGTAAGTTTTAAGATTATTATATAAAACCACAAAAAATTCAGAGTGTTATAATCGCAGTCAAGTCTGAAATTAGGTATATATTATTGTGAATTAAAATAATATTAGATTTACATCAAATGGCTTTTTATTTAATTCATCAACAATTTCTTGTTCTTTTTTAAAGATTGCTATAGCAGAATTTATTTTTGCCGTTGCAAGAACATAACAATCTGCTAAAGATATTGCCCTTTCGCATTTATATTTACCAGCGATATCTCTAATTTTGAATTCAAGTTCAATTTTTGCTGCATTTTTAATTATGGCTGTCTTTTCTAGTGCAAATTTTTCTC
>JABXJV010000302.1 GCA_013375355.1 Candidatus Helarchaeota archaeon
AGAAAAATCAAGATTTGAATTTTATATTAATTGACTTGAATCTTTCCTTGATTTTTTCAATAAAAATAAGTATAATAAAGTCAGTCAAGATCAAAATTTCTTGGCTTTTTTTATAGATGATTTATTTTAACTTAGTATGTCAATGATGAAAAAAATAAATAGAAAAGAAATTGAAAAGATAGTTACCACAAACAGAAAAGCTAGGCATGATTATCATATAATTGATTCATATGAATCCGGAATCATCTTGAAAGGGACAGAAGTAAAATCTATACGAAATGGAAATGTTAATTTGAAAGATAGCTATGCTGTTATAAAAGATGGTGAAGTTTTTTTATTAAATATGCATGTAAGCCATTATAAACAGGGGAACATATTTAATCATGTGCCTTTGCGGGATAGAAAACTTTTACTGAATAAAAGGGAAATAAAAAAACTTTTAGGTAAGGTACAAGAAAAAGGTATGACTCTTGTTCCGCTTAAATTATATTTTAAAAAAGGTAGAGTTAAAGTTGAATTGGCTTTGGCAAAAGGTAAAAAAGTATATGATAAAAGGAAAGAAATAGCAAGGAGAGATTTCGAAAGAGAGAAGTTAAGGGAATGGAAGGGCAGGATTTAATTTTTTTACAAAAAATTAGTGCAAAAATTTTAAATTGTTATAAATTCAATATTATGTATTTTAACAAAAACTTTAAATAAGCATTGTAAAAGTATAGGAGATATATGTTTCCAAGTGTTAACGAACAAATGGATATTATTAAGAGGGGTACAGAGGAGATAATACCCGAAGATGAACTGGTTAGAAAGATTGAAAGTTCAATAAATTTTAATAAACCACTAATAATAAAAGAGGGTTTTGACCCGACAGCTCCTGACCTTCATATTGGTCATATGGTTACAATCAGAAAATTAAAACAATTTCAAGGCCTTGGACACACTGTGGTCTTTCTAATCGGAGATTTTACAGGTTTGGTAGGTGACCCATCGGGTAGATTAGAAACAAGGAAAATGATGAGTAGGGAAGAGATAGAAAAAAATGCACAAACTTATAGGGAACAAATATTTAAAGTGTTGGACCCTCATAAAACTGTTATAAGATTTAACAGCGAATGGCTTGGTAAGCTAACTGTTTATGATTTTATGGAACTTTCCTCCAAATACACTGTTGCAAGGATGCTCGAAAGAGACGATTTCAAGAAGCGCCATGATGATAAAAAAGATATAAGTATTATTGAATTCTTATATTGTCTTCTTCAGGGATATGATTCGGTTGCATTAAAAGCAGATGTTGAATTAGGCGGAACAGACCAAAAATTTAATCTGCTCACAGCAAGAAATATACAAAAAAGATATGGAGTTGAACCTCAGGTGATTATTACTATGCCCCTTCTCGTGGGAACAGATGGATTGGAAAAAATGAGTAAAAGCCTTGGAAATTACATAGGAATAAATGAGTCTCCATCTGAGATATATGGGAAAGTTCTTTCAATTAATGATGAACTAATTATTCCTTATTTTATCCATGCGACGGAAGTGTCAGATGGAGAAATAAAGAAATTTAAAAAAGACCTTAAAGATGATAGTGTTAATCCAAGAGATTTAAAAAGAAGACTGGCAAGAGAGATTGTGTCACTTTATCATGGGAAATCAGAAGCAGTTAAGGCAGAAGAAGAATTCGATAAAATATTTGTTAAGAAGCAAACTCCGACAGAAATGGATGAATTTAGAATAGATAGGAATGAAAAAATATGGATTGTTAAACTTCTTACATTGACAAATATGTGTAAATCATCAAGCGAGGCGAAAAGGCTGATTAAACAAGGAGGGGTGACTATAAATGGGAGTAGAGTAAATGACCCAGAAATTGATATAGAATTTAATAAAGAGGCTATATTAAAAGTGGGAAAGAGAAAGTTTTTAAAAGTAGTTCCAAAATGAAGTTTGTTGAAGTTTAATAATATTAGTCAGTAAAATAACTTGACAATTAAATTATTTTAGTTTAAATTATAAAAATTTATATTAATTAATGCATAAGAAATTTTCTGATTTTTTTGAAAATTTTAGAATTAAAAATGATATTGACCAAAGATTAACTGTATTTGAGTATGACTTTTATCAAACTAAGGGTTCTTTGAAAATAAAGGTTATTTTTTCTGATAGCGGATTAATGGAAAGTTTTGAAAATGAACTTGTAGATTTACCATCAGGGATAAGAAAGAAGGTTAAATTGGCTGTTCTACCCGATAAGAAGAATATGTTCGGATTAATCAATGTTTGTGCAGCGTCAATTGTCAGTTCTGCGAGTTTTAAAAGTTGTATGCTAACACAGTCTCTTTTGGGAGAAAAGGTTGATATATTGCAGATAAGTGGAGATTGGCTGAGGGTTAGGTGTGAAGATGGATATATCGGGTGGGTAAATAGTTCTCAAGTGGTATTGTATACCGATAAAGAAATATCCAAATGGGAGAATGGTAGAGTATTTTTGTTTCGGGACACTATAGGTGATATAAAAGAAAGTCTAGATGATTTCTCAGTCTCTTTAAGGCGAATATTAATTGGTTCCAAACTCCCTTACTTAAAGAAAAAAGGGGAATGGCTTAAAGTAAAACTTCCTGATAATTCTGAAGGATGGTTAAAAAATAAAACTGAATTAAAATGGTTGGATGAAAAGGGAAAAAGCATCAGAGAAAAAATTGTTTTAACTTCAATGAAATTTCTTGGTATTCCGTATTTATGGGGAGGTAAATCTCCAATGGGTTTTGATTGTTCAGGATTTGTGCAGACAGTCTTTTCTCTGAATGGTATTTCCTTGCCAAGGGACTCTGATATGCAGTTTAAATTTGCAAAAAAAACTGTGCATAGCATGAAAAAGGGAGACCTTCTATTCTTTTGTAAAAATGTAATTTCGCATGTCGGAATTTATATAGGAAACAAAAGATTTATCCATTCAAGGGGGTTTGTTAGAATTAGTAGTTTTGATGAAAGTGATAAATATTATGATAAATATCTAAAAGAGATATTTTTTGAAAGCAGGTCAGTTATTTAGAAATTTGCCGAAGCTTTTTGTTAATCATAAATATTTGATAAAATTTGTAAATATGTAGATAATCTTATATGTTAGAATCCAAATTAAAAAGACATGTATTGGTATTAAATCAGAATTATGAACCAATGAGTGTCTGTGATGTGAGGAGGGCAATAATTCTGATTTATCTTGGTAAGGCTGAAATTATAGAGAGAGATTCTGGATTTGTTCGGTCTGTCAGAGTTTCTATACCTTTTCCCTTGGTTGTGAGAATTGTAGTATATGTGCGTATACCATCGAAGCGAATAATTCTTTCAAGAAAGAACATTGTTAAAAGGGATGGTCGCATTTGTCAATACTGCGGAGCCCAGAATGTTCCTATGACTGTCGACCATGTGATTCCAAAAAATTTAGGTGGAAACGATTCATGGGAAAACCTCGTTTGTGCTTGTGTGGAATGTAATAATAAAAAGGGGAATGGGACTGCAGAACAAGCAAGTATGAAACTAATAAGAAGACCAAGAAAGCCAAATCATCTTACCTTTATACAGCATTTTATCGGTGTAAGAAATGAAAAATGGAAGCCTTATCTTTTTATGAACTGATTTTTTTAAGTAGAATTATATATTAAAATAAATTGTTTAAGTAAACTTTATATTATTATTGAAAAATACATTAAGAATTACTGGAATTTATTAAAGTTATATTTTTCATTAAAAGTTTTACTTTAAGTTTATTATTTCGTATTTCTTAAAAAAATTTGCATAGAAAATTTAAAATTACTTTTAATCTGCATTATTCAAAAAATTTGAGCATATGTGAGTATGTCATTTCGAGCGGAGTCCCGAACCGTTGTAATATTAAGTGTATAAAACAAATCGATGTTCGGGACGTAGTCGAGAAATCTCAAAAAATGAGATGTCTCGACTTCGCTCGACATGACAAATTTAGTTCTACTTAAATATATTTATGGATACAGTTTATTCACAATAAAAATGAAATTTATGAATAGATCATATTAATAAATTGTTTGAAATTTACCAGAGCTTTATAAAATTGATAAATATTTAAAAGTTATTAAAAGTGCCAGATAGGAATAAAAAGGGAAGAATATTGAGTGGGATGCGTCCCACAGGAAGACTGCATTTAGGTAACTATGCTGGTGCTTTAGAGAACTGGGTAAAGTTGCAGAAAGAGTATGAGAATTATCACCTTGTTGCAGACTGGCATGTTCTAACTACAAATTACGAAGATACAGAGAACATTGCAAATGACACAATTGATATGGTAATTGACTGGATAGGGGCGGGAATAGACCCTGAAAAGAGTCCGATGTTTATTCAATCGAAAATTAAGGAGCATGCTGAACTACATCTGATATTTTCGATGCTTGTTACTGTCAACAGATTAGAAAGGAATCCTACCGTAAAGGAACAGATAAAAGAACTTCATCTTGAAGAAAAAGTCAGTTATGGTCATCTTGGATATCCAGTTCTTCAGGCTGCTGATATTTTGATATATAAGGCAAATTTGGTTCCGGTTGGAGAAGACCAAAACCGCATGTTGAACTTACAAGGGAAATCGCACGAAGATTTAATAATCTTTATGGAGAAGTATTTCCAATACCAGAAGTGAAATTGACAGAGTTCAGTCGTCTTCCAGGAACAGATGGAAAAAGAATGAGTAAGTCTTTGGGAAATGTTATATTGCTTACAGATGAGCCTGCAGAGATAGAAAGAAAAGTTATATCGGCAGTTACTGACCCTCAAAAGATAAAATTAGGTGACCCCGGAAGACCAGGAATTTGCGTTGTTTATACTTATCATTCAAAATTTAATATTGAAGAATGTGATGGAATCGCGGCGGAATGCAGAAGTGGGGCTCTTGGGTGTGTTCAATGTAAAAAGAAATTGAGTAAAAAATTAATTGAATTCCTGGAGCCTTTCAGGAAAAACAGAGCGTATTTTCTTGCTCATTTGTATGAGATAAAAGATATTCTTTTAAAGGGGGAAAAAAGAGCACGGGAAATCGCTGTTAAAACTATGAATGATGTTCACAAAGCAATGAATTTGGGTTGATAAAAATATGTCTTATCATGTTAAATTACAAGTTTTTGAAGGTCCGCTCGACCTCCTTCTTTTTCTTATAAAAAAGGAAGAAATCGATATTTACTCTATACCGATAGCAAGAATTACTCAGCAATACCTTGAATATATTGAGTTAATGCAGATGCTTGACCTTGAAATTGCAGGGGAGTTTATTCTTATGGCGGCAACCTTGATGAAGATAAAGGTTAAAATGATGCTTCCTTACGAAGGAGAAGATGAGGAGGAGGTAGAAGACCTTAAAGATCAACTCATCAGGAGTCTTGTTGAATACAGAAGGTTTAAAGAAGTCGCTGAGAAACTTTCCGATGTAGAATATGAAGAAAGAAAAAAAATTACGAGAACTTTTTCTTACGAACAGGATTTAAAATCAGATGATTATTCTGTTCCATCAGAATGTACAATTTTTGATTTGATTACAATTTTAAAGAACGTTCTTGATAGAACACCAGAAAAAGATTATTATAATGTGAAAAAAGAGGCGATTCATATTGAAGAGCAAATAAAATTTATTTTAAATTTGGTTAAATCAAATGGAAAAATATCTTTTCTGGAAATTGTTTCTCCTCCAAAAGACAAAATATTTGCAATAGTTACATTTCTTGCTATACTTGAATTATCAAAAAGAAAAATAGTCAGGTTATTTCAGGTTCATCCATTTAAAGACATTTTAATTTCCAGATGGAATTAATATAATATTCTGATTATAAAATTTTAAATAAAGAGGTGATTTTTAACCTTTATGACATCAGAAAGAGAAAATTTAAAACAGATTGTCGAATCTTTAATATTTGCGTCAGATTATCCTATTACTGTGGAGAAGATTTCCAAGATTGTTAATTTAAAAAATGTTGATAATATCCAGAAAATAATTAATGACCTAAATAAGGAATATAGAGAAACGGGTAGATCGTTTGAAATTCTTAAGGTTGCAGGTGGATATAGATTTTTTGCTTTAAAGAAATATTATCCTTATTTAAAAGAGTTATTTAAATCAAGAAGAAAGCCTAAACTTTCCAGAGCTGCACTTGAAACCCTCTCAATAATTGCTTACAAACAGCCTGTCAGCAGACCTGTAGTTGAATCTATACGAGGTGTAAATATAGATGGTGTATTACATACTCTCCTTTCAAGGAGGTTGATTACTATTTTTGGTAGAGGAAAAGGTCCAGGCAGACCTCTGCTTTATTCCACCACTACCGAATTTCTTCAATATTTTGGACTGAATGATATTTCAGACCTCCCGAATCTTAAAGAGATCGATGAAATTTTAGACAAAAGAGAGATTATTATAAATGATGAGACTGAATAAATTCCTTGCAAAAGCCGGCGTGTTAGCAAGAAGGAAATGTGACCACTATATTTTCAGCGGTATGGTTTTCGTTAATGGAAAAAAGATTGATGATCCCAGTTATAAAATTGATGAAAAAAAAGATGAAGTCTTTCTAAATAATAAAAGGATTGTTTTAAAAGAAAAATACAGATATATTGTTTTGAATAAGCCTAAAGGATGTGTTACTACATTAAAAGATGAAAAAGGAAGAAAAAAGGTTATAGATTATGTTAATGTGAAGGAAAGATTGTTCCCGATAGGCAGGTTAGATGTTAATACAACAGGGGTATTGCTTTTGACAAATGATGGAGAGATTGCGTATCGTTTAAGTCATCCAAAATATCAAATTGATAAAATTTATAATGTTATTTTAGATAAACAAATTTCTGGAAAGGATATCCAAAAACTTAGAAAAGGAGTGATTATTGGAAAGGATGAAGTTGTTTCCGCTGAAGCAAAAATTATTGAGAATAAGTATAAAAAAAATATGGTAAGAATAAAAATCCATACCGGCAAAAAAAGACAGATTAAGAGGATGTTTAATACAATTAGATATAATGTCTTAGAACTGGATAGAACAGAATTTGCTGGAATAAAGAAGGACGAACTTAAACTTGGTAGTTGGAGAAATCTTACAAAAGATGAGGTGGAAACTTTAAGAAAATTAGTAATTTAATGTCAAAATATAAATACAAGAAAATATATTTGCAGATTTAGAAAAAAATAGTAAAGGAGGTATAATTTAATGCCAGAAATAAACAACGATAAGGTAAATGAAGACCTTAATTCGAAAAGTAAAGTTGATGAAGGAGGTGATGCTCAATTATCAGTAAATGATAGTGAAAATAAAACAAAAAAAAGACCTCTAAGACCTATATTAAAAATGGAAAATATAATTGAAGAGAGTGAGTATTCAGATGAAGAATATAATGAATATTTAAAATTATATGAAGAGACTTTAAAAGAGATAAATGAAGGAGAGATTGTAACTGGAAGAATATTATCTATAAATGACAAAGAGGTTACGGTAGATATTGGATTTAAGTCTGAAGGGAATATACCTACATCTGAATTTGATTCGTTAGAAGATTTAAGGGTAGGGGATGAGATTCCAGTTTTTCTCGATAGTGTTGAGGATAAAGATGGACAGCTTGTTTTATCTAAATGGAAAGCAGATTTTACAAGAATATGGGATAAATTAATGGAAAAATACGAAAAAAGTGAGGTAATAGAAGGAAAGTGTCTGCGGAGAATAAAGGGAGGAATTGTTGTTGACCTTAATGGAATAGATGCATTTTTACCCGGCTCCCAGATAGATGTTAAACCTATACGAGACTTTGATGCATTTATCGGACAGACGTTACCTTTTAAAATTGTTAAAGTTAATAACCTTAGGAAGAATATAGTTGTTTCAAGAAGAGCGCTCATAGAAGGAGATCAGGCTGAACAAAAAGAAAAGATATTGAAAAAAATCGAAAAAGGAAAGGTTATGGAAGGGACTGTTAAAAATATTACTGATTTCGGAGTTTTTGTAGACCTCGGTGGTGCAGATGGTCTTCTCCATATTACTGACCTTTCTTGGGGAAGAGTTTCACATCCTTCGGAAATAGTTTCACTTGATGAGAAAATAAAGGTTATGATTCTTGATTTTGACGATAATAAGGAGAGGATATCTCTTGGATTGAAACAACTTACACCTCATCCATGGGAAAAGATAGATGAAAAATATCAAATTGGTCAAAGGGTTAAAGGAAAGGCGGTAAGTATTACAGATTATGGAGTATTTGTGGAACTGGAAAAGGGGATAGAAGGGCTTGTGCATATATCGGAGATGTCGTGGACTCAACATATCAAACACCCATCAAAGTTTATATCTCTCGGGGAGGAACTTGAAGTTGTAATACTAAATATAGACAAGCAAGAGAAAAAAATCTCTCTTGGTCTCAAACAGATTGAACCTGACCCATGGCTAACTATCGAGGAAAAATATCCTGTTGGTTCAAAGCATAAAGGTAAGGTAAGGAATATTACGAACTTTGGTGTATTTGTTGAACTGGAAGAAGGAGTCGATGGGTTAATACATATATCTGATTTGTCATGGACAAAAAAAGTAAGACATCCAAATGAAATAGTTGATAGAGGGAATGAGATTGATGTAGTTATTTTGGGTACTTCAAAAAAAGATAGAAGGATCTCTTTGGGTCATAAACAGATAGAATCCAATCCATGGGATAGATTTGAAAAGATATATAAAAAGGGTGTTGAAACTAAAGGAAAGGTAGTCCGTTCAATAGAAAAGGGATTAATAGTTGAACTGCCCGAAAATGTTGAAGGATTTGTTCCATTTACTCAACTAACAAAAATCAATGGTAAAAGGAGAGAGAAAGAAAAATCATTTCAACCAAGAGAAGAAATACCCTTAAAAGTTATTGAATTTGACAAAAATCAAAAGAAAATAGTCCTATCTTATGATATCTATATTATCAATAAGGAAAAACAAGAGGCTAAGGAGTATGTTAAGTCACAAGAGGAACAGAAAAAGAGCACCATTGGTGATAAACTCAAGGAAAGTGGTGAAAAAATTCTAAAAATGATGGAAGAATTGAAAACTTCAAAAATCACTGAGATAAGAGCAGATAGTGAAAAACTAAAAGAGAAAAAAATAAAGACAGAAAATAAATCAAATAAAGAAAGCGAATCTAAATCAGAAAAGAAAAATTAAAAGAACAAATAAAATTAGTTGAAATTTGAGAATATCAAGAAAATTACTTAAACTAATTAAAATTTTTTACAAATAAATGGGAAAAACGGTTTCTTTTTATACACTGGGTTGTAAATTAAATCAATATGAAACAGATAACATAAGAGATAAATTTATAAAGAGTGGTTATTCTGTAGTAAACTTTGGTGAACATGCAGATATCTCACTGATTAATACCTGTATAGTAACACAGAGGGCAGGATTTAAGTCTCGTCAGGCAATTCGGCGAGCAATTAAATATTCTCCACAAGCATTTATCGTAGTTGCTGGTTGTTATCCTCAGATTAACTCTGAAGAGATAAGCAGGATTTCTGGCGTGAATATGATTCTTGGCTCTGAAGAAAAATTTAAGGTGTTAGATTTTCTTAATGGTTTAGATAAAACCGATAAAGTATTTATAAAGAAGTCTTCAAACAAATGTAGATTTTATAATGAAGAGGGTAATGGATATTCTACAGAGCGAACAAGGGCTTTTCTCAAGGTTCAGGATGGATGCAACTATTACTGTTCATACTGCATAGTTCCTTATGCAAGGGGGGAAAGCCGCAGTAGAAGTGCTTCCAATATTATCAGTCAGGCTGTTAATCTTACAAGTCGTGGTTTTAAGGAGATTGTCCTTACCGCTGTTAACCTTGCTGAATATTATGATGATAGTTATGGTAATCTTACATCATTATTGAAAAAGTTGATAAGTATAGATAACATTCCCCGAATAAGGCTTAGTTCTATCGAAGTTAATAAAATCGATGATGAATTTATAGATTTAATCGCTGGTTCAGAAAAAATCTGCAAGCATTTGCATATTCCGCTCCAGAGTGGCGATAGCAAAGTATTATCTTTAATGAAGAGAAGGTATAATCGGGAGTATTATAAGGGAAAATTAGATAAAATAGTTAAAAAGATACCCGAAATTGGTATTGGAACGGATGTTATGGTAGGATTTCCCGGAGAAAAAAGAGAAAACTTTGAGAATACCTTGGATTTTATTAAAGAGATGCCATTTTCATATATCCATGTTTTTGGTTTTTCTCCAAGAAGTGGAACAGAAGCGGAAAATCTTCCCGATAAAGTCAATCCTGATGAGATTAAAGAAAGAAGTGGGATTTTAAGAGATATTGCGCAGGAAAAGAAAAGGAATTTTTTACATAAAAATGTAGGAAGAACAGAGGAAGTGGTTTTTGAATCGGAAGAAGAAAAGGCTTTTTCTGGATTTTCGTCAAATTATATAAGAGTAAAATGTATGGGTAAGAACCTGAGAAATGAATTAAAAAGGGTGAAAATACTTAAATCTGAAGATTCATACGTAGTGTGTGAAATTTTAAATTGAAATAAATTCCTGTTAAACACTAAATTTGCGTGTTTTTCGGAGAAGATAAAATTATTATGAAAGTATATATAAGGACATATGGCTGTCAGATGAATAAATATGATTCAGAGATTATTTCCGGTATATTGAGGGATGATGATTTTGTTGTCGTAGATAATATAGAGACAGCAGATGCTATTTTGATAAACACCTGCGCTGTTAGAGAACATGCAGAAAACAGAGCATTAAGCAACATAAGGCTGCTTCAGAATTTGAAGAGGAACAGACCAGAGATAATCTTGGGTGTATTAGGGTGTATGTCAAAGCATCTTGGCAAAAAGATTATCGAAGATAATCCTTTTGTTGACATGGGCTTAGGTCCCGACTCTTATAGAAAACTTCCGAAAATTCTAA
>JABXJV010000303.1 GCA_013375355.1 Candidatus Helarchaeota archaeon
AAAAAAATGTTATAATATATTAAAAGATGGAAGATTCATGGCAATTATTACTGGAACGGTAGTATCTAATGAAGGAATGAAGTTTTTAGCTGGAGATTTTATTAATTTATGCAAAAATGTTGGATTTATATTTCGCAAAGATATAATTTGGAATAAACCAAGAGGAACTACAAAATGGCAAAGAGGCGCAACATTATTTACAAAAAATCCATATCCTTTGAAGTTTAACACAAATATTAGCCATGAATATATTCTAATCTTTTCTAAAGGCGAGATTGATAAAATTGATTATAAGAAATTGGAAGTTATGCCATTCACAAGGGATTTTATCCGGGCAGTAAGTTACAGCGTATGGGATATTAAACCAGTAAATTCACCAATAAAAGATGAGGGACATGTAGCTCCCTATCCTGATGATTTATGTGAGATATTGATTGAGTTATTCAGCATGCCTGAAGAAATTGTTTTGGACCCATTTTGTGGCTCTGGGACGACCTGTAAAGTAGCAAAAAAAATGGGTCGTTTATTTATTGGAATTGATAAATCCAAAAAATATTGCGATATCGCTAAAAAAAATGTCAATAACGAGGAATTTAACTCATATAAATCTCCCAATATAGCTAATGAAAATTATTTAGATATTTACTATAATACTCAACAATTAGAAGAAGAGATAATTAAGATTTTAGAAAATAATTCAAACACAAAAGATGAATTGTTTAAAATCCTTCAAAGGTATTGCACTTTTAATAAATTAAAGAATACATTAGCAAGATTAAATAAGAAAAATATGATCGAATATGATCGTAGAAATAAAGAATGGAAGTTAATAAGTGCTAGTGGTGAAATTAAAAAGAAGAATCTAGGGGATTATTTTTAATAAAATGATATAAAAGAACCTTTTTTCTATGAAATTAAGGTTTAATTAAATTGGATTTTATATTTATAAATCATTTTTATTTATAAAATTAACAAAAATATGTAGAATTTATTTTGTTTTTAATGTATTTTCATATATAAAGCCGACAAAAATAATATAAATGAATTTTGGGCTTATTATAAATGTAGGGTATAATTTTTTGGATTTCATTAAAGGATTAAAAATAAAAAAATTATAACCCGGAATTGGAAGTCGCTAGAAATGAAAAGTATGAATGTTTCAAATCCGCGACAGAGGAGCACTTCTGTGGTTGCATCTGATGAGATTACTGCTGCTCCAGTCTTTAATATTGATGAAGCCAAAAGATTTATTTCTTTAATTAAGAATTTTAAGAAAGAAAATGATTTAACTCAAATATATATACGAATTCCTGGTAGTTGGCGAAGCGATGATGCAAGCCGGAAAATATTGTTTGAATATTTAAAAGAATCTCATGACTATGTTATAATTGAGACTTCTCCGGTCTTAAGAGCATACTTCAAAACGGAACTGACAATTCGAGAGAGCGATCCTAAAAAAATTCTAAAAGAAAGGAAATAATTGAGGTTTAACTCAAAAATATTTATTTACTGGGTTTGGGAACAATTTTAATTGTATAAGCAGGTGCTTCCTCTAATTTTTCTGAAATAGTTATTGTCAAATTTTCTCCTATTTGTTTCCAACTTAGTTCTGTAGTATAACCCAGCACATTAATTATTGCGTTTTTATCTATGAGTAGTGTTTTTATTGTAATTTTTTCGCTTTTTGGGGTATCTAAAAGTATTACATAAAGTGTATCCTCTTTTTGGGTGAATCGGATATCAATACCATCATCTGTCCCACCTTCCGCTCTTATCCATGGTCGTGTCTCAAATATTGCCTCACCATTAGTTTCAAGCCACCTTCCTAATCCTAATAGTCGCTCAACTTGCATTTCTGGAATAGTACCATCAGCCATAGGGCCAACATTCAATAATAGATTTCCGTTCTTACTCACGATATCTATAAACATTCTAACTAGTTCATTAATTGTTATATGCTCTTTTTCTCCCTCTTCTCGGTTAAAACCAAAGGAATATCCTATCCCACGACAAGATTCAAACTTGTCTTTTTTGATTTTATGATATGTCGCATATTCAGGAGTTCTATAATCATAATGAGGTGGTTTAAGGACATCTGCACCAGCACCTTCACCAGAAATTTCTTTAGCCGCTTGTGTAAATCTATCTAAGTTGTCTCTAATAAGATCTCTCATTTTTTTGGTAATTTGAAACCAACGATCGTTAATTAAACCATCGGGTATTTTGTTATAAAAATATGCAATTATTTCATAAGGATTTACATCTGGTGGATAGCCAATATCGTTCCATATGATTGAAGGTTCATATAAATCAATTAACTCTATAAAGTGTTTTTTAATATATTCATGATAATTTGGTTCTAATGGGCCATTAGTAACGAAACTTAAAAAATCTTGAATTGGATCTTCATTAAATGTCCAATCTAAGCCACCCGAATAATAAAAACCCATACGCATTCCTCTTTCTTTAACTGCTTTTGTAAGCTCCCCAACTATATTTCTTTTGGCAAAATGATCCTTTTTCTTTGGATTTGGATATTTACTTGGCCAAAGAAGAAATCCATCATGATGTTTGGTGACAAGAACAACGTAGCGGGCTCCAACTTTTTTAAATAAATCTGCCATTTTATTTGGTTCCCATCGCTTTATAGCTTGATTAAATTCAGGTATAAAGGAAAAATAAGTAAAATCCTTCCCATATACTTTATTATGATGTTTTTGAGTTGGACTATCCTTAATTTTCATTGTGTTCAGATACCACTCAGCATATGGATTATTTTTAAAATGGTATGCTTGATCTTTCATTGTTTCGTTTATACTCCCTTGCTCAGTAGGAGCAAAAGCTGGGACTGAATATATCCCCCAATGTACAAAAATACCGAGTTTTGCATCATGGAACCAATCAGGAACTTTATGTTTCCGTACTGATTTTAAATTCGGCTCATATTTCATTTTTAGGTCACCATATTTAACAATAAAAATTTTAATTTCTTATTAATATTATTTTTTTAAACAAACTAAAAAAATTCGAAAAATATTAAAAATTGGAGTAAAATAATATGCCAATTCCAAAAGCTTTGAAGAGTTATGCTGCTCAAATGGGTTTTCCAAATTCAGAAACTATGGCTCGTATTTTTGAGATTCTTTATGATGAAGAAGATGATTTAAAGGTTGTCAAAGCGTTATCCAGACCGCGAACGATGGAGAAGTTAATCGAAAAAACTGGATTACCAGAGAAACGGGTTAGAGAGATTGTCGAACTATTACTATCTCGTGGTGCTATCAGCCAGCCCATGAAAAGTCCCGATTTATATCGATTATTTCCTGCTATGATTGAGCTCAGAGATGCTTCTTGTTTGAATCCAAACGCACCCCAAGAACTTTTTGAACTCTGGGAAAAAATTGTCTATGAAGAACTTCCTCCACTTATATCTATGTTAGAAAATCTTAAAATTCCGCCTGTAATGCGGGTAATCCCTATTGAACGTTCGGTAGAGGTTCAGAACGCAGTTTTAGACCCCGATTCAGCAAGGAAAATATTCCAAGACGCGGAGATTGTCTCTGTTATTCCCTGTGTCTGCCGTAAAGTAGCTCGTAAAAATAATCGAAGTCAAGACTGTCCTGCTCCCGAAGATGCAGTTTGCATGCAAACTAACGGTTTTGCTAAAATGATCTTAAAAACAGGTATTGCTGAGCAGATTAGTAATGAAGAAGCAGTGCGACGCATCAGTCTAGCAGAAGAAGCGGGTTTGGTCCATATGGTACGAAATAATATAAAGAAGGATATGTTTATGTGTAATTGTTGTTCTTGCTGCTGCACAGGTCTATATATAACAAATCAAGTAGGATATCTTGAAGGAATAGCTCCTTCTCGTTTTAGGGCAAAGCTCAATGTTGAAGCTTGTGTCGGCTGCGGTACTTGTGAGACGAGATGCCAATTCCATGCTATCAGCTTAGATGAAGTTGCCTCAATAAATCATGAAAAATGCTATGGATGCGGAAACTGCGTCATTACATGTCCAGAAGAAGCACTGGTCCTAGAGGAAATCCGTCCTTTAGAGCACATCCGAGTAACATAACAAATTTTTCATTTTTTTAATAAATCTTAAAATCCGTTTTTTATCATAAAAAGAGACGATGAATATGGGTAAAATTACTGTTTTTGGATCGTTTGTTACAGATCTCATGTTTAGGGTTCCAAGGTTGCCCGTAAAGGGAGAAACTCTAAAAGCTTCTACTTTTAAAATGGGCCCTGGAGGTAAAGGTGCAAATCAAGCTGTTGCAGCTAAGAGAGCTGGGGCGTCTGTAGTAATGATAACAAAAATTGGAAAAGATAGTTTTGGGGATATTGCTTTAGAAAATTTTAGAAAAGAGAATATTAACAGCAGCTTTGTATTTCAAGATGACGATCACCCAACTGCTGTCGCATCAATTTTGGTAGATGAAAAAACCGGTAATAATCAAATAGCGATTTCAATGGGTGCATGTGAACTCATAACTCATGAGGAAGTTGAATTAGCACGCGAGAGCATTGAAAATGCAGATGTCTTGATTACACAACTTGAAGCAAATTTAGATGCTACTGAAATGGCAATTGATATTGCAAGTAAGAAAGGCGTGACAGTCATTTTAAACCCAGCACCAGCCCCAGCAAAACCGCTTACAGATGAACTTTTAAAAAAGATTGATATGATAACCCCAAATGAATCTGAAGCGGAAATTTTGTGTGGAGGAATTAAAGTTGAGGATTTAAAGGGAGCTAAAAAAGCAGCAAAATGGTTACTTGATAAGGGAGTTAAAACAGTCATAATAACCCTGGGAGAGAAAGGTGCTTATCTAGCAAATAATCAAACAGAATGTCACATAGAAGCGTTAGAAGTTGATGTGATTGACACGACCGGTGCTGGAGATGCATATAATGGAGGTTTAGCTGCTGCCATTGCTGAAGGCAAGGATATCATAGAGGCAGCAAGATTTGCTAATGTGGTAGGAGCCTTGTCAGTAACCAAGATTGGGACTGCTCCAGC
>JABXJV010000304.1 GCA_013375355.1 Candidatus Helarchaeota archaeon
AAAGCCCCCTATGCACTCTTTTTCCCAAGTAATTTTTGCGTTTTTGTATTGGCTCCAAGTCCAGCGCACTAGTTTTAGACGTGTACCACTCTTCGACCGTAATAACTTTTATCCCGACCAACCTCCCTTTATATTTAAGGAGATCGACGAGCTTTTTAAAAGGGACTTGCACGAAATTTTGGTTATTTCGCTTCCCCAAATTTAATTTATCTTTCCACCCCGGATTGTATCCGATAACAATTTTCCCAAAATTGCCAAGGATACAATAATTTACCAGTTTCCGAGTTATCTGGTGGAAGATATTGTTGATCCTATTATTTCTTTTTATTCGAAGTTTTTGCAACCTTTTCGTTTCATCCTCAATTCCTTGTTTATCCTTAATACTTTGGTAACGAGCTCTGAGCTTATTGTAATATTGATTAATGCTCTTAATGACACCGCCTTTAATAATGCCCGATGCAAGACCGACATTATTTACGCAAGTTACGGTGTTATTCAGACCAAGATCAATTCCCAAAACTCGTTTTCTATTCAAGCCCAAAATTTTTGGGTTTTTCTCGCTAATAATCTCACAAACATATACATTTCCCCTCGGTAAGATCCTTACCTGGTTGATTTTTCCTCGAATCCTTGTTCTAATTGGGGGAATGTTAACTCTATTCGGAAATATCAAACAGCCATTTTTGATACGGCATTGCTGATTTGTAAATACAACTAACCACTTACTATCTTTCTTTTTCTTGTACCCCGGTATTCTTGGTTCTCCTTGATATTTATCAGGGCGTTCTTTATAATCCTCATGAGCTTCAAAAAACCCCTTCCAAGTCTGCCGTACCACTTTTAAAATTTGTTGGGCAGTCTGGGCGGGTAATTCTTTATATACCCTTTCATTTTTTAATAAGTGATATAAAAATCCGTATTTCGGCAAGTATCGCTTATTTAAGGAACCATCGGCTTTCCTATGAAGAAAAAGCCTCTGTCTGATCTCAAAATTTGCCTTGTTATAAAGGTTTTTTGCGTGGTGGCAGATTTTTGATAATGGATCTTTGTATTTTTTATATTTTTTCTTGACAATTCTGATCTGTATTTGCTCCGTCTTCCTGTATATCTTTACTGGTAGAAAGAAGAACCCACCTACAGTATCAAGAAGCTTAAGAAATTCTTTCAGTGATCTTTTCGTTACTTTTTTTAGGGATTTTTGAACTTTTTTCGATTTATTTTTTCGTATATTGTGTGAGATTACAGCCAGCTTCTTTTTTTCCTTTTCATGGATTACTCCACGACGGGAGAAACCGGACCCCGCTACCGAATCAAGCAATTTTTTTCGGTTACTTTTGGTCGCCATAAATATCAACTTTTTTTAACAGTATTTGAAGTTTAGAATTGAATTTTTTTGTCTAATACATTACTATCTTCTTCCAATACATTATATTCTTTAATTTATCCAAATATCTTTCTCTATTTAAGAAATTATACCAAGATAACGACTTAAAACTATATTATTAGTTTAAATTTTTGCTCATTAAGGAGTTGGAAGTGGATCTATAAGTAACTTTAGTAATATGCTAAATAAATCATCTTTAGACCTAATAAGATACATATTTTCTTAATGAACGAATAATTTTAAGTAAATTTCTTATGTGTTTATCTTTTTCTTCAACCTTATTTTCTAAAAATGTTAATTCTTGAGTTTTGTCAATAATTTTTTCCTGAAATTTAGTAATTTGTTCGACTAGGTGCTCCATTGCCTCCTTATCTCCTTCTAACATCATAAGACTTTTTTGTCTCTCCTCTTCTGTTTCGATAAGTCTAGTCTCTAGCTTTTTTACCTCGGTTTTTAACTCTATTTTTTCTAACTTTTCCTTCAATTTTGCTTCTTCAGCTACTTTTGTTTCAATAGAAGTTTCTTGGGTTTCAGCTGGAATAAATTTTTCCTCTAAATTTTGTAATTCAATTTCACTTACTCTATTCAAACCCTCAGTCAATATTGCGGTAATTTTCATTAACAAATCAAAGGAATAATCAAGTACTAGTTTCTTATATTCTTTAATTGGTGTAGAACTCTCTTCAAAGATATATGACACAATCATTCCCGGAGTTACAACGAATTTCTCTGGCGTTCCTGTATAAAAATTTGCAAATTTTAATTTATCTTCTTTATATTCAGAATATTTAGCATCAGTTGCATTCTTGGTCGTACTTGACCAAATTTCTCTAATCATATTTGATGTTAAATCAACAGCTTTTTTGAAAGCTTGGAAAACAATAAAAGGTTTCTCTCCTTCTGATTGTTTTTGAATTAAAATAATTCCTACTATATCAGATGCTAATTTTTTGAATTTTTCTAGGAACTCAGGTAGCATTTCTAAGAAATTAGGTATAATTTCATTAGTAGTTAGATTAGGTAAAATTTTTCGAAAATCTGCAGGATTTTCAGTCCTATCAAGTAATAAGGAGACAATATAATTTGGTGCAGGACCAAGATATTTCGTAGTTTTTAGTCCAGTAAAAAAACTTGCAACTTTTAGGTTTTTCATTGATAAACTTCCAAAATTAGGCTCTAAGCTGTTTTGTCTATGAACATTATAAATAGACATTACATCCTTTACATCCAATTTAGAAACTTGTGGATGTTGTGCGACTAGATATGCTCCAATGTCATCTCGCCATGAAATTAAAGCTATGCCATTTACCAACTTATTCGAACTCCTTTGCTTTTAATTTGTTTTTTAAACTCAAACAAATATTAATAATGAGTACAATTTTAAATTTAAATTATTTAGGAATTAATTATAATGATTGACAAAGGAATCTGAATAATGGGAAAATTATTAAGAAAATGTACTATTTGCAATAAATATACAATTAATAAATTAATTTGTCCCCATTGTGGAGGACAAACTAAAAATTCACACCCACCAAAGTTTTCAATACAAGACAAATATGGTAAATATCGTCGTGCGGCTAAAAAATTAGCTGAAAATAAATGATAAAAATATTGAATGAAAATTTATAAATTTAAAAATAAGCAAAATATTTTAACTGACTTTTTTAGGGTAGGTCAAAAATGAGTGGAAACGAAAAAGTTGAGGATGTAGCTGAAAAAGCTCTTATTGAACTAGGCTTATCTGAAAAAGAAACTTCTGCTTACTTAAGTATTACTGGCAGAGGACCTGTTAGTATTGGTGAAATCGCTATTCACGGTCAATTAAAAGATGAAGAAGCAAAAATTGTAGTTAATAAATTAATAGAGTTAGGATTACTTAAGGTTACACCTGGAACAACACCACGATACGAAGCAATTCCCCCTTATTCTGCTCTCTTAAAACAATTAACCGAATTTGGTGATTTACTCGAAAATTTAAAAAAATCTGTTCCAAAAGAACTTAAAGCTCAATTTGATAAGTTTGTAAATTCGGTTGGCGAATTAACTGGATTACAGGATTTTTTAGAATATGTTAGATTAATTAAGGATGAGGTTCCTGCCGCATTAATAAATCAATTTATTACATTTGAAGATGAATTTAAAAAATTTCGACAATTAGAAGAATTTGCAAATTTTATTAAAAATGTAAAAAATACTACATCCAAAACACTTTCTGAACGGTTTCAAGCCATTGAAGATGAAATTTTATCGGTTTCAGGTTTAGAAGATTTCAAGAATTTTGCAAAATCCTTAAAGGACACAGTTCCAAAAAAGCTATCTGAAGAATTTCAAGTAATAGAATCTTCCACAGAAAAAGTTGCTGGTACTGAAGAGCTTTTAAAATTCATTTCTGAATCCAAGAAAGATATTCCAAAAATGCTTATGGATAGATTCTCGGGAATTGAAGATGAATTTAAAAAAATTTCTGGCATTGAGGAATTGAGCGGATTCGCCAAAGCTATGAAGGAAGAAATTCCTCCAAGATTAAAAACTCAATTTAAAGAGATTGAAGACCAAGTAAAAGGCATTTCGGGAATAAAAGAGTTAGCCACATTTGCCAAATCAATAAAAGAGGAAGTGCCACCTCGATTAGAATCCCAATTCAAAAGAATAGAAGAAGAAATTCGAGGTGTGAGCGGTGTAGACGATTTAGTTCGTTTTGCCTCAGGGTTAAAATATGATGTTCCTAAAAAATTGATGGAACAATTTTCAGGTTTTGAAGATGAAATAAAAAGTGTAGGGGAATTAGCAACTTTTAGATCATTTATACAAGAAGTAAAAGAAAATCTTCCGGAATTAATGTCTGAAGAGTTTGGTAAATTCAAGGAGGAAATTCAAAAAATTCGGGAAAAAATATTTTCTACCAGTCAAGATCAATTTTCTGATTATATGGCAATTATGGGTGATATTTTTGGAAAATTTATTGAAACATTCATTAACGATGTGGCTATTGATGAAATTGAGAAATTACGAGTAAAATTCGAAAGAATGGTACTAGAAGCAGTCGAAAAAATATTGGATAACATATTAGCACAAGTACTTAATGCATCAAAAGGAGTCACTGAACAATTTGGAAAGGTAAAAAACTGGTTGGATGAACAAGTCTTAAGAGGTTTTAAAAACACGTTGCTTGAAGTTGAAGTCGGGGCAGAGCAAGTTTCGAAAGCTGTGGAGGATGGTGTAGTAAAACTAGAAGAATGGGTTAAAAATGAAGTTATTGATACTCTAAGCAATAACCTAACCGAAATCGAACAAGGTTCAACTAAAGCTTCAAATGCAGTTGAAGATGGAATAACAAAATTAAGAGATTGGTTCTTTAAAGATGTATTGGAAAATTTGAAAAATACTATGAATGAGATTGAGCAAGGTGCATCAAAGGCATCAACAGCTGTGCAAGATGGAATTAATAAGATACGTGATTGGTTAATGCGAGAAGTTTCGAATCAATTTATTAATTCATTGAATGAAGTTGAGACTGGTGCAAAAACTGCAGATCAGGCAATGAAAGATGGAATGGCTCGAATGAAAGTTTGGTTCGAGAAAGACATTATAGAAGACTTGAAAAAGACACTTTCTGAAGTAGATCAAAGTGCAGATTCCGCTGCATCCATAATTGAAAAAGAATTTGCTGAATTACATAATTGGTTTAATAAAGATATTGTTTCTGGAGTTTCTGAAATCTTAGCTAATGTTGAACAGGAAGTTGGAAAATCATCAAAAACTGTTGTTGAAGGATTTACAGATTTAAGAAAAAAATTAGAAAAAGAAGTTGTAACTACTGCTAAGGATACAATGGCTAAAGTTGAAGATAAAGTGGGTTCAGCTTCCGAAATGATGACAAGTTCTATAGAAAATATGAGAAAGACTCATTCAGAAAAAGTTGTTGATAGTTTACGTAAGATGCTCGAAGATGTGGAAAATCGTGTAGGTAAATCACAAGAAACAATGTATTCTTTATGGGAAAGAGCAAAATCTTTAGTCACTTTTCGTTTTCAGGATGTTTGGTTTGTATTAGGAAGAGAAGGTGCTCGTGCACAAATAAATGAAACTTTGGCTAAAGCAAAGGCTAGAGCTCTAATTGTTGCACCAGAATTGAAAGATATTGATGCGATTCCCATATTAAACTTGAAATCCCATGTTGCTGTGAGAATTTCAACTTTCATTAATACAAATGATCCTAAAAGTGCTGAAGTTTTATCCCAGTTATCTGCTCGAGAGAATTTGGAATTAAGGAATTATCCAGATAAAAATATATGGGGTATTGCTAGAGAAAATGAAGAGGTATTTATTGGGGCAGTTTCTGAATTAGGAGATATTGCTGGTATAGCTTCAGTCGTTGGAGAACACCAGAAAATGTTTGTACCAATTCTTGAAGATGCTTGGCTTAAAGGAAAGAAGGTTGTTATTACCCGTGCAGCTCCAAAAATTAGCCCTCCTATTCCTGCCACTAAACCTGTTGAGGTTGCTCCAAAAATTAAAATAAAAAAAGTATCCACTCCAACTGATTTAAAGATAGGAACTATTGAGGAAATTATGAAACCTGTTTATGAAATTGTGGAAAATGGAGTTGTTGGACCGATCCGTGATGCATTAGAAAAAGCAAAAACAGATATTTCTCTTAAATATAAATGGACTGTTGTAATTTATGAAATGGGTAATTGGATTAGAAAACTGAAAAAGGAAAATTTAACGGAGCATTTAGATTCGGATAAAATAAACAGATTAAAGAAAAAATTGGATGATTGGAAGGATAGACTTAAGCAGGTTAAACCTTCAGATTCATAAAAATTAGGTTTATCCTCCAGGAAATATAATTTTTAATGGAACACCATATTGCCTCATTTTTTTCGAGATGTAAGGATTCTCTCTTTTAATTCGAAATGCCATTCCACAAGAGTTTTCTCTGCTTGATCTCCTACGACCTGGACCTGAATATGGAACTATTTCTATAAATTTATATAATTCATTGGCTAACTCTTTATATTTAGCAGAATTGGCCCTTAATATGCGATAAATTACTTCAGGGTTGCATTTTAATTCTTTAGCCATCTTATTTGCGGTCCGAATTCCCCAGTACACTTCGGGCATATCTTTTGAAATATAATCACTCCAATATGCTTCAGCCATCGCATCTACTATTTTTTTGACTTTTGGATACTTTGGAGGTTCAACTGAGGAAATATAAGGATATAAAGTGCTTAAATTACCATCAATGAATACAAATAATGCTTCCTTTTTCATTTCAATGGAAGTTTTAAAACCTCGCATTTTATTTCCAATTTTCTCTATTATTTCTCTAACTTTTTCGATAGATTTTACATTTTTTTTAAAATATACAATTAGTACATTACTAGGATGGTGGAAAATAGATTTTTTTTCTTGAACAAAACCCAGTTGTCGTATCATAATCATCTTAGAGGTAAATCTGATGAAACTATATTCATTATCAACTGAGATATGAAATGAGATTAAAATATTATAATCTTGATCTGACGATTTTTCAATATTCAATGTATCTTCTTGCAATAGAATTTGTTTTATTTCTAAATTACTAGACATATCATCAAGATTGTTCAATTCATCTTCCAAGACTTTCCAATTTTGTTGAACCTCATTATAAAGGATGGAATTTGACATATAATCAATCCTCAAATTTTCAAAATGTAAAAAATGTTATATTATTTTCACACAGTAAATTACTAATTCATTATATAAAAAATTATACGAAAAAATGTAAAAATATTCTAATAATTTCCTACACCTATTTATATTATAGGACAATAATTAATAAAATTTAGAATGTGATTAAAAATGGTAGAATATCGCTTCCGTTTAACTGGTGTACCGCCAGATCAGGCTGTCAAGACTGTAGATATAGATGTTAATCAAAATGTCGCAGAAGCAAAGAAAGCAGTAAGAAAAGCATATAAATTAAATCCCATTTTAACAATTCAATTCATACATAAAGGTAAAGTTTTACCAGATAATGTCAGATTTGCAAGCTTGGGGATTTTTCCTAAAAAAGATGTAATTACAGTAATGGCAACCCAGGCAGGCGGTTTATAAAACCAATTTTTTTATTTCTCTTTTTTACTAACCTATTTTTTAAGTTTAATTTTATATATTCGAAATTGAAATTATTTAATAATTTGATATTCTTTTAGATTTTCCTATAATTATTTGAGCAGTGTGTAGAATTGAAGGAATTTGCAGAACTTCGAGAGCTTATAAGCGAAAAAATAGATAATTTGCAAAATAAAATCAAAGAATTGCAAAATGAATTGAACAGCTATACAAATATTTTAATAAAAATTGACTCTATTCTTGAGAAAGAAAGTTTTAAGACAGCAGCTGAGATATATGAACCTGAACCTAAAGAAGTAAAATTAGAAACTAAACCTGCGAAACCTAGCGAAGCAATTATTGATAAAGAGTTTGAAATTAAATCATCAGAAGATAAAATTTTAGGAAAAATGGTGGTAAAAAAAGACACAATTATGATTACTCCTACTAGTAATATCAAAGTACCTGAAAATGCTCCTCCTTTTAAAACATTCTTTTTAGGCAGAATTTTAAAACAAATGGAGGATGAAGATCAAGAATCCATTAAAAATGGCAAAATTGACAAAAATCAAGCAATTTCTTATGAAATTACTAAATCTCCAGAAAATTTTATCCAAAATATTATTATTAAAAATTATCGCTCATATAATAGAATGATTAAAATCTTAGACACTATTAGCTGGACCTTTAGAACTATTTTAAAGCCAAAATAACCATTTTTTTATAGTTCATAACTACCTCCAACAATTTCAGATTTACGTGTAGTTGATAAATTAAATTTTATATTATTTTAGAGGACAAATGATATTCCATTTAATAAAACATAGAATTAAAGGGGCAGAATTTTCGAAAATCATATGCTTTATAAATAAAATAAGCTCATTTTTTGAATTTACATGTTAAAAATCCAGAAGAGTAAGTGAAATGGATAAAGAAAAAAAAATTCCTAGCTTATCAATAGAAGAATTAGCTAAATCTCAAATATTAAATTCCGAATATGAAATATTTAAGAATCTTGAGCAAAAAATGAAAATTTTAGAAAGGAAAATTAACGATTTAACATCGAATCAATTAAGAATCGAAAATAGATTAAACCAATTTGATGAGAAAACCAAAAATTTGGAAAATCAATTGATCAAGTTTAATAATTTAACTAATGAAACTAAAGATAATTCCGATATTGAGAACGAACAACAATTCGAACCGGAATTTCGTAAAGCTTCAGATTTAATCCAAATTAATAACAATAATAATCCAGAAGAATCCATTATTCAAACAAAAATTAACTTGTGTAATCAGTTGTTAAATTATTTGGAAAAACAACTTGAGTCGAAAAATATTACTGAAAAAGAATATGAAGTAAATAGACATAAAATAAAATTAAAAATTGGGCAATTGAAAAAAAAAATTAATAAAACTAATGATTAGAACAAATAAAAAAATAAAAAAAATGAATTATTGTTCTGGTCCTTTCTTTTCCTTTGCTTTTCTACTTATTTCCGATCCAAAACCTTTGACCGCTTGAATGAATCCGGATATTAAAGTTGGATCCAAGCCTTTTTCTACTTCATAATTAAAGATATCTATTCCCGTTCCTTTATGTATTACCAAGATGTGCCTAATATTTGCAACATCTGCAACTGAAGAAATAGTCTTTTTCTTCTCAGCTTCTATTTTTACTTTTCTCCTTCTAGCTCCTACTCCTACGGTAATAGCAATTGCTGCAACGCCCACTGCCCCTATTACAATAAATAAAATAATTGGATCAAGTCCTCTTGGACCCAAAAGTGCACCAAGTAAACCTGCTATTAAAGGTTCTGGTGGAGAAGGAGGGACGGTAACAGTAAACCATCGTGTAATTGAATTGGTCAACCCAGCAGCATCAGTGACATTGATTTCAATTGTAACATTGCCAGCTGGAATTTGTGTATTGCTGCGAAATTCGTATATTCCTGAAGGTGACCCAACTGGACTTGAAAAGATTGTAAAGCGAGAATCATTTATCATAACCGATTGAATATTCGAACCAGTTCCATTTAATGTACCATTAACTATTATAATAACTTCTTCGGTTTGGTCTCCATCTGAAGCAGGGAAAGTAATTGTGATGGTTGGATAAGTATTATCGATATCAAAAAATCTAGTATTTAATGTTGTCAATCCAGCTGAATCAGTCACATTTACCAATAATGAAATATCTCCATCTGGGATAAAGGTATTATTTCTGAATTCATAAGCTCCAGAAGGAGTGCCAGATGGATCAGTGAAAATTGTAAATCGAGAGTCATTAATTATGACTGATACAATATTAGAACCAGTTCCATCCGCATTTCCGCTAATAGAAATAATCGCTCCCGTATCAATATCTCCATCAGAAGCAGGATCTGTAATCGAGATTGTAGGATATGTATTATCAACATCGAACCATCGTGTAGTTGAAGTTGTAAGACCCGCAGAATCTGTTACATTAACAAGAACTCCAATATTTCCATCAGGGATGAACGTATTATTTCTGAATTCATAAGCTCCTGAGGGAGTTCCCGAAGGATCTGTAAAAATGGTAAATCTGGTATCATTAATCAAAATAGATATAATATTCGATCCAGTTCCATCAGCATTCCCGCTAATTGATATAATGGCACCAGTATCTATTTCTCCATCAGAAGTAGGATCTGTAACTGAAATAGTTGGATAAATGTTGTCTATATCAAACCAACGAACAATAGATGTTGTCAAGCTAGCAGAATCTGTTACATTAACTTCAATGGCTATATTTCCATCTGGTATAATTGTATTATTTCGGAATTCATATGCTCCAGAAGGCGATCCCGAAGGATCAGTGAATATAGTAAATCTTGAATCATTTATCATAACAGAGGCAATATCGGAACCTGTGCCATTTGCGTTACCACTTATAGATATAATTGCACCAGTATCTATAACACCATCAGGTGCAGGATCCGTTATTGAAATAGTTGGGTATACATTATCTATATTGAACCATCTAGTAGTCGACGAGTTCCTACCGGCAAAATCTGTCACATTAACTTCAATCGAAATTATACCATTAGGGATAAATGTGATATTATTGAATGCATAATTACCAGAAGGTGTATAAGAAGGATCAATTAAAATAGTAAACCTTGAATCGTTAATCTTTACAGAATAAATATCTGTGCCAGTTCCATTAACGGTACCATTTATCCAAATAATATTACTTGTAATATTTGCATTATTTACGGCAGGATAACTTATCGAAATTGTCGGATTCTGTGAGTCAAGAATTATCCAAAGCCAATTTGATCCGTTATTCCCTGCATAATCTTCGGCAACAATCGTAATATTATTCCAACCTTCAAGTAAACCGATAGGCTGATTAGTAGATGTTCCCACATATTGACTTGAACCATTTCTAAATACTTGATATATTCTAATACCGCTTTGTAGATCATAACTACTTGTCCAATTAACTTGGACCGGAGTAACACTGCTATTTAATTTATTCACTGGACTGTCAATTATAACGGTAGGATTGACGACATCTTGGGTTAAATTCCAATACATTGTAATCATTTGAGTTAAATATCCTTGTTTAGTAGCAGTAATATTTATTTCAAAGGTATTATTCAAAGTATAATCAGTGTAATTGAGCTGTATATTATATGTTTGATCGATTCCATTCCAATTTAAATCACCTTCTTGCCCCGTTTCATTTGTTGTATAATTAACGATGGAATTTGATAAGTTAGCTCCTGTATCCCAATAGAAATAGCGTACTTTGATTGTTAAATTGAATGGATCATAGTTACTTGTAAGAACATTAATTGGTAGAATTCGAGTTAAACTTGTGTTATAGACAAGATCAAATGTTCTATTTTCTGTAGCATTATTATACCAATTCTTTGAGCCATTAATTATAATTTGATAAGTCCCATTGACAAAATTATCTGTTGATATCGTATAATTGTAATATCCCGGAGTTGCACTACTTTGTAAAGTATTTTGAAGTACTAATGTATGACCGGCGCTTTCATTATATAATTGAAATGAAAGATTAGCACTTGTTATAGGAGCATTTGCATGTGTATCATTGAAATATACAGTCAGATTAATATCTTGGCCAAGTAATTGAATACCTGTTATTTCATTTTCATTAATTAATACAATTTCTGTGTCATTAATTACTAAAATATAAGTCTGGTTAATTCCTGCAAATGTATTATTACTCCAGACTGTTTGAACTATATAATTTTCGGTAGTAGCATCTGATGGAACAGTTAAGTTGAATAGCACAGAATTTCCAAGCGATGCACTACTATCTGAAGTCCATGCAGCAGTTACATCATTATTTGTAGTATTATATATTGTCAAATTGACTATACCATTCGAAAATCCATTAACTGTGGCGTTTACTTGAATTGCATCTCCATGAACAAAGGCTTTAGTGTGATAAACAGTTACTATAGCAGACTGATTTAATGCGATATCAATATAACGTGGACGGTTTTGAAAAGTAAATTTCCAATTCCCATCAGTTAAAATATCATCGGTATTATTTGAAAGATAGATCCATTTACTATTTTGTACTATTCCACTTGTTACATTTAGCCCAGAAGAATTCAAAGCTAAATACATTGTCCAATTTGAATTCGGTTTATAAATTGTTACTGTGTAATTTGTTAATGATTCATTATAAGAAGGACTTGGATTAGATACCATAAAATTTGTTGTCCAATTAACCCACTGTCCATTATAAGAAATATTATATAAAACATTGTCAGTTAGTGTTTCGTTAAAATTTTTTGAGGTCCAGGTCAAGTTACAGGAAAAACTAGCATTTGTAGTTATTGTTACAGTTTCATTTTGATTATCATTATCCTTAAAACTGAAATTATATGTGGTGCTATTAACATCATAAACCGTACTATCTACAGTCATATTCATATCAATTTCTTCTGGGGACATATTAGTAAGTGTGTTATTCGAAGAATCGATATAAATGGTTTTGAGTTTTAATGATAAATCTTGAGTATTAATTTGACTCCATATTCCGACGTATTGATAAATTAATCCTTCATCAACGTTATCTCCTCCATTAAATAAAGTATCCCAATTATAATACCAATGAATGCCAGTAGTTAATGGTAGAGTATCATTTAATAAAGTGGCGTCAAATACAAAGTAATAATAGCCTGCTGTTAAATTAACGTCGATATTGCTAAAAGTATTCCAAGTAGTAGATC
>JABXJV010000305.1 GCA_013375355.1 Candidatus Helarchaeota archaeon
GTAACAAAGCCAAATCTTTCGAAGGTTCCTTCTGATTATATAAGGAAGCAGACTTTAGTGAATGCAGAAAGGTTTATCACTCCCGAATTAAAGGAGTATGAGGAGAAAATTTTAAATGCAGAAGAAAAGATGGCTTCACTCGAATATGAAATTTTTCAAAGTCTCAGAAGGAAAATCGCTATCGAAACCAATAAGATTCAAAGGAATGCTAAACTGTTGGGGATAATTGACTGTCTTTGTTCCCTTGCTTCTGTTGCATATTTGAATAATTATTTTAAACCATCTGTTAATAGTGGTGATGAAATTATTATAGAATGGGGGAGTCATCCTGTAGTTGAGAAATTGCTTCCACCGGGCGAGCAGTTTATATCCAATGATGCCCATCTTGACCTTGAAGGAGAACAGATCCTTATAATAACTGGACCTAATATGTCGGGAAAATCTACATATCTCAGGCAGGGAGGTCTTATAGTGCTGATGGCACAGATGGGGAGTTTTGTGCCTGCAAAAAGGGCTGAGATAGGTATTGTGGATAGGATATTTACCAGAGTAGGAGCGACAGACAATGTTGCAAGAGGGGAAAGCACATTTCTTTTTGAAATGAATGAACTTGCAAACATATTAAACAATGCCACTCCCAAGGCTCTGATATTACTCGATGAGATAGGTAGAGGGACGAGCACGTTCGATGGTCTTTCGATAGCCTGGGCTGCTGCAGAATACATTCACGAATGCCCAAAAGTTGCAGCAAAAACTATGTTTGCAACCCATTATCATGAATTGACTGAAATGGAAAGAATTTTTCCAAGGATAAAAAATTATAATGTAACTGTTAAGGAGTGGGGGGATTCTGTAATATTTTTAAGAAAGGTTGAAAGGGGTGGATGTGACCATTCTTATGGCATCCAGGTAGCCAAAATGGCTGGAATACCTAAAGAAATAATCGACAGAGCAAAGGAAATACTCAATAATTTAGAAGCAAATGAACTGACGCCAGACCAATATCCTAAACTGGCAGTAAATGAAGATGACTCAAGAAGAGCAAAAAGTTATCAAATAAGTCTATTCTCTTTAGATGAAAGTTTGGCTATTGAAGAATTGAGAAAAATTAATCCAGATAAACTCTCACCATTTGATGCATTGAACAGGCTTTATCAGCTGAAGAAGATGATAAAATAACCTTCTGAAATTAAAATAAATCAGATTATGTAAAATTTATTTCTAATAATGGAAAAACCTTCCTTATAACTTTTCTACCTAATTTTCTCTCTGACTATTTTAATAATTAATTGGGAAAATTTTTTATATAAGAATTTCAAAAAGGCAGATTGTCAAATATTTTATATCTTAGTATATTATTTGATAGTAAAAAAATAAAATGATAAATCTGCTATTAGTGTTTCGTGAAAATAATACTATAAAATAATATATAATATGGATAATGAATTTGATTTTCTTAAAAGCATGTATACATAATCAATGAGCTATATCATTTCTGGATTCCCGCTTTCGCGGGAATGACATGTTGGGTGTTTTTTATGTCTCACAACTTACTTTATTTTTTTAACCAGATAGTATTATTTATTTGTCATTGCACTAGAGATTATTAAAATTAGTGGGATAATTTTTGTTAAAAATAAATTAAATAAAATTGGCATAGATATTGCAATTAATCAAAATAAATAATAAAATAATTTTTTGTTTAAATTTTGAAAAAAGTAAGAAATTATTTAAAGATTTTTAAAAAAATGTCGATAAAAAATTAAGTTAAAGTTTATTTTAATCTTGGAGCAGGGGATTAAAGTAAGTATAAGGAATAAATTTATAATCTATAAATATAAGAAAAACTGAAAATTAGACAATAAATATAAGTGAGAGAAATAGTTTGGTAGAGTTTAATCTATTTTGGGTATCAGGGGTATTCAGGTAGAATACTAATTTAAAAACGAATTTAATTAAGAAAAATAAAAACAATAAAAAATAAATAAAAGGAGTTCCCAATGAAATCCAAGTTCTTTATTAGTTTTATATTATTTAGTTTAATATTTATTTTCACATTAAA
>JABXJV010000005.1 GCA_013375355.1 Candidatus Helarchaeota archaeon
AGGATTGTAAAAACATGGTGATAATTTTAATTGGTGATAAAAATTCAGGAAAAACAGAAAATGCCAGGTTGATTTATGAATATCTCATTAGTGAAGGTATTTCGGTGTCAGGTATAATAAGTAGATCCGAGATGAATAAAAATATGAAAAAATCTTACTATGCAGTTGACCTTCAAACCGGTGAAAGGAGACTTCTTGCATCAAAAAATTTTATGAGTGGTGGAGAGAAATTTGGTAATTTCTATTTTTTTGAAGAAGGGTTTAAATTCGCTGACAGAACTTTAACCCAGAACATTTCATCAGGAGTTAAAATAATTGATGAGGTTGGTCAACTTGAAGTGAAGAAAAGGGGATTTTATAAAACCATAAGGTTTTTGATTGAAAATTATAACGGTCATTTGATTCTTGTCGTCAGAAATTCAAATATAGAAAATGTGATAAAACTTTTTGATTTGAGAGATTATTGTGTAGTGAGTATTAAAAGTAATATTAAGGATATTATTTTAAAAAAAATATTAAAATAAAAATACATTGGCGAATTCAGATTAATTTACTAAATGTATTAAAAATGATTATTCCTGTCCCACAGAAGAGAAATTCTACTATCTTGAACATTCAGGATAAGTTTAAGTTTGCTTTTTCGCCTTAGGTGTTTATTTCCCCCAAAGCGGTTCTGCCATATCGGAGTCCACTTTCTTTTCAAAAAAAGTAGATATAATAAATTATTTTTTGAAAAATAAAATTATGACATATTATAAAGAGTTTGAGAATTGCAATTTATGTGAATGGAAATGCGGAATTAATAGGTATGAAGAGGTGGGTGTATGTGGGGTATCGGGAATTCCTATTGTTGCAAGTTCGACTTTACATCCTGCCCCTCCATCATCTTATGATGCATTTCTATCAGGATGTAACTTCAGGTGTCTTTTCTGTCAAAATTTCTCTATATCTACTTATCCTGAAGGTAGGTATTATAGGGAGTTTGAGGGTTATTATGAACCTTATGAATGGGTAAAGAAGGCGGTCAATGAATTAAATTCCAAACAGGCTGAATGGATAAGAGCAGATAGGCTGTTTTTCACCGGCGGGGAACCTACAATTTTTCTCCCATGGATTGAAGATGTTGTAAGGGAGGCAAAGAAAATTAAAAAAGATATTAAGATGAACTTTGATACCAACGGTTTTATGACGCTCGATTCTTTGAAAAGAATAATAAAGATATCAACATCAATAACATTTGATATAAAGGCGTTCAGCGATGAAGTTTTCAGACAACTGACTGGGGCATTCCCCGCTCCTGTGCTTCGGAATGCAGAGTATTTGATAAAGAATTCAGCAGAAAAGATATGGGAAATTAGAGTTATGATAATTCCCGAGATTCATAATAATGAA
>JABXJV010000306.1 GCA_013375355.1 Candidatus Helarchaeota archaeon
ATATATAATCTTCATCCTCACTATATCCATAATTATTATTTTTCTTTGCATAAAGAATACCAATGATTCCCAATTTTGAAGATATAAGAGGAATTCCAATTAAAGAACCTTTTGAAACTCCAGAAATAAACGATTCTTTTTTGAGCTCATTCAATATCAATGAAGATTTCGATTCGATAATTGTGCTGTTTAAAAAACCTTCAGAGTCAATACTTACGAGATTTTTGTCTTTGAGTTGTAGATTTTTTGAGGCCCCTATAGTAAAAGGACTACTCTCATCCTCTCGAATGAGGAGCCAGATACTATCGGAATTGGTTATATCATAAGTATGGTTAACAATTTCTACAAGGAGTTTATCAATCTCCAGAACAGATGCGACTGAGCTGCTCAATTGGTGCAGGGAAGAAAGCTGTTTGATTTTTTTATCAAAAATCCCGGCGCTGGGAAGGTGTAATAGAATATTTATAGAAGAAATTATTGCATACACCAAAAAGAAATTAAATGTCAGATGTTGTAGTGCACCAGCAGAAAAACTGAAATAGGATGAGACATATTTTATTGGATGATTAAATAAATCCAAAAGAACTGATATTAAAATTACCGAACCAATGAGAACAATGAATTTTTGTTTTCTGTTGATGAATGCCACCCAAGAACTTTTCAGAGAATTTAAAATAATTGATAAAACAACCAGAATCCCTATAACATTAACCTGACCACCGATTAATATATCTTTGGGAATCTGTCCTGAAGAAAATCCTTTGAAATTCATCCAAATTATATATAAAATTGAAAGAAAGACGAGCATCTTGAAATTTATAACTGTAAATCTCTTTTTGCTGAACATAATCAATTCATACAGCATAAGTATAATGATAATGCACAGTCCACCTATCAACAAAGATACAAATCCTGACAGGATAAAGTTAAGAAAAGAATTGTCAACAAGACCACTTAAGTAATAATTTCTCCCCCGAGGAAATATAATGTTAAGAATAGAAAAGATTAAAAAAATAGATAACCCGCATAAAAAGAGCATTTTTAATTTTCCGATTATGCTCAATTCCGTGATGTATTTACTCTTTTTAATCACCGGGATTAAAGAGAGGAGAAGAAGGATTACTATAATTTCCTTTAGTATAGCCATTGCTGAACTCGATTATAGTATTATTAACAATAATTCTTAACCAAGAAGTTAATAGGGTTTCATAAAAATATTTTATAATAGGTAATACTTATATGAAAAATTTTCTATTATTTTCACGAAAATAAATCTCTTAATTAACTGTCTAATACCATAAAATTAGTAATTTTATGACAAAAATCGCCACTTTTGACCCTTACAACAATTCCGATATTAACAAATAGTAAAAATTTTATTAGACAATTCATTTTTGACGTCCCTGTATCTTATTATCAGATAGCAATTACGAATTTCGCGAATGGCTCATTATTTATAATTCTGAATTCATTTTTTCAAGATATTAATGAAAAGAAAAATAAATGTCAAGATTTTAAAAATATATTTTATGAATATTTCTTAATTTTTTTAATTAAATATTAGATTAGATCAAAGTTTCATAAGAAAAATCGG
>JABXJV010000307.1 GCA_013375355.1 Candidatus Helarchaeota archaeon
AAGGCGTTCTACCAGGAATAACTGATATAATAATACCTCTTAAAGCATTTTCACTAGTTCCCCCATCAATAATTGGTTTTCTTTGTTGTACCGCGTATGCATTGACCTCTATTCTTGCTTCTTCATTATCAAAACAAGTGAAAATTAAATTGCTTCTATCAATCAAATCTTCTAATTCTTGCCATGCAATTACATTATTATCGTAAGCTTCGGTTTGAAGATGAAATTTTTTATCAATATTTTTTGCATTTCGTATTTGTTTTAACTTTTCTGCTAATACAACAGCCTTTGGTTTATTTATATCGTTTCTATCATAAACCAACCTATTAAAATTTTCCTCCTCCACAATATCTTTGTCTACTACTATTATTTTTCCGATGCCAGTTCTAGCTAATATTTGAGCAACAATTACTCCTAACCCGCCAGCTCCACAAATGAGTGTGGTTTGTGTTAAAAGTTTATTTATATCATATCCCATAAAAATGATTCTAGAGAACATTTTAGGAGAATTTAATGCTAAATTTGTTCTTTCTTCAATCGGGATCATCTAAATACCTCAACCATATCTCATAAATTTATCTAAAGTTGCGTCTGAATCTTTTTTATCATCTTTTCCTTCTAATTTCTTCAATCTCTTCTCAATATCTTTAATAGTATTATGAATTTTTTCAAATTCGTCATCAATATTTCTTATACTACGAGTATGGATAGAAATCTCTTCTAAATCTCTTCTTAACGAATTTAAACTATTTTTTAATTGTTCAACACTCTCTATTTTACCTATTTTTTCTTCAAACTCTTTCTCTTTTAAATTTAATATTTTTCCTACCATCTCTAATAATTTAATCTTTTTATCAAGCTCTTTATCCCCTAAAAATAATTCTAGAGTCGGAGAAATTTTAAAATCCTTAGTTATTCTTTCATAGAGATCTTCAATTTTGGCATTTGCAGGCAAAAAAAACCTATAAGCTATATTGAAATTTTGCCCCAATTTAATATCAATCGGAACAAATGGAATAACTTCTATCTCATCAATGTTCATTAATAACTCTTTATCTGGAATTTCTTGATAACCATAGAGAAGGATAGGACGTGAAAGACATTTACCAACTTCGTGTGCAGCGTTACTAATGAAATTAAATCTTAAATCCTGAAATTTAGAATCCTTTGGTCCACATAATTGAAAATTTATTGGGATTGTAAAATGATATGTTTTTAATCGTTCTTCTCTATTAAGATTCCTAACCTCACTTTCAATTTTATGAACTTTATCATCAACTGCATTATAAGCTACCAATTCATCCGGGCTTAATACGTAAATTATAAATACATTTCTATTATGAGTATCACGGGCATATTTTGAGAAAGTCTCTTTATCAGTATTACTATAGCCCAGCATTCGTCCTGGATGTTTATGCATATTCCCTAATATTTCTAAACCGATAGGTAATCCTGCTCTAAGCCTAAAATCTTTTGCAAAGTTAGTTTCTACATATGTAGGTCCCTGCTCATAATAATCAAACTCAATTAAATCATAACAATATGCAATTTTACCACGAATCAACCCAACAATATAAAATCCTACTTCAGAGCTTGTTTTTTGTCCTCGTTCTATCGCGTACTTATGTAAAAATTTAGGTAGAATTACCTTTTCGATTATTGGTTTATTTTCATCCATGTTAATTCCTCTCCTTAAATTGAAAGAAGATATCGAATATAAATATAAGACTTCGTGAGAAAAATAAATTTCCTAAATTCAATTACTAATTTTGAAATAAATTAAATAATCTTAGATGAGGTAAAAGAATTGACAGAATCGGTCTATAAAGTTATAGAAGTAGTTGGTTCATCTGAAAAAAGCTTTGAAGACGCCATACAAAACATTATAAGTAAAGCTGCGAAAACTTTACGTGACTTAAGGATTGCAGAAGTTGTACAATTTGATGTAAAAATTGAAGATAATAAAATAGTTTTATATAGAGCTCGAGTACATCTTTCATTTAAAATGGAAGAATAATAGAGCATAAAATCTATTTAAAACAACTTAACTTTTTTTTAAAAGAATTTTAGAATATTTTATTTTCACTTAAAAACTCAAATAATGTTTCTACTTAAATAATTGGGCTTAAAAAAAATCGGTCTTAAATCTAGTATACGACTCTTGGAAACGATGAATACTAGTTTTTATCTTTTTCTAATAGTTATGAAATTAATTATTTTACTACTAACACGGGGCATTTCGCTTGGTTTACAACTTCATTGCTAACGCTACCTAAGAAAAATCTTTTAATTCCACTTAACCCTCTGCTTCCTAAGACAATAAGGTCGAACTTCTCTTCTTCGGCAACTTGGACAATTGTGTCTGCTGGTCTACCTTCCATCAACTTAGGCTCAATTTTCAGATTAGTCTTTTCTCTCGCCTTTTCTACTGCATCGGACAATACTTTGGCAGTACTGTCCATCAATTCCTTTGAATATGTTTCAAGAATCTCTCCAGGAACAGGTGTTGTAATCATTCCTATAGGTGTTGTACTGTGATGAGATACGCTTAATATTGTGACATCTGCCGAACACTTTTCTGCTAAATCAAGTGCAAAGTCTAAAGTTTTAATGGCGTGTTCTGAACCATCAAATGCAACCAAGATTTTTTTCATCATTCTTTCACCTCCATATGTATAAAAAAAGAAAATATTATCTTATATAAAAATCCTTTTATTAAAATAAGATTTAAAAGAGTTAATTTTTCTTAATCTGTTTCAAAAAAAGGGTCTTTAATTCTATTAGAAAGAACCTTATTTATGTAAAAGAACTCATAGTTTCCGTATAAACTAAACCAAATGGTTAATTGAATATATTTCTTTTTTTATTAATCTGATAACCTTAAAAGTCATAATTTACTTAGGAATTTCGAGAAATATATTTTAGAAAAATTTCACTTATCTTACTCAGATTAATAAGTTAAATTTTTTAATTATAATTAAATAAAAAGAGATGATTATTGTATAAATCAACTAAAATGAGGTAAGTTAAATGAGTGAAGAGGTTGTAACTTTAACATTTGAAAATGCCGCAACAAAAAAAGAATGGAAGGTCCCAGCTGTTTCTTCAGAGTTAATGAGGGATTATGTAGGACAAGCAGCAAAACAACTATTTAAACCAATTCCTGCCAGAGTAGGTATCGCCACGAAAGATGGTCAGATAGT
>JABXJV010000308.1 GCA_013375355.1 Candidatus Helarchaeota archaeon
AATATTCCTGGAGCACCACTCGGAAATGGACCCAAAAATCTCCCAGGAATATTTAAAGGCATACCAACTTCATCCCGCATTATTTCAACAAGCAACTCACCTAAAGAAATTACTTTATATTTCATAGACTACTTACTTATTTTATAGATAATTAATATTAGTTATATAATATATTGGTTTAAATCATTTAAATTATTCCTTATATTATATTAAATTAAAAATTTCTAAGAACAAAAATTTTCAATAATGGACCTAAGAAATTCCCGGTATCAACCTTTTTGCATTGAGATAATATATCTTCTCAAGCACTTCATCAGGAAGATAGACTCCGTAAACTCTCCACCTTCCCTGTAAATGATGGCTTTTTTCTACATCAAAATATTCGTCATCAGTTTCGAGAAAACGCCAATGGACGTGATACATTTCTGCATTAATAGGTCCAGCATCGCTCCCATCTGTTCCGAATAGTACCCTGTCTGCATACTTGATAATAAATTTCCTCGTTGAATAAGGCTGTCTTCCAAGTTCACTAAGTCTCGCACAGATATCTACATTAAAATTGGGATATTCATCCAAATACTCCGCAACTTTTTGAAGATTTTCAGGATAATTCCCAACATGAGCACCGACAAAGACTGTATTTTTATGTTTTCGTATAACATTATTTCTCTGTTCTATAAGTTCATCATGAGAATAAAATTCAGGTTTATTAAACATCCAATCTGGATGCTCTATTAGTTCTTCCAACCTCTCATTAAATCTATCCAGAGGGGTAAAAAATGCAACAGGGTCTGCAACATGAATCGTTACAGGAATTCCAAGCTCGCCGCATTTTTCCCAAACTGCATCCAGTTTCGGAGTATCAACACGAAGATAACTTCCATCTTCATCCTTTATTCCAAGTCCGAGAGGTTTGAAGATTTTTAATCCTTGAACTCCTTTTTTTACAGCCTCCTCTAATTGTTTTGCAGAATATTCTGAAAACCCGGGCTCATTCACTTTATTCCACTCGATCCATGCATATACAATAAATCTATCTGGATATGGTTCTTTCAGCACTTTCAGATGTTTATCAAGATTTTCACCGAAACCGCCGTCAAGGTTAACGACGGCTTTAACATTGCATTCATCCATAATTTTAACAAGTTCGGAAACATCTGCTCCAGAATTAACAACACTCCTCAAATGATTATGTGCATCTATTGCAGGAAATTTTGCCTTCTCGACAATTGTTACCTTTGTTTGAAGCATCGATTTCGGTTTATAGTCAAGCAGACGGATATTCTTTAAATCCTCCTCTTTTGCGCAAAAAAATCCCAACAAAAAAATAAATACTGCAGTAACCGAAAATAATGCAATTCTGAAGTTTAACATCTTCATTTCTTCCTCCTCTTTTTATTGAAAAATTTTTTAACTCCTTACAAAGAAAGGAATTATAAATAATTTTTTGCTGTTGCTGGTGTGCAGGTTTTCAAAAACTTGAAAATATAAATAATAGAATAGTGGTAAAAAACAATAATTTTATAAATTTTTAAAATAATTCAATTTCTTAAGTTTTTAGCGTTTCAATAATTTTACAAAAATCAATCAGACTTTTTCTTTTCAACGTCTATCTCCTCACCAAGATACAAATAAACAATTCTATTAAACCTTAAAATCTCTCCAAAAAGCCATTTGAAAAGACCCACATCCATAACAGAAATGCCAAATTTCATTCGGAAGTCATAACCCTTCTTCCATGAATGTGTAATTCGAATATTATAAATCTCATTAAAAACTTTACTGAGGTCTCTGTTCGATAAGTTAAACTTATCCATTATTTTAATTACTTCATCATCCTCCTCATTTAACATAAGTCTCCTGCAGAAATAGACTGCAGAAGAGACAACCCTTTTTTTAGGAAATTTAAAAATTGATTGAACGGTATTTGCCGCATCGTAACACTTATCATAAATATACTTATCAAAGTATGGATGTAACTGTTCCATAAATTCATCAACTTTCTTTAAATCTGAAACAATAGAAAATCTTTCTATGAATCCAGCAAACTCTTCAATTTTTTTAAGTTTCAAAAGAATAAGACATCTGTTCATCAATGTTTCCAGGATTTCTCTTTTTTCCAATGCAAAATCAGTATAGGTTTTATGAGATAGTTCTATTTTATCATTTTCCACAAAAATATCGAATAATCTGCAAGCCAGATATTTTAAAGCGAGCCTGTGAGAAGAAAAAATATTGAACAACCTCAAGACAGGTTTATAATAAAGTTCTGCCTGATTTATATTAGTAATAATTTCATCCAGTTTCCGAGTAATCTGTCCTATTATCTGGTCACTGGCAGTTGCTCTTTCAACGTTTTTCATATCCATAAGATTATAATCAGCGATCAGACTTGCAGAAAGAAAAGATTTGGTGAAGAAACTTACTTTTTCAGATTCAGGAAGGCTAATAATCCTTTTCAAAAAGGAAAAAGCAGCATCCGATGCTTCTCCATAGTAAGTTCGTTCAGATGGATCGGTTGAAAACTTTTCTTCCATAATTGCATAATCCTTTAAAATACTAACAGATTGAACATAAGGATTATCAAGCGTTAGACTTATTCTTTCATGATATTCACCCCTGCCAAACTTTTTTTTAAACTTATCGAATTCTGACTTAAATACCATAATCGCAGCCTTTTTCATTCTTCTCTTATCAAGCTGAAGAATCCTTGCAATTTCTGCTGCTGTGAGGTGGTTCCCTTTCGACATATTATAACGATATTGTATGAGAGCATGAGATTCAGTTAATTCCGGTTTCAAAGAGAATATCTCCTTAATTTTAAACGCTTTTGTATAATCTCTTTCAGTTTCAGATTTGCTAAATGTCATCGCCTGTTCAAAAAGTCGGCAGCCCCATTGTCTCATTTGTTCGGGAATTACTTTTCCTTTATAATTTTTGACTATTTCTGATGCTCTCTGATAGTCACCCTCATTTATTAATTCTCTCAAATAGTGCAAAAATCCATACGTAGTCTTTTTTTCATCCAACATAAAATTATCAACAATGAAAAATGCGGTTTTTGGAATATTCTTCCAAACCGCAAAATCATAAGTAATCTCTGCAATTCTGGTTAAATCTTTATTAGAAACCATACGCGCTTTCGCAATCTTTCTTACCATATCAATATTTCTATAACACAAATAATGAACAATTTCTTCAAGATAAGCAAATTCGATGGGATACTCATTCTCATCAACGAGTTTTAGTTGATACTTCCAATCTCTCTCCTCCCCGGACAAAATCCTTTCAATAAGTTCATTATCTGGAGTTGCTTCACTCAATCTTATTTTTAATTGATTAATAAAAAGGCCCATAAAAATATATTACCCAAATAAAAATGATTATTAATATTTTTAACAAATTTTTAATAATTTTCCACTTTTCACAAAAGAAAGTTTGTGAAAATAATGATATCAGAGTTCATTCCCCGATGACCTCTTCGTATGCTCTTTTTACTGCTTTTGCGTTTCCTTCAACTATTTTTTCATTGAATTTTTTTAGAAATTTAGTTTGTATTCCGCTGGTGAGAGTCTCAAGTTTTAACATATTTGTAATCTTAAGCATAGCACCAAGCATTGGCATATTGGGTATATCCCTACCAAGTTCATCAAGTGCTATCTGTGAGGCATTAACAGTAAAAACTTTACCATTTTTCATCTTTAATTTTTTTCTGATTTCTGCAGGAGGTAGGGAAGAATTAACAATAACTATACCATCATCAGTCAAACCATCTGCAACATCAACGAGATCAAGCAATGTAGAATCGAGAATAACGACGATGTCAGGGTTTGAAATAGAACAATGCACTTTTATTTGAGCATCGCTAATCCTTGTAAAACCTCTCACAGGAGCACCCATCCTCTCAGGACCATATTCTGGAAACCCTTGACTATATTTACCCT
>JABXJV010000309.1 GCA_013375355.1 Candidatus Helarchaeota archaeon
CATAGAATGAAAATTATTAGGAATTAGTACTTTTTAGATTGGACTCATAAATTCATTAAGTATAATCCAATTTTTAAATAAAATATACTCCCCTCTAATTTGACTGAAATGTAATACATTAAGACCTTTTGAAAAAGAAATATTTGCTAATTTAAATTCATCTGTTATAAACAATAGATCATTATTTTCAGATGACAACATAATTCCAACATCCGTAACTCCAATCCTATAAATATATTTGTTTGATAATATTAAATTTTTATCAATATTTATCTCTTCTGACCTTTTCAAAATGTCAATGAAATATATAAAATATCCTGTTAATCTCCTTTCTGGAATTTTCATAGAAAGATTAGACAATTCTGCAAGAATATGTGGAGTAATTATTAACTTTTTAAATCTATTAACAAAATTTCTTAAAATTATAAAATCTTTTTTAGTATATTTAGACGTTATCTTAAATTTTGATATATATCGGGGGTCATATACACCAACCAATAACAAAATAAGTAAATTAGTATCAACAATAATGCCTTTTGAATATAAATTTTCTAAATCAAATTTATTTTTTTGAAACATTATTCTTTTGATATATCTTTTATTTCCATAGAAACTACTTCACCACTACTACCGTCAACCTTAAACACTTTATAATTCTTATCTGGGAAAAGTTTATTAGGTTCAACGTATCCAAGAGTTATAATCCAAAAACCTTCTGATGACACAGTCTCTTCTACAGTTGCATTTTGTATCCCAGTTAATTCCTCAAGATATTTCCTTGCAATTATTGCAGCAGTTTTCACATCAATTTTTTTCTTTTTCTGCATTTTATTCTCCAATCATATAACAAATATTAGTACGCCCGGAGGGAATCGAACCCCCAACCTCTTGGTTCGTAGCCAAGTACTCTATCCAATTGAGCTACGGGCGCATTATAAACATAACTTAGTACGCCTGGAGGGAATCGAACCCCCAACCCCCTGGTTCGAAGCCAGGAACTCTATCCTATTGAGCTACAGGCGCATTTTTATTAATTTAATGCTTATTTTCAATAATGTCAATCCTTAAATCTCGGTCCATATATGATAAATCCATGGCACTATCGTTTAATTTAATAAAATCATTGATAAAGAATTCTATTTATACTATATTGAACCTGAACTTATACTAAAAACTTTATCCCAATGGTATAAAAATCACATAATTACTGATAAAAAATTGCTTTATCATTCTGAATAATAGAGTATGAAAAATAAGGGAAAGTTAATTAGGGAGATTGGTTTCTGGACGGCAATTGCGGTTGTGATATCTAATATGATTGGGACAGGTATTTTCACAATCACCGGTTTTATGGCTGCAGACGTACCTGATCCAATCTGGATTATCGGGCTCTGGGTTCTCGGAGGATTTATTGCTCTGATGGGTGCACTCACAGTGGCTGAATTAGGTGCTATGCTCCCATTTGCAGGAGGAGACTACATTTACATTCATAATGGTTACGGACCATTCTGGGCATATCTTACAGGATGGATGTCATTTTTCGTAGGCTTTTCCGCTCCAATCGCAGCTTCCGCTATTGCATTTATGGAGTATATAAGCTTTTTCACACCAAGTCTGTCACCTCTTCAGTTTTATAATATCGATATCGGTATAATATCGTTAAAGGTATCGTGGGGACATTTTTTTGCAGTACTTGTTATATTCCTATTTGCTGGATTTCACTATGCAGGCTTAAAAGCAAGTAAACTCGTCCAGAACAGCATCACCTCTTTAAAAATATTATTCATTCTAATAGTAATAGGCGCAAGTTTTCTGTGGGGAAATGGAAATTGGCAGCATTTTAACAAAAATTTTATAGATAATCCCACTTCCATATCTTTAACAAAAGCAGGAGTATCACTGATTTTTGTGATGTTTGCATACAGCGGATGGAACGCAGCAAGTTATATAGCAGGTGAAATCAAAAATCCAGGAAAAAATATCCCCCGTTCATTAATAATCGGTACGTTAGTGGTAATGTTATTATATCTTCTTTTAAATATGGTATATTTTTATGCACTTCCCATTAACGAAATGAAAGGAGTTTTACGAATTGGTTCTGAATCGATGAATGCACTCTTTGGTTCTTCAGTCTCATCATTTACCACAGTCATCTTTGCAGTATCAATTCTTGCCTGTTTAAGTGCAATGGTTTTTATTGGTCCAAGAGTTTATTATGCTATGGCGGAAGATAATTTGTTCTTCAAAAAGTTCAAGGAAGTGCACCCTGTTTTCAAAACCCCATCAAAGGCAATACTACTTCAGGCTGGATGGTCATCTGTTCTTCTAATAAGTGGAACATTTGACCAACTACTTACATATGCAAGTTTTATTCTGATGGGATTTTCCGCAATGACAGTCAGCACAGTCTATATACTTCGAAAAAAACTGCCCAATGCCGAACGCCCATATAAAACATTTGGCTACCCAATATCACCTGTTATTTTCATTATTATGTCTATATGGATGATGACCTACACTGTCATAGAACGCCCATTCGAATCTCTATTTGGCATATTAACTATTCTTGCCGGAATACCATTTTATATCATTTTTACTAAGAGAAATATAAAACATATAATGCTATTTTATTTAAAAAAACTGCTTACTCCCTTTGTAAGATAGAACAGCAAAAAGTAAAAATTATATTTTATGTGATATTCCTTAATAAATAAAAAAGACCTTGGCAATTTTTGTTAAACTCGTTATTTTTCGTATTTATATTTGAATTCTCAATTGCAAAAATTAATTTACTAACAACCAACTGTCATTCTGAACCCTGTGCTGAACTCGATTCAGTATTGTCTCAGAATCTATTGTTTATTAATTACTTAGATGCTGAAATAAATTCAGCATGACATGTAGGTAATATTATTTTTAAAATATGATCTTTTATATGTATTGAAAATTTGACAAAGTTTTTATAAATAAATTAGTAAAATA
>JABXJV010000310.1 GCA_013375355.1 Candidatus Helarchaeota archaeon
AGGAAAATAATAATAGGAATAATTATATAGTAATAAAAGCTCTTTAGGAATTTTTCCAGTGCATTATTTACTACTTTTAATTTAGAAATTGGCCCCCATCCCCCTACATCAAGTTAATTTTTTATTATTCCATTTTAAAGGATATTTACAAACTGGACATACACCTTTAATTTTTAACCATTCCAGTAAATGGCTTTTATGAGCTAAGCTATTGCAATATGGACATCTAAGTACTTCCTCAGTTGACCCAATTTTTAATAGACATATAGAACATCCTGTAAGGGTTAATCCACAATTGACGCAAAAAGTTGAGTTATTTTTATTAACTGTTTGACAATTGAAGCAAATCGCTTCTTTTGGATGTTCCTTGAGAACATTCTCTTTGACATATTGTGAACGAAATTTCTCTAAAGCCAATGTAATTAATTCTGATTCAGAAGTATCTAAGAATCCCGAAAATCTTTTCATGAATTTTTGCTGACAAGACTCTGAACGGTCTAGTAGAAATATACCAAGAAATAAAATACATATCCCAACTAGGCCCACATTAGTCAAAATAAACCATGGTTCAAATAAATTTGATATTTCATATGACCCTATTATAATTGTAAAAAATATACTGACTAATATCAGGCCCTTTAAACCTTGAAACATTAATTGTTTGAAATAATCTTTGAAATCAAAACCAAATTTTATCTTGCTACCTGCTTCTACTGTCAGGACTTTTAACTTTCCTTTCCAATAAGGTTCTCTATTATCTTGATTTGTCCAGCTATATTCGATTTCTGAATATCCATTCTCTTGTAGAATTTCAATATTATCTGAAGAATTTAAAAATTCTAAACTTTGCTGGTAACAAGTTGATTGGGAGGAATAGTAAATTCTTGATTCCGTAACTTGTGGTTGACCATAGAACAATAATCGTAAATTAGAAGATTCATCTTCTAATTCTTTATCCTTTAAACTATCTTTTTCTTTCAAATTACCTCATCCCACTTCTTTAAAAGATCG
>JABXJV010000311.1 GCA_013375355.1 Candidatus Helarchaeota archaeon
AAGCTCTATTACAAAGAATAAGGATACCGCATGTATAAAAATCTTAAAATGTCTCTTTGTATTTTAATTTTCATAATCTTATATCCACAAATTACTTTTGCTGGGAAAATTGACCACTCTTTATACGACCTTATTTTAAAGAATAATGTAAAAGATGGATTAGTCAATTATAATAATATTAAGAAGAATGATATTCATTTATTAAACCAATATCTTGAACAGTTTCATAATATAAATGTAAATGATTTTGAACCTTGGTCTAAAGATGAAAAACTTTCATTCTGGATTAATGGTTATAATGCTATTACCATTTATGGCATAGTAAAAAATTATCCTATTAAATATGGTGGACTTATCGCAAGGGCAAGATTCCCCAGGAACAGCATTCGTCAAATAAAGGATTTCTGGAATACAGTTTTTATAAGAGTAATATGGAAAGATATCACTCTGAATCATATAGAACATGAAATTTTAAGAAAAAAATTCAATGAACCTCGCATCCATTTTGCTTTAGTATGTGCCTCAAAAGGATGTCCGGAACTTCTTAATAAGGCATATAAACCCAACATATTAGATGAACAACTTGAAAATGTTACAAAGAGTTTTATCAATAATAGAAAAATAGTTTTCTTAGATACCTCAAAAAATGAATTACATATTTCATCAATATTTAAATGGTACGCTGAAGATTTCCCCGTCGATGATTCAAATGGTTATTTAAATAACTATAATAAAAATATTAGGGGTGTAGTTCAGTTTATTATGAAACATTTCGATAGTGAGAAAAGAAATTATATAATCAATAATAAACCGGAAATTAAATACCTTGATTACGACTGGTCTTTAAATGAAATGATAAATTCTAATTCAAATTAAAGGATAAATTGTATGAAAATAGATTCAAAATTACGAAAGCAGCTTTTAAAACTTATCATTCCTGTTGTTATCGTATTAATTATTTATGCAATATTTAATTTTACCTCACTGGATATAAAACAGTTCACACCCACTAAAATTAAAAATTACATTTTAGGTTTTGGTCTTTTAGCCCCTTTGATTTTCATTACTTTCT